>NZ_JBFAHP010000012.1:0-193650 GCF_040654255.1 Streptomyces sp. NPDC050732
GTCCCAGCTGCCCGCGAAGACGGACGCCTCGCGCAGCACGGTCCGCTCGGCGTCGTCCAGGAGGTCCCAGGACCAGTCGACGACGGCTCGCAGGGTCTGCTGGCGGGGCAGGGCCGTGCGGGCGCCGCTGGTGAGGAGGCGGAAGCGGTCGTCGAGGCGGTCGGCGATCTGGCGCGGGGTGAGCAGCCGCAGGCGGGCGGCGGCCAGCTCGATGGCGAGCGGCAGTCCGTCGAGTCGGCGGCAGATCTCGGCGACGGCCGCCGCGTCCTCCTCGGGGTCGAAGCCGGGCCGCACCGCCGTGGCCCGCTCGGTGAAGAGCCGGTGGGCGGGGTCGGGCGGGAGCGGCTCCACGGGGCGCACCGACTCGCCCGGCACGCCGAGGGGTTCGCGGCTGGTGGCGAGGATGGTGAGGCCGGGGCAGTGGGTGAGGAGGGCCTCGGCGAGCTCGGCGGCGGCACCGATGACGTGTTCGCAGTTGTCGAGGAGCAGGAGCAGGCTGCGCGGAGCGCAGTACTCGACGAGCAGGGCGATCGGGTCGTCCTGCGGGGCGGACAGTTCGCTGGTCATGAGCACGGTCTCGCGCAGACCGAGCGCGCTGACGACAGCGCCGGGCACCGCCTCCGGGTGGTCGAGCGGGGCGAGCTCGGCCAGCCATGCCTGCGGATGCCCGGCGGCGGCTTCCTCGGCGAGGCGGGTCTTGCCGGAGCCGCCCGGTCCTGTGAGGGTGACGAGGCGGGCCCTGTGCAAGTCCGAACGGATGGCCGCGAGTTCGGGTTCCCGGCCGACGAAGGATGTCAAGCGGGTGCGGATGTTCCCGTTCTGCTCGGTCCTGCCCGAGTGCCGGTGTGACGGTGACGGCTGTGACGGCGACGGCTGTGACGGCGACGGCTCGGGTGCCGCCGGTCTCTGGTCCGCCTGGGCTGGTCGCTCCGGCTGCCGCGGTGGGTGCGGCTGCTGTGACCACTGGGGCTGCTGAGGCTGCTGAGGCTGGGCCTGAGGCTGCTGGGGCTGCCCCACCGATCGCTCCGGTGTCTGCGACCCCGCCAGCAACTCCGCGTGCAGCGCCCGCAGCTCCGGCCCCGGGTCGGCGCCGAGTCCGTCGGCGAGGGACCGGCGCGCGTCCTCGTAGGCGGCGAGGGCGTCCGCCCCGCGCCCGGCGTCGCGCAGGGCGCGGATCAGCAGGGCGCGCAGTGTTTCGTCGTACGGCTGGGCGGTGGTCAGTTCCCGCAGCTCCGGTACGACGTCGGGGGCGCGGCCCAGGAGCAGGTCCGCCTCGATCCGCGCGCGGACGGCCTCGGCGCGCAGGGCCTCGGGGCGGGCCGCGGTGGTGCGGTCGGGCAGGTCGGCGAGGGCGGGGCCGCGCCACAGGGCGAGGGCGTCGCGCAGGGTGCGGGCGGCGAGGGCCGGCTCTTCGCGGTCCAGGGCCGCCCTGCCCTCGCGCGTGAGCTCCTCGAAGCGGTGCAGGTCGACGTCGGCGGGGGCGACGGCGAGGCGGTAGCCCCCGGGGGCCGACGCGACGGCGTCCTTGCCGAGTGCGCGGCGCAGACGGCCGACGAGGGCCTGCAGGGCGGCGGGGGCGTCGGCCGGCGGGTCGTCGGCCCAGACCTCGTCGATGAGGGTGCCGACGGTGGCCGTGCGGTTCGCGTGGAGCGCGAGGGCGGCGAGGAGGGCGCGCAGCCGCTGGCCCCCCACGGGCAGGGGGGCGCCTTGGTCGTCGTACGCCTCGGTGGCGCCCAGGATTCGGTACCGCACCACGTCATTCTCCCCGTACGGATGCGCGGGGGCGCGTGGTTTCTTTTCCGGCGCATGTCTCGGCGCACGTCTCGGCTTCCGGCGCACGTCGCCGGGCTCCGGACCGGGGCGAGTGCCCCCGCGTCCCGCTACCGCCCCGCTCCTAGGGCGCCCCTTTCCGGAACCACACTCCCCGTAGGGACGGCCCGCTGCCGTGCTGGAGTCCCCGTCCAGCACGTTCCTCTTCGCGACAGCAGTCGGCGCAGCCACAGTTCGGTGGAGACCAGGTCGGCCAGGCCGTCCAGCGGGAGCGGTTCCCCTTCGGCGGCCGCGCGCAGGGCCTTGCGGACGACGCGGGCCTCGACCAGGCCCGCCTGGGCGAGGAGCGGGGTGTCGAAGAGGGCGATGAGGTCGTCCACCGCCAGGCGGAGTCCGGTGCGGGCGGCGACCGCGTTCGAGGAGTGGGACGGGGTGCCCCAGCCGGCCGGCAGGTCGGCGACTCCGGCGCCTTCCAGGACGGTGCGCAGGATGGCGGCGCGCGCGCCGGGCTGCACGCGGAGGGCCTCGGGGAGTGCGCGGCAGGCGCGGACGACCTGGTTGTCGAGGAAGGGCGCGTGCAGGCGCTGGAAGCGCACCTCGGCCGCCTGTTCCAGGACGCGCAGGTCCGCGGCGTGCCGGGCGAGGGCCGCTCGCGCGCGGAACTCGCCGGGGCGCTGGCCGGGGCCGCCCGCACGCAGGGTGGTGTCCTGCAGACGAACCGATACTTCAGCGAGGGCCTCACCGGTGAGCCAGCGAGCGGCGGGTCCGGGCCTGGCCCACGCGAGGGCGGCGAGCGACGCCCCGACCGCCCCGCCCGGTTCGTCGAAGCGGCGGTGCAGCAGCCGGTCGGCGAGCGAGTCGACGCCGGCCCGGTGCGGCATGCGGGCGAGCTTGCGGGCGGCGCCGTACACGCGCGCGGGGACCAGCACCGACCCCCCGTCGGCCTTCGCCAGTGCCGCGACGGGGCGCACCATGTGGCGCCGTCTGCGGTCCATGAGGAGGTCGGCGAGGCGGGCGGGGTGGGCGTCGAGGACCTGCCGGGCGCCGTGGCCCGTGAAGTGGTCGGCGCTGCCCGAGGAGAGCCGCGCGCGGTGGCGCTGGGCGGTCACCAGGGTGGAGCTCGGCTCGTCCGTCAGCGGTCCTTCGAGGTCGGCGTAGGGCAGTGCTTCCTCGCCCGCGGCGACGACCACGTGGTGCAGGCGGGGGTTGGCCGCGATGGCGCCGGCCCGCTCCAGTTCGGCCTCGCGGCCGTTGACGGCCAGGTCGTTGAAGGTGACGGCGAGGAGGCGCTCGCCCGCGCCCGTGCCGTGCCCGAGGACCGTGCCGGGCATCCCGGGCAGACCGGCCGCGAGGAGAGCGAGGGTGCCCGAAGCGGGTCCTCCGGAGAGGTCGGCTCCGATGCCGGGCACCGGCATGCCACGCGCCGCGCGCCGTTCGGCGGGCCCCATGCCGGGCACCGGCCCCGGGTCGACGTCCATGCCCGGCACGTGGCGTGGGGCGGTGAGGCGGGCGCGTACCGCCTCGATGAGGGCGTCGCGTACGCCGTCCACGGCGCTGTCGGCGTCGGCCGTGGGCGCCGCGACGGCCAGCGAGGCCACCGGTTCGTACCCGGCGATCTCCCGTGCGCCCGCGCGCAGGATCAGCGCGTGCCCCGGTGGTACGCGTCGCACGCCCTGGTACGGGGTGGAGTCGTGCAGCGCCTCGGGGACGTCGGGGGCGGCGAGCAGTGCCGCGAGGTGGCCGATGTCCAGGTGGGCCTCGATGAGGTCGGCCAGCGGCAGCGCGGCCGTCGCGTAGGCCGTGCCGCCCGCCCAGGGGGTGAAGAAGACGGGGCGGGCGCCCGCGAGGTCGCCGGCGATCATGACGCGGCGGCCGACCTGGACGACCGCGGTGTAACTGCCGGACCAGGCGGTCAGATGGCGCAGGGCACCGCCCCGGGCGGCGAGGAGGCCGACCCGCAGCTCGTCGTCGGAGGCTCCGCAGACGCCGAGGACCGCGATGCGGGTCTGCTCGTCGGCCGTCACTGTGCGTACTTCGTCGGCCCGCCAGTCGCCGACCGCCCAGAGCGGATCCGGGTCGCCCCACAGGAGTTGGGAGCCCACGGGGTGCACGGTCTCGCCGTCGTCACCGGTGGCTCCGGCCGAGCCCACCACCGAGGGTCTCGCGGTGGTACTGCTCCACCCCACCAACCACCGCATCGCTGCCTCCACAGGCTGTGGACAGATCTGGGGGTCCCATGCTGCCACGAAGGAGGCGTGCGGGAAGGGCCGCGGGGCCGCTTGAGCGGCGGTGAATGCGCCCTGGGAGGGCGGTAGTTGAAGCCTAGAACGAAGGTGCTCTTCTTGGAGATGCCTTGGATATGCCTGGAGGGTGCCTTGAGCGTGCCTTGCGAGCGTCCTGTGCGCAGGGCGTACGCGGTCCTCACGAGGGTGGGCGCACTCCACGCTCGTGGGCGAAATGACCGTCCCTGTACAGGGATGCTTTTCGGCCAAATCGGCCTGTGATGGGCCCACGGCGGAACCGTTCGGAGGCAACACACAGCCCGGGAGGCGGTGTTCGCCTCCCGGACCGGTCCGCCGCCCGCGGGGATGGAGGCGGCGGTGTCCCCCAGCCCACTGACTCCAGCGCAGCGGGCCGACCCACGCATCGCCAATGGAAGCGCTCCCCCCATGGCCGGAGAAGAGCGCACACACGGGCGCACGGCCACACGGCGGGAGCACGCGGCGCCGTCGGCGCACCTCCGCACGGACAACAATCTCGCCATCCGGAACTGCGCCTCTTAACGCTTGGGATGCGGCGAACTACGCTGTGTGTGCTGATGTTTTCGCGGAGGCATATACCTGGAGGATCGGCCAAACGCTCTTGCGGCCGCCATTCCGGCCACCGCGCGCGGAGCCCGGGGCAGGACGCCCGGAATCGCGGCGCGCGACGGCTCGGGCCGGGCTGCCCCCGGGGGAACGCAGCACGAATGCCGTGCGGTCCAGTCACCGCCCGGCAGCCGTCTGTGTCGAGGGGTGGCGCATGTCCAGGGAGCAACGCGGGCCGAACGAAAAACTCGGCACCGTTCTCGCCCTCGCGGGAATCAGCAATGCGGGACTCGCCCGCCGGGTCAACGACCTCGGCGCACAACGCGGGTTGACGCTCCGTTACGACAAGACATCGGTGGCCCGCTGGGTGTCCAAGGGCATGGTGCCGCAGGGCGCCGCCCCGCATCTGATCGCGGCGGCCATCGGACAGAAGCTCGGCCGCCCGGTGCCGCTGCACGAGATCGGCCTCGCGGACGCCGACCCCGCGCCGGAGGTGGGCCTCGCCTTCCCCCGTGACGTGGGCGCGGCGGTGAAGTCCGCGACCGAGCTGTACCGCCTCGATCTGGCGGGCCGGCGCGCGGGCGGCGGGATCTGGCAGTCCCTGGCCGGCTCCTTCGCGGTCAGCGCGTACGCGACACCCGCGTCGCGCTGGCTGATAACCCCGGCCGACAGCTCCGTCGCACGCGACGTCTCGCGCGAGGCGCCCCGCGACGCCGTGCACGCCGACGACAGCGGCGCGCCGATGAAGGTCGGCCACAGCGACGTACTGAAGCTGCGGGAGGCCGCCGAGGACGCCCGCCGCTGGGACTCCAAGTACGGGGGCGGGGACTGGCGTTCCTCGATGGTCCCGGAGTGCCTGCGCGTCGAGGCGGCGCCCCTGCTGCTCGGCTCGTACTCCGACGAGGTCGGACGCGCCCTCTTCGGAGCGTCGGCCGAGCTGACCCGGCTCGCCGGGTGGATGGCCTTCGACACCGGCCAGCAGGAAGCCGCCCAGCGCTACTACATCCAGGCGCTGCGGCTCGCGCGCGCGGCGGCCGACGTCCCCCTGGGGGGGTACGTCCTGGCGTCCATGTCCCTCCAGGCGACGTACCGCGGCTTCGGGGACGAGGGGGTCGACCTCGCGCAGGCCGCCCTGGAGCGGAACAGGGGCCTGGCGACCGCCCGCACCATGAGCTTCTTCCGCCTCGTCGAGGCACGGGCACACGCGCGTGCCAACGACGCGCAGGCCGCGGGGGCGGCGCTGCGGGCCGCCGAAGGGTGGCTTGAGCGGGCCAGGGACGGCGACCACGACCCCACCTGGCTCGGCTTCTACTCGTACGACCGCTTCGCCGCCGACGCCGCCGAGTGCTACCGCGACCTGAAGGCGCCGCGGCAGGTGCGGCGCTTCACGGAGCAGGCGCTGTCCCGCCCCACGGAGGAGTTCGTGCGGTCGCACGGCTTACGCCTCGTGGTGTCGGCGGTCGCCGAGCTGGAGTCCGGGAACCTCGACGCGGCGTGCGAGCAGGGGACGCGGGCGCTGGAGGTCGCCGGACGGATCTCGTCCGCGAGGACCACGGAGTACGTGAAGGACCTCCTCCACCGCCTGGAGCCGTACGGGGACGAGCCGCGGGTGGTCGAGCTCCGCGAGCGGGCCCGGCCCTTGCTGGTGGCCCCGGCGTAGGCGGGACTCCCGCCGCCCGCGATGCCCGCGTGTCCGGGGTGCCCGCGGCGCGGGGTGAACCAGCGGCTGAGGCCGGGTGAACCGGCGCGGAGCGGTGGGGAAGCATCCGGCGCCCGGGGTTTGGCGGCGTTGTCAGTGGCGCAGGGCAGTATCTGTGGAGGGAGGTGAGGCGCGGTGAAGAAGGTCGCGTACGACTGCGACGTGCTGGTGATCGGCGGCGGCATCGTCGGGCTCGCGACGGCGTATGCGCTCACGCGCGGCGCTCCCGGCACCACGGTCACGGTCCTGGAGAAGGAGCCGGGCCCCGCCCGCCACCAGACGGGCCGCAACAGCGGCGTGATCCACAGCGGGATCTACTACCGCCCGGGCTCGCTCAAGGCGAGGTACGCGGTCCGCGGCGCCGCCGAGATGGTCAAGTTCTGCGCGGAGTACGGCATAGCGCACGAGGTCACCGGCAAGCTGATCGTCGCCACGGAGCGGGACGAGCTGCCCCGCCTGCACGCCCTCGTCCAGCGCGGCAGGGAGAACGGCATCCCGGTGCGCGAGCTGGGCCCCGCCCAGATAGTCGAGTACGAGCCGGAGGTCCGCGGCCTCGCCGCCATCCACGTCGGGACGACGGGGATCTGCGACTACAGCGCGGTGGCGCGGCACCTGGCCGACGCCTCCGGTGCCGAGATCCGGTACGGCGCGGCCGGTGAGGCCGTCCGCATCGACCGCCGCCCCGACCGCGGCGTCGCGGTCCGCACCGCCGACGGCTCCGTCGTCCGCGGCAAGGTCCTGGTCAACTGCGGAGGGCTGCACTGCGACGAGATCGCGCGGCTCACCGGCGACGACCCGGCCATGCGGATCGTCCCGTTCCGCGGGGAGTACTTCGAGCTGGCCCGCCCCGAGCTGGTGCGCGGCCTCGTCTATCCCGTGCCCGACCCGGCCTTCCCCTTCCTCGGCGTCCACCTCACCCGGGGCATCGACGGCGGCGTCCACGTCGGCCCGAACGCGGTCCCCGCGCTCGCCCGCGAGGGGTACGACTGGTCGGTCATCCGCCCCCGCGAGCTCGCCGGCACCCTCGGCTGGCCCGGCTCCTGGCACCTGGCCCGCCGCCACTGGCGGTACGGGGCGGGTGAGCTGCGCCGCTCCGCCTCCAAGTCCGCCTTCACCGACGCGGTGCGCAGGCTGCTGCCCGCGGTCCGCCCCGCCGACCTGGTCCCGGCCCCCGCGGGCGTCCGCGCCCAGGCCGTCCTGCGGGACGGCACACTGGTCGACGACTTCCTGATCCGGGAGGGACCCCGCACGGTCCACGTGCTGAACGCGCCCTCGCCGGCCGCGACGGCGTCCCTCCCCGTGGGCAGGGAGGTCGCCCGCCGGGCGCTGGGCGTGCTCCGGGGCGAGTGAGGCCCCCGGGGCCCGGTCGCGGGGCGCGACCCCACCCCCGCCCGCCCCGTAAAATTGCCGCACTGTGTCTGACTCTTCCCGTATCCCCGACGCCTCCGGCGGCCCCGGCAGCTCCGATGTCCCCCGGTCCGGCGGCCGGGCGCAGGCCGCGCCGCGGTTTCCCGGCGGTCCCTCGCCCGACCCCGCGGGCTCGCACCACGAGCGGCGGATCCGCAGCTTCCAGCCACGCCGCAGCCGGGTGACCACCAGCCAGGAGGACGCGCTGCGCCGCCTCTGGCCCCAGTGGGGCCTGGACATCGACGGGCTGCGCACGCTGGACCTCGCCGAGCTCTTCGGGGACGGCGAGACGCCGTCCGCCAAGCCCGTCGTCCTGGAGATCGGCTTCGGCATGGGCGAGGCCACCGCCCAGATGGCCGCCGCCGACCCGGACACCGGCATCCTCGCCGTCGACGTGCACACGCCGGGACAGGGCAACCTCCTCGCCCTCGCCGAGCGGGGCGGCCTGACCAACGTCCGCGTGGCCAACGGCGACGCGATCATCCTGCTCCGCGAGATGCTGGCGCCCGCCTCGCTCGACGGCCTCCGCGTCTACTTCCCTGACCCCTGGCCCAAGGCCCGCCACCACAAGCGCCGCCTCATCCAGCCGGAGTTCCTGACGCTCGCCGCGCCCTCCCTCAAGCCCGGCGCGCTGCTGCACTGCGCGACGGACTGGGAGCCGTACGCCGAGCAGATGCTGGAGGTGCTCACCGCGCACCCGGACTTCGAGAACACCCAAGCCGACGGCGGATACGCGCCGCGCCCCGACTTCCGCCCCCGCACCCGCTTCGAGGGCCAAGGCCTGGACAAGGGGCACGTCGTCCACGACCTGCTGTTCCGCCGCGTCGCCCCGTCGCAGGACTGAGGCACCGTCGCGGCCGCCCGCCACCCTCGTTAGGGTCGACGACGTGGCCATCAGTCCTCCGTATCCGATACCCCCCGAGGCGCCCGCCCCGGGGGCGCTGCGCCGCGTCCACTGGTGGCAGCGGCGCGCGATACGCGTGGCCGCGCTCGTCACCCTGCTCGCCCTCTCCGGCCTGGTGATCCTGGCCCTGGTCAGGGAGCAGACCGGCACCGAGGGCTTCCTGGTCGGGCTCGGCCTCGCGACCGTGCCGGTGCCGCTGCTCGTCGCCGCGTTCCGCTGGCTGGACCGGGTGGCACCGGGCCCCTGGCGGAACCTCCTCTTCTCCTTCTCCTGGGGCGCCTGCGCGGCCGCGCTCATAGCGATCGTCGCGAACAGCTTCGCGATCCGCTGGATAGCCACCGCCACCGCCGACCCCAGCAGCGCCGACACCCTCGGCGCCACCGTCATCGCCCCGGTCGTCGAGGAGAGCGCAAAGGCCGCGGCCGTCCTGCTCGTCTTCCTCTTCCGCAGACGCGACTTCACCGGCATCGTCGACGGCATCGTCATCGCCGGGGTGACCGCGACCGGGTTCGCGTTCACCGAGAACATCCTCTATCTGGGCAACGCCTTCGTCACCGACCAGCTCAGCCGCGAGAGCGGCCTCGCGTCGGTGACGGCCGCGACCTTCTTCGTCCGCGTCGTCATGTCCCCGTTCGCCCACCCGCTGTTCACCGTCCTGACGGGCATCGGCTTCGGCATCGCCGCGCTCTCGGCCGACCGCGGGCACCTGCGCCGCGTGCTGCTCCCGCTCACCGGACTACTGCTCGCGATGGGCGTGCACGCGCTGTGGAACGGCTCGACGGTCTTCGGGCAGTACGGCTTCTTCGCCGTGTACGCCCTCTTCATGCTCCCGGCGTTCGGCCTGCTGACCTGGCTGGCGATCTGGACCCGGCAGCGCGAACTTCGCATGATCCGCAACGAGCTGCCCGTCTACACGGCGGCGGGCTGGCTCACGCCGCCCGAGCCGTACGCGCTCGGCTCGATGCGCGCCCGCTCACTGGCCCGCGACTACGCCTCGTACACCTGGGGTAAGGCCGCGGCCCGCACGGTCACGGAGTACCAGACGTACGCGACGTCGCTCGCGTTCCTGCGCCACCGGGGCCGCCTCGGGCGGGCCGGGGCCGACTTCGTCGTACGCGAGCGGGAACTTCTCGAAAAGCTCTGGGAGCGCCGCGAACCGGCCCGCCCCGCGCTGGCGTACGCGGCCGGGGCGACGGCGCCGGTGAGGCCCCCGATGCCGTACGCGCCGTACGGCCCCGGCCCCTCCCCGTACGGCCCTCCCCCGTACGGGCAGCCGCAGCCCCACCCGGCGTACGGCTACCCGGCGTACAACCCCTACCGCGACGCCTGACCGCCGGGCGTCAGGCGGACGCGGCGGTCAGCGCCGCGACCTCCGCCTCCGTCAGCTCCAGGTCGCCGACCGCGAGCAGGGCGGGCAGCTGCTCCACCGTGCGCGCGGAGGCGATCGGCGCCGCGACGGTCGGCTGTGCCGCGAGCCAGGCGAGCGCCACGGTCGCGACCTGGGCGCCCCGCGCCCCGGCGATCTCGTCGAGCGCGGCGAGGACACGGTCGCCCCGCTCGCTCCCCACGTACTCCTCGACCCGGCCGCTCCGCGCGCTCTCCACCTTGGCGCCCTTGCGGTACTTGCCGGTGAGGAAGCCGGACGCGAGCGCGTAGTACGGGACGGCCGCGAGGCCGGAGCGGGAGGCGACCTCCTGGAGCGGGCCCTCGTAGGTGTCGCGGGAGACGAGGTTGTAGTGCGGCTGGAGCGCGACATACCGCGCGAGGCCCTCGCGGTCGGAGAAGTCGAGGGACTCCTGGAGCCGCTCGGGGGTGATGTTGGAGGCCGCGATCGCCCGCACCTTGCCGTCCCGCACCAGCCCGTCGAGCGTTCCGATGATCTCCTCGACGGGGACCGACGGGTCGTCGTAGTGGGTGTAGTAGAGGTCGATGTAATCGGTGCCGAGGCGGCGCAGCGAGGCGTCGACCGCGCCCTTGACGGTGGTCGCGGAGAGGCCCTTGTACTCGGGGTGGGCGCCGGCCTTCGTGGCGATGACGACGTCGGAGCGGTTGCCGCGCTCGGCCAGCCACTCGCCGATGAGGTTCTCGGACTCGCCGCCCCGGTTGCCCTCCACCCAGGCCGAGTAGACGTCGGCGGTGTCGATGAAGTTGCCGCCGGCCGCGGTGTAGGCGTCGAGGACGTCGAAGGACGCCGTCCGGTCGGCGGTCCAGCCGAAGACGTTGCCGCCGAGGGAGAGCGGGAACACTTCGAGGTCGGAAGAGCCAAGCTGGCGAAGAGAAGTCATACGTCCCTCAACACCGCCACCGGAAACCGAATTCCGTTCACCGGGCCGGCAGCGGGGTCACGTCAGGGGTTCAGGCCCTTGCTCCGCAGCCAGCCGAGCGGGTCGATCCCGGAGCCGCCGGGCGTGTGGACCTCCAGGTGGAGGTGCGGACCGGTGACGTTGCCCGTCGCGCCGACGCGGCCGATGACGTCGCCCGTGTTGACCTTCTGGCCCGCGCTGACGTTGAGCGAGGACTGGTGGCAGTACCAGACCTCCGTGCCGTCCTCCAGTTCGAGCACGGTGCGGTAGCCGTACGCGCCCGCCCAGCCGGCCTCCTTGACGGTGCCGGTGTGCACGGCCTTGAGGGGGGTACCCGTGGGAGCGGCGAAGTCCAGACCCGTGTGGTGCCCGGAGGACCACATGGAACCGGCGTCACCGAAGTGCGACGTGAGGGTGTACGAGGAGGTGGGGATGGCGTAGCTCTTGGCGAGCTTGGCCAGGCGCTCGGCCTCGGCCTTCGCCTTCCGGGCCTCCTCTTCCTTCTTCTTCTTGGCCGCGGCCTCGGCGTCCGCCGCCTTCTCGGCCGCCTTCTGCTGGTCGGCCGCCTCTTCGGCGGCCTTCTTGACCGCGGCCTCCTCGGCCGCCGTCCGCACGGCGGTGTCCGCCTGCTCCTGCTGGTTCTCGGCCTGCTGCATGATGCGGGCGCGCAGCGCCTCGCCCGCGTCGGTGGTGCCCTGCTGGGCGTCGGCGGTGCTGACACCGGCGGCGGTGAGCGGGGCGGCGGCCACGGCCGTGGTCGTCTCCGGCGTGTCGTCGGACATCAGGGACCCGACGCCCGGCAGGGACTCGGCGGCCGGCAGCGAGTCCGCGACGGCGCCCACGCCCGGCAGGTCGGGCAGGGATATGGAGACCGGCGGCTTGCCGTCCTGCGCGGTGGCGATGCCGCCCGCGCCGACAGCGGCGATGACGCCCACGCCGAGCACGGTGGAGCTGCGGGCGAGCCCGCCGCCGCTCTTCTTGTGCACGCGGTGCCTGCCGCGGACGGGACGGATGGACTCCTCGGTGGGGTTCCACTCCTCGAAGGATTCGAGGGGGCCCTCGTCGTACGAGCCGAAGTCGTCGTCATTCGGCACGTACACGGCTCGGGGGGCAGGCCGGTTGGACGCCACTGGGGCGCGCTCCTTTCCTTCCTTCTCGCCTACCGGGTTAGCTGACGGGTTCGGAGCAGGAAGGTCTCCTACGAACACCTGGCACGGAGGCACAGCTGCCCGATTCACCCCAAGTTGGTGGTTCCCCGGCTCCCTTGCGGGATTAGGCGCGTGCGCGCGGAGCCGTCTCTAGTGACGGCTGGGACGACCGCGCTGCGTTATCGAACGTTAATAGACAGGGGGTCCGTATTCCAAGCCGTTCGGGTTGATCGTTAACGCTCATCGGCCGTACGTACCGGGACACGAGGGTGCGGACCGGGTCGAGTTGGCCCCCGATCTTCAAACACCGGAGCTTTACATTTCCTTGATCGTGTGTCAGTTGTTATGCGGAGTGGTGCACTTCAGTCACCGGTGGTGACCTCCGGATCGCCGGTGGCGGGCCGCCGCACCGCGAGCAGCGCCATGTCATCCGTCATGGCGCCCCCCGTGTGCCGCCGCACCTCCCCCGCGAGGGCGGCGAGCAGCGCGTGCGGGCCGCCCCGGCCCGGGAAGATCCGCCCGCCGAGCCGCGCCGCGGGATCGTAGAACTCCCCCGCCGCGTCGCGCGCCTCCGACAGGCCGTCCGTGTAGAAGAGCAGCGTCGCGCCGGGCGGGAACTCCGACTCGTCCGCCCGGTCCGGCCAGACCCCCAGGTCGCCCATGCCGAGCGGCAGCGCGGGCTCGCTCGCCGACATGACGCACAGCCGCCCGTCGCCGCGCAGCAGCAGCGGCGGCGGGTGCCCGCGGTTGATCAGGCGTACGGAACCCTCGCCGTGCCGGATCTCCGCGAGGACGGCGGTGGTGAACCCCTCGAACGCGTCGAGACCGTCGCGCCGGGTCCCCTCGCGCGCCAGCGCCCGCTCCAGGCGCTGCGCCACCGCCTCCAGGGTGGCCTCCTGCTCGGCGGCCTCCCGGAAGGCACCGATGACGACGGCGACCGCCGCGACCGCGCCCATGCCCTTTCCGCGTACGTCGCCGACGATGAGCCGCACGCCGTGCGGGGTGTCCTGCACCGCGTACAGATCGCCCCCGATGAACGCGTCCGCCTGCGCGGCCTCGTACCGTGCCGCGATGTCGAGCCCGCCGATGCGCGGGTCCGGCGCGGGCAGCACGGCGCGCTGGGTGGCCTCGGAGATGGAGCGGGCGATGGCGAGCCGGTCGTTGCCGCGGCGCACGACACGGTTGATCACGATCGCGAGGGCGGCGACGGTCGCCACGGTGACCACTTCGGTGACGACCTCGACATGGCTGCTGACGCCGTTGCCGTAGTGCAGGAAGAGGACGGCGCCGGTGGCCGCCGCGCCGGTCAGGACGGTACTGAGCAGCGAGT
This sequence comes from Streptomyces sp. NPDC050732, assembly GCF_040654255.1. Classification (NCBI taxonomy): domain Bacteria; kingdom Bacillati; phylum Actinomycetota; class Actinomycetes; order Kitasatosporales; family Streptomycetaceae; genus Streptomyces; species Streptomyces sp. NPDC050732. Next base: position 13,369 of record NZ_JBFAHP010000012.1, read on the forward strand.
AGAAGGGAGCGGCGATCAGCGGGGCGGCCGTGAAGAGCGGGGCGGCGGTGAACTCCGGCGGGGTCGCGGCGTCGTAGCAGACCCCGACGATGAGCAGCAGGAGCGGCAGGACCCGCACGAAGGCACGCTCGGGACCGGTGGCACCCCTGGCCCCCTTGGCCCCCCTGACCCTCCCGTCGTCGGGTCCTCCTCGCTGCCCCACCGCTTGTCTCCCGCCGACTCCGCGCCCATGACCGCGCTCCACCCAGGGTTCCCGCAGCGGGAGGAGGCTGCGACCTGGTGCGGGCCGGGCGGGTGACGTCACACCCGCGCCCGAACGAAACACCCGGGCCCGGAAAACACCCAGGGCCCGGAACCATGTTCTGGTTCCGGGCCCTGGGTCTTCAGTAGCGGGGACAGGATTTGAACCTGCGACCTCTGGGTTATGAGCCCAGCGAGCTACCGAGCTGCTCCACCCCGCGTCGGTAAACCCAACAGTACGCCATCCGGAGGGGTGCGTCGAACCACTTGACTCAGGGTGGGCCGCCGCTTGAGCAGCCCGAAGGGGTGCGGACCCCGGCGGTATGTTCGTGCCTCCACGACCCATCCACGGGAGTGACCAGGCAATGCCAACCATCAGCAAGCTCAGCGAACTGAGCGGCGAGTACGTCCTCGACACCGCCCGCACCCGGCTCGGCTTCGTCGCCCGGCACTCGGTCGGACCCCAGGTCCGCGGGCACTTCGAGGAGTTCGAGGGCAGTGCGCAGCTCGACGGCGACGATCCCTCGAAGTCCGGCATCCACCTCACGATCCAGGCGAAGAGCCTCCAGAGCCACAACAAGTTCCGCGACGACCCGGTACGCGCGAAGTTCCTGGACGCGGCGAACCACCCCGTCATCACCTTCGCCTCGACCGCGGTGGAGCAGGTCGACGGGACCACCTTCGAGGTGACCGGCGACCTGACGCTGCGCGGCACGACCAAGCCGCTCACCCTGACCGTCGAGACGACCGGCGGCGAGAACGACGCGCGGGGCGAGCTGCGCGTCGGCTTCAAGGGCAGCGTCCTGATCAACCGCAAGGACTGGGGCGCGACCGCGAACGCCGCGGACGTGCTGTTCGTCAGCCCGAAGGTGACGGTCGAGTTCGAGATCTCGGCACTCCGCCGCCCCTGACGGCCCACAACACACCGAAAGCCCAGCCGGAGACCTCTCCGAGCTGGGCTTTCCCTGTAGACCGTGTGGGACTCGAACCCACAACCAATGGATTAAAAGTCCACTGCTCTGCCAATTGAGCTAACGGTCCTCGTCGGTGCACCCCCGAGCATAGCGGGACGGGGCCCGCCAGCCGATCGGGTATCGCCGTCGAGGACCGGCGCGGTTACGGAACAAGAGGTTCCGTAACCTGCGGAAGCCTCCCGCGGAAGCTTCCGCAGGAGCTCCTGCGGCACGTCAACTCGACACGCGCAGCCTCGCCACCTCCTGCTCGCCGAGCACGCCCGCGTAGGCGTGCACGTCGTCCACGGCCCCGTGCAGGTACTCGCCCCGGCCGTCCGCCGTCGCGGCCCGGCCGACCTGGAGCCCGCCCGTGGCCTTCCACGCGTGGTGGAACGGCGCACGGGCCAGCACCGTGCCGTCGACGTACAGCAGCACCTCGTCGGCCCCGTCGTCGTACACCACAGCCAGGTGCTGCGCGTCACCCGGCGAGGCCCAGTCGTTCTCCGCCTTGAGCGTCGTCGTCTCCGCTCCCGCCCGGTCCTCGTGAGCCAGGGCCAGCTCCCATATCTGCCGCTGCGGCGTGTACCGCAGCGTGGCGAGGTCGTTGTGCTCGCCCGGCAGGGAAAGGACCGTCATCGTCCGGTCCGCGGCGGCCGGGTCGATCCGCACATGTGCGGCCAGCGAGAAACTGTCGCCGGTGTCCACGACCGGGGCGCCGGTCGCGGCGAAGTCACCGTCGCCGTCGAGGAGCAGCTCCCCCTCGCCCACCATCGCCGGGTTCCCAGGACCGCACGCCGGGTCCAGCGGGTCGCACGTCTGGTCGTCGCGGCGGATCTTCGCGTCCCCGCCCAACCGCAACGGCTGCCCGCCGTCCTCCTCGGGGCTCGCTCCCCCGGGCGCCTGGTCGAGCCGCCAGTGCCCCGCACGCACGGCCGCGCGCTCCGCGAGCTGCGCCGCTTCCGCCGGGACGACGACCCGGTTCCACGCGCGTACGTCGGCGATCCGGCCGGCCCAGTTCCCGCCCTGCCCGGACTCGCCCAGGGCCCGGCCGATCTGCGCGTCACCGGTTCCGCGGGGTGCCGGAGCGTTCTCCGCCTTGTCGACGAGGCGGCCGTTCACATACAGCCGGGCCGTCTTCTCCGCCGGGTCGTACACACCCGTCAGCTGCGCCCACTCCCCGCTCTCCGGAGTGCCGCCCTTCGCCCGTACGACAGCGCCTTCCGGCCCGCCCAGCGCGAAGGACCAAGCCCCGTCGCCGTCGGTCCCCAGCCGGTAGGCCGCCGCTCCGTCCCCGTCCTGGCTCACCGCGGCCATGCCCCGGCCCACCTCGTCCGGCCGTACCCAGGCGCTCACCGCGAAGGCCCCGCCGGTGTCCACGGCGGGGGCGCCCGGCGACAGATACGCGTCGGCCGAACCGTCCAGCCGCGCCGCCGACCCCACTGCCGTACGAGCCGGCCCTTCGGCGCCGAAGGTGACACCGGAACCCGCCCTGGCGGGCTTGCCGCCCGATTCGGCAGCGCCTTCGGAAGACCCCGCCGGGTCGGCGAGCTTCCAGTGGGCGGCCGGTGCGCTGCCCTTCTTCACGCGGAACCGGTAGCTCGTCGGCGCGCTCCTGTTCCCGGCACGGTCCTGCGCCTGGACGCTGACCGTCATCGGGCCTTCCCGCTCCGGCAGCCAGCTGAATTCGGCAGGCCCGCCCGGCCGTTCGGGCTCGACGGTCTTCGGCGTCCCCCCGATGAAGCTGTAGACGTAGGCCACGGTGTCGTCGGAGTCCGAGTCGACCGTGAACGTGCCGCGCACGCCGACCCCGTCGTGCCACACGTCGTCGTTCGGATACTGCGGCGACGCCACCGAAGGCTTCGCGGGCGCCTCGTTGTCGTACACGAACTCGCAGCCGCCAGGGGCCCCCTCAGCGCTCCACGGCCCCCACGCCGTACCGTCGAAGGCCCGCACCCGCCAGCTCACCTCGGTGAGCGCCGGCAGATCTTCGGGAACGGTCCAGCTGAACGACGAGCCACTCCTCTTGGACGTCGTCGACGCGGAGCGCACCTGCCGCTCCCCGTCCCCGCCCTGCCAGGACACCTCGAACTCCGCGGAGACCGGCTGCGCGTCCGGATCGCGGAGCACCGCTCTCAGCTGCGGCCGGGTACGGACATAGGGTCTCTCGGCGCCGGCGGCGCACTCCTTGTCACCGGTCTTCAGATCCGCCCGCGCCGGTTGCTCCGGCGCCCGGTTCTCCGCCGCCCCGGCCGCCCACGGTGTGGCGACGACGGCTGACGAGGCGAGTGCGGCAGCGACTGCGCAGCGCACGAAGGCATGACGAACCACGGGGTCCCCTCCCAGTCGGCCCGGCTCCCCACCGGACCACCATTTCCAACGTGCCCGAAGGTAACAGCGAGTACTGACATCGGTACGCGCTTTATGGCGGGGCGGTGCGGACACGCCGAAGGGCCCGCCCGACGCGTACGTCGGGCGGGCCCTTCGGTCAGAGTGATCTGGCTACAGATCCTGGCTGGAGATCAGCCGTTGCGCTTCCAGCGCGGCTTGTCGTCGCGGCGGCCGAACGAACCCGTGCCGGAGCCGGTGCGGTCGTCGCGGCGGTTGTACGACGGGCGGTCGTGGCCGCCGGGGCGGAAGCCGCCCGAGCCGCCGGAGGGGCGGTCGTCGCGACGGTCGCGGTTGAACGGACGGTCGCTGCCGCGGTGGCCGCCGGAGGGGCGGTCGTCGCGGCGGAAGCCGCCACCACGGTTGTCGTCACGACGGTCACGGTTGAAGCCGCCACCGCGGTTGTCGTCACGACGGTCGCGGTTGAAGCCACCACCGCGGTTGTCGTCACGGCGCTCGAACGAACGGCCGCCACGGTCGCCGCCGGACGGACGGTCGTCGCGACGGAAGCCGCCACCACGGTTGTCGTCACGACGGTCACGGTTGAAGCCACCGCCACGGTTGTCGTCACGGCGCTCGAACGAACGGCCGCCACGGTCGCCGCCGGACGGACGGTCGTCACGGCGGAAGCCGCCACCACGGTTGTCGTCACGACGGTCACGGTTGAAGCCGCCACCGCGGTTGTCGTCGCGGCGGTCGCGGTTGAAGCCACCGCCACGGTTGTCGCGGCGCTCGTAGTTGCCGCGCTCGTCACGCTGCGGGCGGCGGTTCTCGTAAGAGGAGGAACGCTCCTCGCGGACCGGGCGCTCGGAGCGCTCGGCGACCGGCTGCTCGGGGACCGACACGGCGGCCTCCACGACCGCCTCGGCGGCGGCAGCGGCCTCGGCGATCGCGGTCTCCGGGTCCTCGCCGCGCTCACGGGCGGCACGCGCGGTGAGGCGGTCGGCCTCCTCGCGCAGCTCGGCGGCGCGGCGCGTGGCGCGCTCCAGCTCCTTGGTGAGCTCCTTGACCTCGCGCTCGGCCTGGGTCGCGGCGTTGCCCGCGGAGTCGGCCTGCACCTCGGTCATCGAGCGGGCGCCGGTGATCTCGGCGACCTCCGGGTCGAAGGTGCCGCCGCCGTTGATGATGTGGCGCGTGGCGTCGACGCCCGCGTCCTCCATCAGGCGGAAGATCTGGCGGCGCTGGTGCGGGAGGGAGAGCGAGACGACCGTGCCGCTGCGGCCGGCTCGGGCCGTACGGCCCGAGCGGTGCAGGTAGTCCTTGTGGTCGCCGGCCGGGTCCACGTTCAGGACCAGGTCGATGCCGTCGACGTGGATGCCGCGGGCGGCGACGTCGGTGGCGACAAGGGCGTTGACGTAGCCCTTCTTGAAGTCCTCCAGGACGCGCGTCCGAGCGCCCTGCGTCATGCCGCCGTGCAGCGCGTCGGCCTTCACGCCGGAGTCGCAGAGCTGCTCGGCGATGCGGTCGGCGCCCAGCTGGGTGCGGACGAAGATGATCGTGCGGCCCTTGCGCGCGGCGATGGCGGCCGTGACGGGCGCCTTGTCGCGGGGCTTCACGATGAGGATGTGGTGCGTCATGGTCGTGACGTTGCCCTGGGCGCTGTCGACCTCGTGCGTCACCGGGTTGGTCAGGTAGCGCTTGACCAGCGTGGAGATCTCGTTCTCCATCGTGGCCGAGAACAGCATGCGCTGGCCGCCGGACGGCACCTGGTCGAGCAGCTCGGTGACCTCGGGCAGGAAGCCCAGGTCGGACATCTGGTCGGCCTCGTCGAGCACCGCGATCTGGGTGTTCTCCAGCGAGCAGGCGCCGCGGCTGATGATGTCGCGCAGGCGGCCCGGGGTGGCGACGAGGATGTCGACGCCGCGCTCCAGGGCGTAGATCTGGTTGCCCATCGACGTGCCGCCGCAGACGACCTTCATCTTCAGGCCGAGGACGTCGCCGTAGGGCTGGAGGGCGTCCGCGACCTGCATCGCGAGCTCGCGGGTCGGGGTGAGGATGACGCCGCGGGGCTTCTTCTTCTCGGTGCGGCCGCCCTCGGCGAGGGTCGCCAGCATCGGCAGGCCGAAGGAGAGGGTCTTGCCGGAGCCGGTACGGCCGCGGCCCAGGATGTCCTTGCCGGCCAGGGCGTCCGGGATGGTCGCGGCCTGGATCGGGAAGGGCGTGGTGACGCCGTTCTGCGCGAGCTTGCGGACGATGCCCTCGGGCAGACCGAGGTCCGCGAAGGTCATCTCGGGCTCGGCGTCAGCGTCGGCGTCGGCGTCGGCGTCGACAGCCGCCTCGGAGACGTCGGAGGCGTCAGAGGCCTGGGGGGCCTCGGAGGTGACCTCGGTGAGGTCCTGAGCCTCGGCGGACTCGACGATCTCGGCGGCGGCCACTACGGCCGCGTCGTTCTCGACGATCTCGTTCTCGGGCAGGACGGCGTGGTCAGAACTGAAAATGGACATGCGAAATGCGAAACCTTCCGGAGTCTCGGCACGCGCCCGTCAACTCCGTGATTTCGCAATGGACCGCCTCGATGCGGTCAGCCACGGCAAGGGAGAGTACGCGCCACGCGGCGCTCTTCTGTGTCGGCGCCGGGCAAATGGGATCAAACGATCTACCACCATACGCACCCCCCACCCCATATGGCAAACCGCCCCCGCGAAACCCCCTCTCACCTGCGCATTCTTCAGTGAGGGCCTGCCTGGGGCGACGGCTCGCGCTCCGGGATCTCCGCGTTCCGCCGCTGGAGCTGGGCCCCCTGCCCCGACCCCTCCGAGGACGACGGCTCCGGAGTGGTCGGATCCGGCGTCGGGGTGGGGGTGGGCTTCGGCGGATCCGGTGTCGCGCTGGTCCGCGTCGGGACCGGCTTCGGCCGGGTCGTGGTCGGCTGCCCCGGCCTGCCCGGCTTCGGCGGCTTCTCGGAGGCCGCCGCCGATGAGGACTCCGAGGGCTTCGCGTCCCCCGCCGCCCCGGCCCGGTCCGCACGCGAGGACCCGCCCTTGCCCTTCTTCTTGCCCTTGTGCCGCCCGCGGCCCGGCCCGTGCTCGTCCCCGGACGCCGCGTCACCGCTCTGCGTCACGGGGTCGCCGCCGGGCGCGGCCGCCCCGCTGCGCTGCCCCGCGGAACGGTCGGGCGCCGGAGCGTTTCCGTCGTCACCGATGCTCATGCAGCCCGCGGTCGCCGCTACGGCCACCGCGACCGCGGCCCAACGGACGGGAACGTACAACTGGCGCACGGCCGAGCACCTCCTGAGGCGCGAGAGCCTGTGTCGTCACCCCGGTCGGATCAGTGGGCGTCGTCCGGTGCGTGCCAGGCGGCGACCACCCGGCCGGGGTTATGACACAGGCTCTGGGAATCGAGACGCCCTGCCCAACTCCCGCGGCACGCAAGAGGACACGGACCCCGACCCCGGTCCGCCCGGCCCCGCACATCAGGGCGGCGCCCTCGCTCACCCGTACCCGAGCGCGTGCAGCCGGGCGTCGTCGATGCCGAAGTGGTGGGCCACCTCGTGCACCACGGTGATCTCCGTCTCGGCGACCACCTCCTCGCGCGACCCGCACATCCGGAGCGTCGGCCCCCGGTAGATCGTGATGCGGTCCGGCAGCACCCCGGCGTACCACTCGCCGCGATCGGTCAGCGGAGTCCCCTCGTACAGCCCGAGCAGCTCGGGGTCGTCGGACGGCGGCTCGTCCTCGACGAACACGGCCACGTTGTCCATCAGGCGTGTCAACTCCGGTGGAATCCGGTCGAGAGCCTCGCCGACCAGTTCCTCGAACTCCTCGCGCGTCATCTCCAGCACACCCCCATTGTCGGCCACGCCGTCCGCCCCGTCCCGGCATACCCGTACCCGCACTTGGGCATACGGGACCAATGGCACGCGGCTTCACAGTCGTTCTCCAGGGCGTACGACGGGCGGGCGGCGCCCTCGTGGGCCACTACCGCGCTCACCGCACCCACCCCACGACCGAGCTGATCAGCCCCCCGCACCCCTACGCCCGCGCCCTGGGCCTGATCACGGTCGTCGTCCTGGGCGCCTGGCTCGGCCTGCTCATCGTCGGCAGCGTGCGCGCGCCCGTCGGCCCGATGGACACCCGCATGACGCTCCGCCCGTCCGTCTCCGGCGGCACGAAGATCAACGTCTCGCCGCTCGGCGCCCTGGAGCTCCGCTCCCACGTGGCACCCATCCGCCTGGACGTCGACGTGGACCGCCTCGACCCGGTGCGCGCCCAGGCCCTGGTCGACCACCCCGAACGGCTCTCCGGCCTCCAGGAGGAGGTCACGGACGACGTCGGCCACGGCACGCTCGACCTCGCCGTACGCTCCTGCGTCGCCGTCGTCTCGGGCGCCACGGCCCTCGGCCTCGCCGTCTACCGCCGCCCGCGCCGCGCCCTCGCCGCGGGCGGTCTCGCCCTCGCCCTGCTCGCCGCGTCGGGGGCGGCCGCGTACGCCACCTGGAACCCGAAGTCCGTCCTGGAGCCGAAATTTTCAGGACTGCTCAGCAGCGCCCCCTCCGTCGTCGGCAACGCCCGCAGCATCGTCAGCGAATTCGACGTGTACCAGCAGGAGTTGGCACGCCTGGTCACCAACGTGACGAAGCTCTACGACGTGACGTCCACGCTTCCCGCGTACCAGCCGGACCCCACCACCATGCGGGTCCTGCACGTCTCGGACATCCACCTGAACCCGGCGAGCTGGAAGATCATTTCTTCCCTCGTCACCCAGTACGACATCGACGTCATCGTCGACTCGGGCGACACCATGGACCACGGCTCGGCCACTGAGAACGGCTTCCTCGACCCGATCGAGGACCTCGGCGCGCCCTACGTGTGGGTACGCGGCAACCACGACTCGCTCACCACCCAGCGCTACCTGGAGCGCTTCAAGAACGTCCACGTCCTCGACGAGGGCAGGGCCGCGACCGTCGCCGGCCTGCGCTTCGCCGGCATCGGCGACCCGCAGTACACGCCCGACCGCTCGGAGAAGGCCGAGGGCGACTCCGTGGAGCACATGGCGGGCATACGTCTCGCCTCCGCCCTGCGCGCCGAGCGGGCGGCCGGCACGCCGGTCGACGTGGCCGTCGCGCACAACCCGACGGCGGCGCGCGAGACGGACGGCGAGGTTCCGCTGGTCCTCGCGGGCCATGTCCACCACCAGGAGATGGAGGTCATGGACGGGGGGACGCGGCTGCGCATCGAGGGGTCGACGGGCGGCAGCGGGCTGCGCGCGGTCGAGGGCAAGTACCCCGACCCGGTCGAGGCGTCCGTCCTCTACCTGGACCGTACGACCAAGCGGCTGCAGGCCTGGGACGAGATCAAACTGGGCGGGCTCGGCCTCACGAAGGCCGAGGTCAGCCGCCACCTGCCCAAGGAGAACCGGCCCGGCGCACCCTCCTCGCCGGCCTCCCCGAGCCCCTCCGGCTAAACCGTTTTGGCGATAGCTCCCCGCATCCCATATGCTTCTCACGTCCCCGACGCGCTGCAAAGCGCCCAGGCGGGCCCTTAGCCCTCATCGTCTAGTGGCCCAGGACGCCGCCCTTTCAAGGCGGTAGCACGGGTTCGAATCCCGTTGGGGGCACGCAACACCTTGTGCGAGACTGGTGCTCGCACAAAGCTTGGTCCTGTGGAGCAGTTTGGAGTGCTCGCCACCCTGTCAAGGTGGAGGCCGCGGGTTCAAATCCCGTCAGGACCGCTTGCGATTCCACGCGGATCGCGTGGCTGGGTAGCTCAGTTGGTACGAGCGATCGCCTGAAAAGCGATAGGTCGCCGGTTCGATCCCGGCCCCAGCCACCTCTTCCAGAAGCCCCGCCCTTCCCGGCGGGGCTTCTGCCGTTTCCCCCCTCGCGCTCTCCCCCTCCCCCGGCTCCAAACAGGCCCGCCGCTCCGCGGCGGATGTATCCCACCCACCCACCCGTTCGCCCCGCACCGTCCAGCGGGAGTAGGGGCGGGTGGGTGGGGGGTGCCCTGCGGCGGCCTGCGGGAGTAGGGGCAGGTGGGCGGGGGGCCCTGCGGCGGCCTGCGGGAGTAAGGGCAGGTGGGTGGGGGGTGCCCTGTGACGGCCCGCGGGAGTGGGGGCGGGTGGTGGGAGTCCCCCACTGGGCCGCAGGCGCACGCGCTCGCGAGGGGACGTGGGGGTATGTGCGAACGGAGCACCGAGCCGGCTGTGGCGCCTTTGGACTTGAGGCGTGGCGCAGGGATGGCGAGTACGCACATACCCCCGCGGCCCCGCCCCACAGACGAAGCAAAGGCGCAGACCCCCGCCCCCAGACGGGCGTAAGGCTGAAGCGCTACCCCGCATGAGCGGGAGAAGACGCGCGGCCGCCCGGGTGGCGATGGCGCCAGACCCAGAAGACCGCGCTGGAGAGCAGCGCCCAGCCCCCCAGCACCAAGAACGGAAACGCGTGCTGGTGACCGCCGAAGTACACCGCCGTGTGCTGCGCGTTGACCGACGCCCCCGGCGGCAGCCACTGCCCGATGTGTCCGAGGACGGACGGAAGCAGCGGCCAGGACACCGCACCGCCCGACGACGGATTGCCGAGGAGCACCATCAGGCCCCACGTCGGCAGCATCGCCCACCGCCCGAACATCGTGTTGAACATCGAGAAGACCATCCCCGACGCGAACATCGTCAGCGCCAGGATCAGCCAGGACTCCACGAAGGGCAGCCGTACCGCCCCCAGCCACCAGTCCACGACCGCCGCGATGACGAACGCGCCCAGCAGGGCGTACAGCACCGTGAACCCGATCCGCTCCGCCGGATTCAGCCCGCGCGCGTGCACGCTCAGCTGAATGGCCCCCACGAAGCCGATGATCACGGCCGCCAGCGAGATGTAGAAGATGGCGAGCCCTCGCGGGTCGCCTTCCTGCAGCGGCTTGATGTCCTTCACCGCCACCGGCACACCGACCTTCTCGCCCACCTTGGGCGCGGTCTCCGCGAGCACCTGCGCGACGGACGCCCCGGACGCCCCGGACACGTCCAGCGTCACCTTGTCCCCGCCCCCGCTCCCGTCCCCGCCCCCGTCCCCGCCGCCGCGGGCCACGTCGAGGACCGCGAAGACCTTCTGTTCCTCCACGTCCCGCAGCGCCGCCGCCCGGCTGTCGTACCGGCGCACCTCCAGCGACGCGTTCAGCGCCTTCTCCATGCCGTCGAGGAACGCCTTGCCCCGCTTCGAGTCCGGCGCGTCGACCACCGCGGTGGGGATGTGGTGCGGGGTCGGGTTCGCCATGGAGTACGTGTACGAACCGGCGAAGAGCCCGGCTGCGGCCGCCAGGATGAAGACCAGCACGATCGCAGGCAGGAAGGGCGACTTCTTGAACGCGTCCCACCGCTCACTTCGGCTGGGAACACGCCCATGCGCTCCATGCGCGCCGTGCGCGCCCTGCTGAGGCTGCTCCCGCTGCTCCCGCTGCTCAGGCTCGTGATCAGGCATACGAACACGCTAAACCAAACACCCCATAAGCAGCCTTCTCACTCAGCAGGTGAAGCAGGCGGCGAATCCGGCGAAACGGACTCCCGGTCTCGCGTGTCACGCCTCCGCCACCCCCGCACCCCGAGCACCACACCCACCACCACGACCACACCGACCAGCAGCACCACGTCCGGCACCGCACGGCCGACCCCGCCCGCCCACTGCTCCACGGCGAACGAGTCGTCCACGTCCAGCAGACCGGGCAGCGCGGTCGTCCCGTCGTAGGCGAGGAACAGCGCCCCGAGCGCGACGAAGAACAGCCCCGACAGCAGCGACGTCGTGTGCAGCTCGAATCGCCCGATGCGGAACGTCCGGCCCCGCAGCCACCTGCGCCGCCCCAGGTCGAACCGCTCCCAGAGCAGCGCGAGCAGGAAGAGCGGCACGGCCATCCCCAGCGCGTACACGGCGAGCAGCAGCCCTCCGTAGACCGGGCTTCCGCTCACCGCCGCCACCGTCAGGACGCTGCCGAGGATCGGCCCCGCGCAGAACCCTGCGAGCCCGTACACCGCCCCCAGCGCGTACACGGAGAAGGCGGTGGTGGGCCGGATGCGGCCCGACAGCTCGGCCATCCTCCGCGAGGCGAACCCCATGCCGAGGATCTGCAGCACGCCGAGGCCGACGATCAGCCATCCGGCGGCGAGCACGAGCTGGTCGCGGTGGCCGAAGAAGAACCGTCCGGCGTAGGAGCCGGCCGCGCCGAGCGGCACGAGGGTCGTCGCGAGTCCGGCGTAGAAGATGCCGGTCCGCGCGACGAGGCGCGAGGCGGAGTCGATCGAGTAGGCGAAGAAGGCGGGCAGCAGGAGCGCGCTGCACGGGCTCACCAGGGCGAGCAGTCCGCCCAGGAACGCGGCGAAGTACCCGACGTCGGCGGTCACTCGGAGCCGCCCTTGCCCGCGTCGGCCTTGCCCTCGCCCTTCCCCTCGCCCGCCGGAGCCTTGCCCTTCGCCTGCCTGGCCGCCGCCTCGATCGCCTGGTCGAAGACCTGGTCCGGCTGGGCGCCCGAGACGGGCCGCCCGTTGATCAGGAAGGACGGCGTCGAGGCGGCGCCGAGGCCGTACGCCTCCTCCTGGTCCTTCTTCACCGCGGCCTCGGCGGCGTCGCTGTCCAGGTCCTTCACGAACCGGCCGACGTCCTTGACCCCGGCCTCCTTCGCCAGCTCCGTCAGCCGTCCCTCGCCGAAGCCCTTCTCCTTGGCGCCCTCGGCGTACGCGGCCTCGTGGAACTGCCAGAAGCGGCCCTGCCGCCCCGCCGCCCACGCGCCGCGCGCGGCCCGCTCGGAGTCCTCGCCGAAGATCGGGAAGTTGCGCCATTCGATGCGCAGGGTGCCCTCGTCGACGTACTTCTTCACGAGGCCGGGCTCGGTGTCGCGGGCGAACTTGCCGCAGAAGCCGCACTTGAAGTCGGCGTACTCGACCATCACGACGGGCGCGTCCGCGCGCCCCCGCGCGAGCGGATCCTTCGCGTCGCGCCGGGCGAGCTTCTCCAGCTCGGGGTAGACGCCGGCCTCCTGCTCCGCGGAGGGCGCGGCACCCGCGGCCGCCTCCTTCACGGTGCCGCCACCGGAGTCCGGCTTGGTCGCGGTGTACGAGGCGACGCCGAGCAGCACCGCTGCGACGGCGACACCCGCGCCGATGGCGATGTTGCGGCTCTTCTTGTTGTCGCTGTTGTCGTTGTTGACGTTCTTGGGCATGGCTGTGCTCTCTCGTGTCCTGCGTACGTCTCGTACGTCTCGTACGTCTCGTACGTCTCGTACGTCTCGTACGTCTCGTACGTGTTGTGTGTCGTGCGTCGTTGTAGGGCCCCTGCGTCAGGGGCCTCCTACACGCGCAGGACCGAGAGATCTATCGGTGAGGGCGGGGTGAGCGCGGGCGGCGCGCGGCCCGGTGTCTCCAGGAGCACGGCCTGGTCGGCGCCCCACGAGCCGGACCCCGCGCGGGCGTCGTACAGCGCGGGCAGCAGTTCGTACGCCGCTCCGGGGCGCTGCGGGGTGCCCGGTGCCTGGTCGGCGTCCCGGTCGGCGCCCTTGCCGCAGCCGGGCGGGCCCTGCGTGTCGGCGGCGACGGCCGCCACGGCACCCGCGGGCTCGGCCACCGGCTGCTGCGCGGCGGACGCGGGCCCGCAGAACATGCCGAGGCCGAGCACGACGAGGAAGACCACCGCGAGGGGGCTCCAGGGCGCGCGCGTACGGGTCGGCATGCCCGGAATCGTACGTGCCGGGCGGTGCCCCACCGGAAATCGGTTCGCCACCGCCGAGTCGCGGGTGAGATCCTTGACGGCGTATGTCTACGCAGCCCGCCCTCACCCTCGACGCCCTCGCCTCCCGCCTCTCCGAGCTCTCGCTGCGCGACGAGCACCGGATCGGCAGGCGGCTGGAGGGTGCGCGCCGGATCCGCAAGCCCGAGGCCCGTGCCGCCGTCCTCGCCGAGATTGCGGCGGATGTCGACAAGGGCGCGGCGCGGATGGCCGAGCGGGGCAGCCGGCTGCCCACGATCACGTATCCGCAAGAGCTGCCGGTCAGCCAGAAGAAGGACGACATCGCCGAGGCGATCCGCGACCACCAGGTCGTGATCGTCGCGGGTGAGACCGGCTCGGGCAAGACCACTCAGATCCCCAAGATCTGCATGGAGCTCGGCCGGGGCGTGCGCGGCATGATCGGGCACACGCAGCCGCGCCGCATCGCGGCCCGCACGGTGGCGGAGCGTGTCGCCGACGAGCTGGACACGCCGCTCGGCGAGGCCGTCGGCTGGAAGGTCCGCTTCACCGACCAGGTCGGCGCGGACACGTTCGTGAAGCTGATGACGGACGGCATCCTGCTGGCCGAGATCCAGACGGACCGCGAGCTGCGCGCGTACGACACGATCATCATCGACGAGGCGCACGAGCGGTCGCTCAACATCGACTTCCTGCTGGGGTATCTCGCCCAGCTGCTGCCGAAGCGCCCGGACCTGAAGGTCGTCATCACCTCGGCGACGATCGACCCCGAGCGGTTCTCGCGGCACTTCGGGGACGCCCCGATCGTGGAGGTCTCCGGCCGCACGTATCCCGTCGAGGTCCGTTACCGCCCCCTCCTCGAAGAGGAGGGGGACGACTCCGACCGCGACCAGATCACCGCGATCACGGACGCCGTGGAGGAGCTGCAGGCGGAGGGGAAGGGCGACATTCTCGTCTTCCTCTCCGGAGAGCGCGAGATCCGCGACACGGCGGACGCGCTGAACAAGAAGAACTACCGGTTCACGGAAGTGCTGCCGCTGTACGCCCGGCTGTCGCACGCCGAGCAGCACCGCGTGTTCCAGCAGCACACGGGAAGACGCATCGTCCTCGCGACGAACGTCGCCGAGACCTCCCTGACGGTCCCCGGCATCAAGTACGTGATCGACCCGGGCATGGCCCGCATCTCCCGCTACAGCCACCGCACGAAGGTGCAGCGGCTGCCCATCGAGGCGATCAGCCAGGCCAGCGCCAACCAGCGCAAGGGCCGCTGCGGCCGTACGTCGGACGGCATCTGCATCCGCCTCTACAGCGAGGACGACTTCCTCTCCCGCCCCGAGTTCACGGACGCGGAGATCCTCCGGACGAACCTCGCCTCGGTCATCCTGCAGATGACGGCGGCCGGCCTCGGCGACATCGAGAAGTTCCCCTTCATCGACCCGCCGGACCACCGCAACATCCGCGACGGCGTCCAGCTCCTCCAGGAGCTGGGTGCGCTGGACCCCGCCCAGAAGGACCCGAAGAAGCGGCTCACCCCGCAGGGGCGCAAGCTCAGCCAGCTGCCCGTCGACCCGCGCCTGGCCCGGATGGTCCTGGAGGCCGATAAGAACGGCTGCGTGCGCGAGGTCATGGTGATCGCGGCCGCGCTCTCCATCCAGGACCCGCGCGAGCGCCCGGCCGACAAGCAGACGCAGGCCGACCAGCAGCACGCCCGCTTCAAGGACGAGACGAGCGACTTCCTCGCCTTCCTCAACCTGTGGCGGTACGTCCGCGAGCAGCAGAAGACGCTCGGCTCATCGGCCTTCCGCCGTATGTGCAAGCGGGAGTACCTGAACTACCTCCGCATCCGCGAATGGCAGGACATCTATTCGCAGTTGCGTACGGTCGCGAAGCAGATGGGCATCAGCCTCAACGAGGACGACGCCCCCGAGCAGCACGTCCACATCTCGCTCCTGTCCGGCCTGCTCTCCCACATCGGGATGAAGGACGTGAAGGAGTCGAAGGAGAGCGGCAGGTCCGCCAAGGACGGCGACCCCAAGCAGCGCGGCGGGCGCAACGAATACATCGGCGCGCGCAACGCGAAGTTCGCGGTCTTCCCGGGTTCGGCGCTCTTCAAGAAGCCCCCGCGCTTCATCATGTCGGCCGAGCTGGTCGAGACCTCCCGGCTGTGGGCGCGGGTCAACGCGAGGATCGAGCCGGAGTGGGTCGAGCCGCTCGCCCAGCACCTCCTGAAGCGGACGTACAGCGAACCGCACTGGGAGAAGGACCAGGCCGCGGTCATGGCGATCGAGAAGGTCACGCTCTACGGCGTCCCGATCGTCACCGACCGCAAGGTGAACTACGGCCGCATCGACCCCGAGGTCTCCCGCGACCTGTTCATCCGCAACGCGCTGGTGGAGGGCGACTGGCGCACGCACCACAAGTTCTTCGCCGCCAACCGCAAGCTCCTCACCGAGGTGGAGGAGCTGGAGCACCGCGCGCGGCGCCGCGACATCCTCGTCGACGACGAGACGCTCTTCGACTTCTACGACCAGCGGGTGCCCGCGGACGTCGTGTCCGGGGCGCACTTCGACTCCTGGTGGAAGAAGAAGCAGCGGGAAGAGCCCGAACTGCTCGACTTCGAGCGGTCGATGCTGATCAACGAGAAGGCGGGGGACGTCTCCAAGGAGGACTACCCCGACTCGTGGCGTCAGGGGCAGCTGAAGTTCAGGGTGACGTACCAGTTCGAGCCGGGCGCGGACGCGGACGGCGTGACCGTCCACATCCCGCTCCAGGTCCTGAACCAGGTCACGGACGAGGGCTTCGACTGGCAGATTCCGGGGCTGCGCGAGGACGTGGTCGTCGAGCTGATCCGCTCCCTGCCGAAGCCGATCCGCCGGAACTACGTCCCCGCGCCGAACTTCGCGAAGGCGTTCCTGGAGCGTGCCGTGCCGTTGCAGGAGCCGCTGCACGTCACGCTGGCGCGCGAGCTCCAGCGGATGGTCGGCGTGCCGGTCACGCCGGACGCCTTCGACCTGACGCGGGTCCCCGACCACTTGAAGATCACGTTCCGCATCGTCGACGAGCGGCGCAAGAAGCTCGCCGAGGACAAGGACCTCGAAGCGCTGAAGCTGCGGCTGAAGCCGAAGGCCCGCAAGGCGCTCTCGCAGGCCGCCGCGGCGACGGCGGAGCGCACGGGCGGCTCCGCGGTGGAGCGCACGGGCCTGACGGACTGGAGCATCGGCACCCTCCAGCGCGTCTTCGAGACGCGCCGCGCCGGCCAGCCGGTGAAGGCGTATCCGGCGCTCGTCGACGACGGTGACACCGTTTCCGTACGCCTCTTCGACACCGAGGCGGAGCAGCAGCAGGCCATGTGGCGCGGCACCCGGCGCCTCATCCTGCGCAACATCCCGGTGAATCCGGCCAAGTTCGCCTCCGACAAGCTGACGAACCAGCAGAAACTCGCCCTGTCCGCCAATCCGCACGGCTCCATGCAGGCCCTCTTCGACGACTGCGCGACGGCCGCCGCGGACAAGCTGATGGCGGACTTCGGCGGGCCCGTCTGGGACGAGGAGTCGTACCGCAAGCTCTTCGACAAGGTGCGCGCGGAGATCGTCGACACGACCGTGCGCGCGGTCGGCCAGGTCCAGCAGGTCCTCGCCGCCTGGCAGGCCTGTGAGCGCCGCCTGAAGTCGACGAAGAGCCCGGCGCTCCTCCCCAACCTCGCGGACGTGCGGGAGCAGCTGAACTCCCTCATCAAGCCGGGCTTCGTGACGGAGACGGGGCTGCGCCGGCTGCCGGACCTGATGCGCTACATGGTGGCGGCGGACCGGCGCCTCCAGCAGATGCCGACCAACGTCCAGCGGGACACCTCGCGCATGGAGAAGGTCCGCGAGATGCGCGACGAATACCTGTGGCTGCTCGAACAGCTGCCGCAGGGCAGGCCCGTGCCGCAGGAGGCCCTGGACATCCGCTGGATGATCGAGGAGCTCCGCGTCAGCTACTTCGCGCACGCGCTGGGCACGGCGTACCCCGTCTCGGACAAGCGGATCGTGAAGGCGATCGACGCGCTGGCCCCGTGATCACCCGGGTACGCAGGGTGAGTTCGACCGCCGGGCCAGCACTGCTGTAGAGTCCTGTCTCGCAGCACAGCGCGCAAGCAAGTGCAGCGAGCAAGGTCCTGTGGAGCAGTTTGGAGTGCTCGCCACCCTGTCAAGGTGGAGGCCGCGGGTTCAAATCCCGTCAGGACCGCAGTAGAGACATGAGGGCCGCACCCAATGGGATGCGGCCCTCAGTCGTGTACGAGCAGTAGACATGAGGGCCGTACCCATCGGGTGCGGCCCTCGGTCGTGTTCGGCGGGCGCGTGGCGGGTCCGTGCCCGGGCGGCTTGACGGAGTCACATTCCGCCGGTACTCCGGACAGCAGGGGGGCCGGCGGGAGGCTCCCCAGGAGGTGACGCATGTCCGCTTCTTCGGCGTCCGCGCGGCACGAGACGCGCGCCCTGCTGCGCGCCCACCTCGCGGCGGCCACCGGCTACCGCCACGTGACCCGGCACTGCCCGATCTGCCACCGGCTGCTGAGACTCGCCCTGGAGGCCCCTCAGCGCGCTTCAGGCGAGCCCGAGGACCCCGAGGAGGGTTTCGTGCGGGAGAGCACCGCAGAAGCCGTGGCGGCCACAGACGACCCGGACGGCCCTCCCGGCACATGCCCGAAAGCGCAAGAGCCCCTCTAGCGCAGGGGAGTTGCCCACAACAAGATTCATGACGTGTGACGGGTGTCACCGAACTGGTTTAAGGAACCCCGGAACTTACACCCTTCCTACAACCAGCCAATTTAATATGTGCAATTGCACCACCCCCCAAGGCGCTCCCCGGGCATCCCTCCGACATCCCCCCGATGCCCCCCGAGTACCCCCAGGGCCGCCCACCTGCGCATCCTCGGCGCACACCTCGGCACACAAAAAAGATCGCGCTGGACCCGGCGGAGTCCAGCGCGATCGAACGACTCACCCATGTGTGTCAGGCGTGGCTCCCGTTGGGGCGGGACCCTCGTCGCGTGTAGCCATATGTCGGACGTACGGCCAGGTTGGGGGACCTGACAGCAGTGGTGCTCTTCGCCCGGGTTGTACGAGTTACTGCTGGTTGAGCGGTACTTCTGGCGTACGTCAGGCCTCGCTGCGCTGCTGCGGAATGCCCGCGAGCAGTGCGCGGACCTCAGCCTCGCGGTAACGGCGGTGTCCGCCGAGCGTGCGAATCGACGTGAGCTTGCCAGCCTTGGCCCAGCGCGTCACCGTCTTCGGGTCGACGCGGAACATCGTGGCGACCTCAGCCGGGGTCAGCAGCGGCTCGGCATCAGGGGTGCGAGCGGTCATGAGCGGCCTCCTCGGGAGAACCGAACCTTCTCGGTTCATTCCTCTAAATTCTGCACCTTGACCCGCGTTGCCCGAAATGGCGGACGCGAGTCGAGTCGGTTATAGGACGAACGGCTTGTCCTCGGCACTACAACTACACCATCCGTCCAGCCGCGTCGGCCAAACCGATGGAATTGCCCTCCCAGGTGTTCATCACCGACGGAAGCCGATGGACCATGCCATAGCGGACAGTCACGCCACAGTGACGATCAGTCACAGAGCGATCAGGAGTCAACAGACCCCCCATAGAGTGCAATGCTGAGCAATCCGCCCTTACTTGGGCGGAACGAGCCCTCCCCGGACTCGTTGTCCTATTTTGGCATGAGGAGGGGTGATGGGCGCAAGAGCCCCGAAAGTGCGGTCCATCACGCTTGAGGCAAAGGCCCGTATCGGGACCTACGTCCCGGCCCCGGGAGGCAGCCGGGCGACAGTGGCGGAAAACCGCCGCACCTCAGTTCGCGAACTGTAGGTCCCTGACCGCCCGCCACCGCTCCACGAGCCTCGCATACGCCTCGCCGGCCACCTCGCCGTCGCCGTCGCGCAGCGCCTCGATCCCCTCGGCCACATCCGCCGCGGAGTGGTCCTCGCCGAGTTCGTCGGCCGGCACCGCGTGCACGAGGCCTCCGTAGTCGAGTTCGACCAGGGAGCGCGGGTGGAACTCCTCCAGCCACCGGCCGACGTCCAGGAGCCCGTCGACGAGCGGCCCCTCGCCCAGCGCCTCCCGCAGCGTCTTCAGGCCGCGCGCGACCCGGCGCCGCGCCTGCACCATCGGGGTGCGGTAGCGCAGCACGGGCGGGTCGGCCTTCGTGTAGCTCCGCTCGTCGTCGGAGACGAGCACGAACCAGTGCAGCGGCACCTGCCACGTCGACGTACGGATCCAGGGGCGCGCGTCGGGGTTGCGGGCCAGCCACCGTTCGTAGTCCGCGGCCGTCTGGCGGCGCAGCACCGGAGGGAGCACCGCGTCGAGGACCGGCGCGGGCAGCTGCCCGGCCAGCTCCCCCATGGCCTGCCAGCCGCGCAGCCGGGTCCGCCAGGGGCAGACGCACAGCACCCCGTCGGCCTCCACGACGAACGCGTCGCCGCTCTCGTGCACCGGCACGGGCACGGGCGGCGTCGGCAGCAGGTCGGCGAGCGAGCGGCGGAGCTCGTCCTGGTACGAGGGAAGGTCCCGGCGGCGGGCGTAGCGCGCCCAGTGGCCGCGCTCCGGTTCCGGGAAGGCGGCCAGCGGCTCGTACACACGCAGATAGGACGCGTACGGGACCGTCACCGATGACACCTTGGGCACGGCTGCTCTCTCCCCCACGGGTGAACTCGAAAACGTGATCCTCGACTCCGGGCGGTCAAGGTCGGTGGACAGCCTTTAGTCTCATGCCCATCGGGCCCCGCCACCCGTACGGGAGCCCGCCCAACCGCGCCACTTGACCGGGAGTCACCACAGTGACCGAAGCAGACAACGGCGTCCTGCACACCCTGTTCCACTCGGATCAGGGAGGCCACGAGCAAGTAGTGCTCTGCCAGGACCGTGCCAGCGGCCTCAAGGCCGTCATCGCCATCCACAGCACCGCCCTGGGCCCCGCCCTCGGCGGCACCCGCTTCTATCCGTACGCGACCGAGGAAGAGGCCGTCGCCGACGTCCTGAACCTGTCGCGCGGCATGTCGTACAAGAACGCCATGGCCGGGCTCGACCACGGCGGCGGCAAGGCAGTGATCATCGGTGACCCCGAGCAGATCAAGAGCGAGGACCTGCTCCTCGCCTTCGGCCGCTTCGTCGCCTCCCTCGGCGGCCGGTACGTGACGGCCTGCGACGTCGGTACGTACGTGGCGGACATGGACGTCGTGGCGCGCGAGTGCCGCTGGACCACCGGGCGCTCCCCGGAGAACGGCGGCGCGGGCGACTCCTCCGTGCTCACCGCCTTCGGTGTCTTCCAGGGCATGCGTGCCAGCGCCGAGCACCTGTGGGGCGATCCTTCGCTGCGCGGCCGCAAGGTCGGTGTCGCGGGCGTCGGCAAGGTGGGCCACCACCTCGTCGAGCACCTCCTGGAGGACGGCGCCGACGTCGTGATCACGGACGTCCGTGAGGAGTCGGTGAACCGGATCCTGCACAAGCACCCGTCGGTGACGGCGGTGGCGGACACCGAGGCGCTCATCCGGACCGAAGGCCTCGACATCTACGCGCCCTGCGCGCTCGGCGGCGCGCTCAACGACGACTCCGTGCCGGTCCTGACCGCGAAGGTGGTGTGCGGCGCCGCCAACAACCAGCTGGCGCACCCCGGAGTGGAGAAGGACCTCGCCGACCGGTCGATCCTCTACGCGCCGGACTACGTGGTGAACGCCGGTGGCGTCATCCAGGTCGCCGACGAGCTCCGCGGCTTCGACTTCGACCGGTGCAAGGCAAAGGCGTCGAAGATCTTCGACACCACGCTCGCCATATTCACTCGCGCAAAGGAAGACGGCATTCCGCCGGCCGCCGCGGCCGACAGGATCGCCGAGCAGCGGATGTCCGACGCGCGCTGAAGGGCGTGCCGAGAGGCATGAAAGGGCCCCGCCGGCGCACTGGGAGAGACAAGACTCACCCCCGTCGGCGGGTCGCCCGGCAAGAAGAGGTTAAAATCGCAGTTGACCAGCGAGGACGGGGCTCCTCGAAGGTTGTGCGCCGAGGCGCGTCCTGCGGGCGACGTACCGTATGGCCGCAGGAGCAGGTACCGTGGAAGCCCTACGGACCGGTCTCTCCACGGAGAGTCCGTTCCAGATCATGAACGCGTGTCAAGACTCTGGGGCCGTCGAGCCCCGTATCCGAGGGGGTCGAGCCATGGGGCGCGGCCGGGCAAAGGCCAAGCAGACGAAGGTCGCCCGCCAGCTGAAGTACAGCAGCGGCGGGACTGACCTGTCGCGTCTGGCCAATGAGCTGGGCGCTTCGACTTCGCAACAGCCGCCGAATGGCGAGCCGTTCGAAGACGACGACGAGGAAGACGACCCGTACGCCCAGTACGCGGATCTGTATAACGACGACGAGGACGACGACTCTGCCGAAGAGTCCGGCCCCTCGTCTCAGCGCCGCGGCGCTTGACCTCGTTGCTTAAGCACCATTTATTGCCTACGCAGTATTCGCAGTTCTCATAGCAACTGCACTTCACCCGGTCCGGGGGCACCACCCCGGGCCGGGTTTTGTGCTGCTCCGCAGTTCCTACTTCGCGTAGTCGCCGATGAGCTCGGCGCCGGTCGCGTGGTCACCGCGGTCGGTGATCTCACCGGCGACCCAGGCCTCCACGCCGCGGTCCGCGAGGGTGGTGAGCGCCGCGTCCGCCGACTCCTCGGGGACGATCGCGATCATGCCGACGCCCATGTTCAGCGTCTTCTCCAGCTCCAGGCGCTCGACCTGTCCGGTCCTGCCGACCACGTCGAAGACCGCGCCCGGCGTCCACGTCCCGCGGTCGACGATCGCGTGCAGGCCGTCGGGGATCACCCGGGCGAGGTTGGCCGCGAGGCCACCGCCCGTGATGTGGCTGAAGGCGTGGACGTCGGTGGTGCGGGTGAGCGCCAGGCAGTCCAGGGAGTAGATCTTGGTGGGCTCCAGGAGCTCCTCGCCGAGCGTCCGGCCGAACTCCTCGATCCGGCGGTCCAGCGCCCAGCCCGCGCGGTCGAAGACCACATGCCGCACGAGCGAGTACCCGTTCGAGTGAAGACCCGAGGACGCCATGGCGATGACCGCGTCACCCTTACGGATGCGATCCGGGCCGAGCAGGCGGTCGGCCTCGACCGCGCCCGTGCCGGCGCCCGCGACGTCGAAGTCGTCCGGGCCGAGCAGGCCCGGGTGCTCCGCCGTCTCGCCGCCGACGAGCGAGCAGCCCGCGAGGACACAGCCCTCGGCGATGCCCTTCACGATGGCGGCGACGCGCTCGGGGTGGACCTTGCCGACGCAGATGTAGTCGGTCATGAAGAGCGGCTCGGCGCCGCACACGACGATGTCGTCCATGACCATCGCGACGAGGTCGTGGCCGATGGTGTCGTACACGCCCAGCTGCCGGGCGATGTCGACCTTCGTGCCGACGCCGTCGGTCGCGGAGGCGAGCAGGGGGCGCTCGAAGCGCTTGAGCGCGGAGGCGTCGAAGAGCCCGGCGAAGCCGCCGAGGCCGCCGAGGCCCGCGACCTCCGGGCGCTGGGTCTTCTTGACCCACTCCTTCATCAGCTCGACGGCGCGGTCGCCCGCCTCGATGTCGACGCCCGCGCTTGCGTAGCTGGCACCAGTGGTCTCAGACATGACGGTGAGAACTTTCGTGTCGTACTGCGTGGGGTCTTACGGGCGACGGATCGCGTCGGCGGCAGCGGTGCTCGCCGGGCCCGCGGCCAGTTCCGTCTCCAGGAGCTGCTTGCCGAGCAGCTCGGGGTCGGGCAGGTCCATCGGGTACTCGCCGTCGAAGCAGGCGCGGCAGAGGTTCGGCTTGTCGATGGTCGTGGCCTCGATCATGCCGTCGATGGAGATGTACGAGAGGGAGTCGGCGCCGAGCGACGTGCCGATCTCCTCGATGGTCATGCCGTTGGCGATGAGCTCGGCGCGCGTCGCGAAGTCGATGCCGAAGAAGCACGGCCACTTCACGGGCGGGGACGAGATCCGGATGTGGACCTCGGCGGCGCCGGCCTCGCGGAGCATCTTGACCAGGGCGCGCTGGGTGTTGCCGCGGACGATCGAGTCGTCGACGACCACCAGCTTCTTGCCCTTGATGACTTCCTTGAGGGGGTTCAGCTTGAGACGGATGCCGAGCTGGCGGATCGTCTGCGAGGGCTGGATGAAGGTCCGGCCGACATAGGCGTTCTTGACGAGGCCCGCGCCGAAGGGGATGCCGGAGGCTTCCGCGTACCCGATCGCGGCGGGGGTGCCGGATTCGGGGGTCGCTATGACGAGGTCGGCCTCGACGGGAGCTTCCTTGGCGAGTTTCCGGCCCATCTCGACACGCGAGAGGTAGACGTTCCGGCCCGCGATGTCCGTGTCCGGGCGCGCGAGGTAGACGTACTCGAAGACACAGCCCTTGGGCTTCGCTTCCGCGAATCGGGAGGTTCGCAGTCCGTTCTCGTCGATCGCGACGAACTCGCCGGGCTCGATCTCGCGGACGTAGCTGGCGCCGCAGATGTCGAGCGCCGCGGACTCCGAGGCGACGACCCAGCCGCGCTCCAGGCGGCCGAGGACCAGCGGGCGGATGCCCTGCGGGTCACGGGCCGCGTACAGCGTGCCCTCGTCCATGAAGATGAGGGAGAAGGCGCCCTGAACCTGCGGGAGGATCCTCATGGCGGCGTCTTCGATGGTCAGCGGCTTGCCGTCGCCGTCCACCTGGCCCGCGAGGAGAGCCGTCACCAGGTCGGTGTCGTTGGTCGCGGCGACCTGGGTCGCGCGGCCGTTCTCCTTCGGGAGTTCGGCGACCAGCTCGGCGAGCTGGGCCGTGTTGACGAGGTTGCCGTTGTGCCCGAGCGCGATGGAGCCGTGCGCGGTGGCACGGAACGTCGGCTGGGCGTTCTCCCAGACGGAGGCACCGGTGGTCGAGTAGCGGGCGTGACCGACCGCGATGTGACCCTGGAGCGAGCCGAGAGAGGTTTCGTCGAAGACCTGGGAAACGAGGCCCATGTCCTTGAAGACGAGGATCTGGGAGCCGTTGCTGACCGCGATTCCCGCGGATTCCTGGCCCCGATGCTGGAGGGCGTAGAGCCCGAAGTAAGTGAGCTTTGCGACCTCTTCGCCCGGAGCCCAGACACCGAAGACGCCGCAAGCGTCCTGGGGGCCCTTCTCGCCGGGAAGCAGATCGTGATTGAGTCGACCGTCACCACGTGGCACGCCACCGAGTGTAGGCGAGATCGACCACTGGTCCGAATTGGGGATACGACCCCGGCACGGAGGGTGAGCGCGGCCCGTCCGCCGCGCGAGTGCTTCAGTCGTACGACAGGGCTGTGAACTGCGACGACGGCTTTGTGAACAGGGGCGGCCGCGCGTTGACGCCCCTTCCGGCACCCCGCGAGGCTCCTGATCCATGCAGCCTCATGGATTGTCACGGTCTTCTCGGTTGTCCCGGCGCTCCTTCGCCGGCGGGGTGGCGGGCGCCGCCGTCGGCGTGGGTGCCGCGGGCGCCGCGACGCGGGCCGACGCCGCGCCCGGCGCCCCCGCCACGGCCCCCGCCGAGCGGCCCTTCACGGCCGCGCGCGGGCGGCACTCCCGGCGGCCCAACATCCTGTTCATCCTCGGCGACGACCTCGGTTGGGCCGATCTCTCCGCCTACGGATCGCCGCACATAAGAACCCCGAACCTGGACCGCCTGGCCCGCCAGGGCGTGCGGTTCACGGACGCCTACTCCGGGTCCGCGACCTGCTCTCCGACCCGCTTCAGTCTGTACACGGGGCGCTACCCGGGGCGTACGAAGGGCGGGCTCGCGGAACCGATCGCCGACAAGTCCGTGGGCCTCGACCCGACCCACCCCACACTCGCCTCGCTGCTGCGCGACGCCGGATACGCGACCGCGCTGATCGGCAAGTGGCACTGCGGCTACCTGCCCGACTACTCCCCCACCCGGTCCGGCTGGGACGAGTTCTTCGGGAACTTCGGCGGGGCCCTGGAGTACTACTCGAAGCTGGGGCTCGGCGGCGAATACGACCTCTACGAAGGCGGTGTCCGGGAGGGCGACGCCGAGTACAAGGACCTGCGGTACTACACGCGCATCCTGACCGAGCGGGCGAGCGAGTATGTCCGGCGGGACCACGGCGAACGCCCCTGGCTGCTCAACCTCAACTTCACCACCCCGCACTGGCCGTGGATCGCGGACGGGGACGAGGAGCAGAGCGCGGAGATCGTGCGGAGGATCAAGGCGGGCGAGAAGGGCGCGCTGTGGCACCAGGACGGCGGCTCCGTGGAGAAGTACACGGAGATGGTCGAGGACTTGGACCGCTCGGTCGGCGAAGTGCTGCGCGCGCTGCGGAAGTCCGGGCAGGAGCGGGACACGCTGGTGTTCTTCGCCTCCGACAACGGCGGTGAGCGCTTCTCGTACAACTGGCCGCTGTCCGGGAACAAGGGCTCGCTGAAGGAGGGCGGCATCCGGGTGCCGACCATCGTGCGGTGGCCGGCCCGGATCGACGGCGGGCAGGTCAGCGACGAGCCCGTCTACACGCCGGACTGGACGGCGACGCTCCTGGAGGTCGCCGGGGCCCGGCCGCACCCGGCGTACCCGCTGGACGGGACGAGCCTCGCCCCCTACCTCCTGAAGGGGCAGGCCGTCGCCGAGCGCGAGCTGTTCTGGCGGGTGCGCGGGGAGCGGGCGCTGCGCCGCGGGAAGTGGAAGTACTACCGCGGCAAGGGTGGCGCGGACCAGCTCTTCGACCTCGCGGCCGACCGGCGTGAGCAGGCCGACCGGGCCGCGGGCGAGCCGGAGCTCCTGGCCGAGTTGCGGGCGGCGTGGGAGCGGACGGACGGGGAGCTGCTGGCGTACGGCTGAAGCACCGGGGCCGTGCGGTTACTTCGGCCGTGTGACTACTTCGCCGGCTTCCCGGTGTCGTCCTTCTGGTCCGCGTTCGCCCTGATCACCGTGCCGTCGGCGGCGGTGATCTTCAGGTTGCCCCGCTCCACCTCGTAGCGTGCCGTGCCGTCGAAGATCTTCAGGAGCTTGCGTTCCGTGGTCATCGCCTCGCCCTGGCACAGCTTCCGGGTGGTGGCGGGGGCGCCGAAGGTGATGCGGCCGTCCTTCGCCTCGGCCTTGGCGGTGACGGAGTTGCAGCCGAGGCTGCCGCGGACCTTGCCGTCCTCGCCGAAGGTCAGGTGGACCTTGTCGGCCACGTCCTTCGGCAGGGACGCGGTGGTCTCGGCGTCGCCGACGGCGTCGACCCGCCACTTGGTGCCGGTGAGCGGGGCGTCGGGCTCGGCGGGCTGCGAGGTGAAGGCCACGCGGTCTCCCTTGGCGGTGGTGAGGGTCATGCGGTCGCCGGCGACCTTCGCGGTGAACTTCTGCTCGCCGAGGGTGCGCAGGGCGTTCTTCTCGAACGTCATGCGGCCGTCGTCCGCGCAGGCCCGCTTCGTCGTCAGCGGCTGCCCGAACTCCACGGTCCCGTCCTTGATCGTCACGTCGGCGCCGACCGAGTTGCAGCCGAAGCTGCCGCCGGCCCGCCCGTTCTCGCCGATCTTGAGGTGGGCGTCCCCCGGCGCGTCGTGCTTCTTGCCGCCCAGGGTGAGGCTCTCGACGTTCCAGCGGACGCCGGTGAGAGCCGCCTCGCTCTCCCCGGAGCTCTCCACGGAACGGCCGCCGGAGTCGCCTTCGGAGCCGGCCCCGGACTCGGTGCCGCATGCGGTGAGCAGCAGCCCGGCGGAGGCCAGCGCGGTCAGGGTGAGGGTCAGTCGCTGCGTGTGCATGACGATGTGACGGGACAAGTGGGGGAGTCGGTTCCATCCTTGTCCCCCGCCCGCGCCCCCACGTGCCTCAGCCCATGATCGGCAGCAGCCCCGACAGGTCCGCGCGCTCGCCGCTCGCGCTGACCCGTGCCGCGTCGAGCGCCGTCGCCCAGTCGGTGCGGCCGGTCGCGAGGCGGATCCAGGTGAGCGGGTCGGTCTCGACGACGTTGGGCGGGGTGCCGCGGGTGTGCCGGGGGCCCTCCACGCACTGCACGACCGCGTACGGCGGGACGCGCACCTCGGTCGACGCGCCCGGCGCCTTCACCGCGAGGGCGTCCGCGAGCAGCCGGGCGCAGGCGGCCAGGGCCTGGCGGTCGTACGGGACGTCGAGGCCCGGCACCGCGTCGTTCAAGTCGTCGGTGTGGACGGTCAGTTCGACGGTCCGGGTGACCAGGAAGTCGCCGAGGGTCATGGCGCCGAAGCGGGACGGCACGAGCCGCTCGTCGGGCGCCGCGGCCAGGGACTCCTCGATGCCGGCGCGCGTGCGCGTGAAGAGGTCGTCCAGGTCGGCGCCCGCGCTCTCGGCGATGGCGCGGGTGTCCTCGTCGACCTGGGCCGCCGCGGTGACGGTGGCGAACGGCCAGTCCATGAGCGGGACTTCGTGCTTCTCCGGCTCGGGCAGGCCGAGGTAGCGGTGGACGGTGCCGAGGACCATCGCGATGTGGGCCGCCAGTTCGTGCACGGTCCAGTCGCCGAGCCGGGTGGGGCGGGCCAGCTGCTCGGGGGTCAGGGTGCCCACCGCGTCCCGCACGTTCCCGAACTGGGCGAGGACGGCGGTGCGGATCTTGGCGGAGTCGTACGAGCGCGTGCGCTTCTTGGCCGGTGGCATGGGGCCGAGCCTAAGCGTTTTCGGGGTACCCCTGAAGTCCCTTTTCCACCAGATCGAAGGCGCGCTCGGCGGCCTCGGCGCAGTCCTTCGCGATCTCGTCGACCGGGTCGCCGGCGAGGGTGCGCTCGTGGTTCTGCATGATGAGCGCGTTCCGGGCGCCGATCAGCTGGGCGGCGGCGACCCGGGCGAGGAGCATGTCGCCGGTCTCCTCGGCGAGCTCGTCGGCGAGGAGCTGGACGCTGCGCATGTGGAAGATCACCACGCGGTGCGCGAGCGTCGGCGTCTCCTTGATGAGCTGGCGCACCTTGAGGGCGCGCGGGTCGCCGCTGAGGCCGATCGACGGGTCGCGGCCGGGGACCTGCGCCAGGAACTGGCGGCGCGCCGCCGCGACCGCGGACTCGCCGGGGCGCCGCTCGCGCACCGCGCGGGCCGGGTCCTCCGCGTGCTCCTCCATCGGGCCGACGATCACGTCTTCTTTGCTGCCGAAGTAGTTGAAGACGGTCATCTTCGATACGTCGGCCGCCTCGGCGATCTCCGCCACGGAGACGTGGTCGAAGCCCCGCTCGGAGCAGAGGTCCACAGCGACCTGCCAGATCCGCGCGGCGGTCTGCCGCTTCTTGCGCGCGCGCAGCCCCAGCTCCTCAGTCATGCAGGTCACGGTACCGGGGTAGTCTCTTCCCGCACGGTGAACGTCTCGCGGTTGCGGGGCACGCCGATCCCCCGCCAGCTGAACGGCACGCCCCGCGCGGTCTCCGGGTCGGGTCCGTCCATCAACTGGAAGTGGACGTGCGGCTCGGTGGAGTTGCCGGAGTTCCCGCAGCCGCCGATCCGCTGCCCGAGGGCGACCTTGTCGCCCGCCCGGACCGCGAGCGAGCCCTGCTGGACGTGCGCGTACAGGGCGTACGTCCCGTCGCCGAGGTCGAGGACGACGTGGTTGCCGATGACGCGGCGGGCCCCGCCGAGCGTCCTGCCGACGCCTTCGACCAGCCAGAAGTACAGCACTCCGAGGAGGGAGCTGCGGCTCAGGTGGTCGCGCTGGCCGTCCTCGGCGTGCACGACGGTCGCGTCGGCCACCGCGTACAGCGGCTCGCCGAAGGCGGGGTAGGCCCGGCCGTGCCGGGCGACGGGCCAGAACCAGACGGGGCGGGGGCGTGCGGGTCCGTCCTCCGGCTCGGCCGTGATGTCGATGGCGTATGTCTGTGCCAGGTAGTGCGTGCCGTGGCTCGGCACCTTGTCGGCGGGGCTGTTGAGCGCGGACCAGCGGCCGGCGACCGGGGGTGCGACCTCCACGGGGGCCGGGGGATCCGCTTCGATCCGCCGGCGGGCGGAGCGGGACAGCGTGGCGCTGACGGCGATCGCGGCGATCGCGGGCAGCCAGCTCAGCCAGTAGTCGTACGGCAGGTCCGTGAAGATCCTGACGACGAACTGGCCGAAGAACACGACCCACAGCATCCGATGGAGCACCGCGCCGAACTTGCGCAGGCCTATGGACATGACTCTCCCCCTCGTACAGCGGTATGCGGCTGAATGTCGGTCAGGTCACCGGGCGCGCGGCGGTGAGCACCACGAGCAGCGGCACCACCCGCCCGGCGGGGACCTCGTAACGGCCGCGTTCGGTGGTGTGCAGCCAGCCCGCGCCGGTCAGTTGGCGCAGGTGGTGGTAGATCTGGCCGGTCGTGCCGACGTCGTCGAGCGCGGCCAGCTCGGCGGCGGTGCGCAGGCCGCCGAGGATCTCCCGCAGCAGCCGCAGCCGCACGGGGTTGCCGAGGGCGGCGAACGACTCGGCGGCCTCGGTCCAGTCGCCCTCGAACACCGTCTCGGTGAGCAGGCCGTACTGCCAGTCGTACCGATGTCCGGTCGGCACCCGCACCGAGCCGGTGAACAGGACGGCGCCGTCCGCCTCCTGCGTCACGGGGTGCCGCGCCTTCAGTGCGTCGAGGGCCCAGAAATCGCCCTCTCCCACGGGGGGCGCGGCCGGACCCGCGCTCTCCAGTTCCGCCATGCGCCGTTCGAGCTCGGCGACGCGCTCTTCAAGATCCACGCCTACGACGTTACGTAATTACGTAATTTCTGGCAACCCTCCACGTGACCCGGAAACGACGAAACCCCCGTCCGGACCGGGTCCGGACGGGGGCTGTCGTGTCAGCCGAGGTGGATCAGGCGAAGAGCCCCGGCAGGGTCTCCTCGTGGGCCTCGCGCAGCTCGCTCAGCGGCAGCGTGAACTCGCCCTGCACGTCGACGGCGTCACCGTCGACGACACCGATGCGCCGCACGGGCAGACCCCGCGCCCCGCACATGTCGGTGAAGCGCAGCTCCTCGCTCCGCGGCACGGAGACGACCGCGCGCCCCGCCGACTCGGAGAAGAGGAAGGTGAACGCGTCCAGGCCGTCCGGCACGACGAGCCGGGCACCGCGGCCGCCCCGCAGGCAGGACTCGGTGACGGCCTGCACGAGACCGCCGTCCGACAGGTCGTGCGCGGCGTCGATCATGCCGTCGCGCGAGGCCGAGATCAGGATCTCGGCGAGCAGCTTCTCGCGCGCCAGGTCGACCTTGGGCGGAAGACCGCCGAGGTGTCCGTGGACCACCTGCGACCATGCCGAGCCGCCGAACTCCTCGTGCGTCTCGCCGAGCAGGTAGAGGAGCTGGCCCTCTTCCTTGAACGCCATCGGCGTACGCCGTGCGACGTCGTCGATCACACCGAGGACGGCGACGACCGGCGTCGGGTGGATCGCCGCCTCACCGGTCTGGTTGTACAGCGAGACGTTGCCGCCGGTGACCGGGGTGCCGAGCTCCAGGCAGCCGTCGGCGAGGCCGCGGACGGCCTCCGCGAACTGCCACATGACGTCCGGGTCCTCGGGCGAACCGAAGTTCAGGCAGTCCGAGATCGCCAGGGGCTTGGCGCCGGACGCGGCGACGTTGCGGTACGACTCGGCGAGCGCGAGCTGCGCGCCCGTGTACGGGTCGAGCTTCGCGTACCGGCCGTTGCCGTCGGTGGCGATGGCGACGCCGAGGCCCGTCTCCTCGTTGATCCGGATCATGCCGGAGTCCTCGGGCTGCGCGAGCACGGTGTTGCCCTGCACGAAGCGGTCGTACTGGTCGGTGACCCAGGACTTGGCGGCCTGGTTCGGGGCGGCGACGAGCTTGAGGACCTGCTCGCGCAGTTCGTCCCCGTTCGCCGGGCGGGCCAGCTTGTTCGCGTCGTCGGCCTGGAGGGCGTCCTGCCAGGACGGGCGGGCGTACGGACGTTCGTAGACCGGGCCGTCGTGCGCGACCGTGCGCGGGTCGACGTCGACGATCTTCTCGCCGTGCCAGAAGATCTCCAGGCGGTCGCCGTCGGTCACCTCACCGACGACGGTGGCGATGACGTCCCACTTGTCGCAGATCTCCAGGAAGCGGTCGACCTTGTCGGGCTCGACCACGGCGCACATGCGTTCCTGCGACTCGCTCATGAGGATTTCCTCGGGAGTGAGCGTGGAGTCGCGCAGCGGCACGTCGTCCAGCTCGACGCGCATGCCGCCGGAGCCGTTGGACGCCAACTCGCTGGTGGCGCAGGAGAGTCCGGCCGCGCCCAGGTCCTGGATGCCGACGACGAGCTTCTCGGCGAAGGCCTCCAGGGTGCACTCGATGAGGAGCTTCTCCTGGAAGGGGTCGCCGACCTGGACGGCGGGACGCTTCGACGGCTTGGTGTCGTCGAAGGTCTCACTCGCGAGAATCGAGGCGCCGCCGATGCCGTCGCCGCCCGTGCGGGCGCCGTACAGGATGACCTTGTTGCCGGGGCCCGACGCCTTCGCGAGGTGGATGTCCTCGTGCCGCATGACGCCGATGGCACCGGCGTTCACGAGGGGGTTGCCCTGGTAGCAGGCGTCGAAGACCAGCTCGCCGCCGATGTTGGGCAGGCCCAGGCAGTTGCCGTAGCCGCCGATGCCCGCGACGACTCCGGGGAGCACGCGCTTGGTGTCGGGGTGGTTCGCGTCGCCCATGCGCAGCGGGTCCACGACCGCGACCGGGCGCGCGCCCATCGCGATGATGTCGCGGACGATGCCGCCGACGCCGGTGGCCGCGCCCTGGTAGGGCTCGACGTACGACGGGTGGTTGTGCGACTCGACCTTGAAGGTGACCGCGTAACCCTGGCCGACGTCGACGACGCCCGCGTTCTCGCCGATGCCGACGAGCATCGCGTCGTTGGCCGGCACCTTCTCGCCGAACTGGCGCAGGTGGACCTTGCTGCTCTTGTACGAGCAGTGCTCGGACCACATGACGGAGTACATGGCGAGCTCGGCGCCGGTCGGGCGGCGGCCGAGGATCTCGCGGACGCGGTCGTACTCGTCCTCCTTCAGGCCCAGCTCGGCCCAGGGCAGCTTGACGTCGGGCGTCTCGGCCGCGTGCTTGACGGTGTCCAGAGTCATGCGTTGACCAGCTTCTTCAGGATCGAGGTGAAGAATCCGAGGCCGTCGGTGCGGCCGGTCCCGACCAGCGGCTCCACGGCGTGCTCGGGGTGCGGCATGAGGCCGACGACGTTGCCCGCCTCGTTGGTGATGCCGGCGATGTCGCGGAGCGAACCGTTGGGGTTGCCGTCCAGGTACCGGAAGGCGACGCGGCCCTCGGCCTCCAGCATGTCCAGGGTCCGCTCGTCGGCGGTGTACTGCCCGTCGATGTTCTTGAGCGGGATCCGGATCTCCTGCCCCGCCGTGTAGTCGGCGGTCCAGGCGGTCTCCGCGTTCTCCACGCGCAGCTTCTGCTCGCGGCAGATGAAGTGCAGGTGGTTGTTGCGCAGCATCGCGCCCGGCAGGAGGTGCGTCTCGGTGAGCACCTGGAAGCCGTTGCAGATGCCGAGGACCGGCATGCCGGCCTTCGCCTGCTCGATGACGGACTCCATCACCGGCGAGAAACGGGAGATGGCGCCGGCCCGCAGATAGTCGCCGTAGGAGAAGCCGCCGGGCAGCACCACGGCGTCGACCTGCTTGAGGTCCTTGTCCTTGTGCCACAGCGGCACGGCTTCGGCGCCGGCCACGCGGACGGCGCGCTGGGTGTCGCGGTCGTCGAGGGTTCCCGGGAAAGTGACGACTCCAATTCGAGCAGTCACTTCGCGGCCTCCTCGGCCTTCTGCGTCTCCTTGGCCTCTTCGACCTTTACGACGAAGTCCTCGATCACGGTGTTGGCGAGGAAGGTTTCCGCCAACTCGTGGATACGGGCGAGGGCCGACTCGTCGACGGGCCCGTCGACCTCAAGTTCGAAGCGCTTTCCCTGACGTACGTCGGAGATGCCCTGGAAACCGAGGCGCGGCAGTGCACGCTGCACCGCCTGGCCCTGGGGGTCGAGGATCTCCGGCTTGAGCATGACGTCGACTACGACGCGTGCCACTGGCACTCCCGGTGTGTGGTGCTGGCGTGTGCTGCTTGCACTGTGCTGAGCAGGTCTGCTGAGCAGGTTCCTTCAGACTACCGGCACAAAATTTCTACTCGCGTAGATTCGTAGCAACCTACGAGATGACGGTCACGTTCCGGGGTGCAAGCAGGTTTCGAACCGGGAACCTTCACGATGAATCCATGAAAGATCTAGCCACGCAATGCAGCAATACAATGCCGGGCACTGTACAAAGGAATTGGCAATAGCCGATACTTTGCCCAAAACATCCGTGCAGTCGGCATCACCGCATGTCAACGCGGTAGAGCCGCGCGAAGGGACCGATATTCGTGGCGCAACGTGTCGTGGTCACTCTCTTTGACGACATCGACGGCGGGGAAGCGGCGGAAACGGTCGCGTTCGGTCTTGACGGCAAGTCGTACGAGATCGACCTCAATCAAACCAATGCCAAGAAACTGCGCACGGCTCTGGCGCCGTACCTGGAGGCCGCCCGCAAGCAGTCGAAGTCCGGCGCCGTCTTCCGGCACACGGCGGTCTCCCCCGATCCGTCGGCGGTCCGCGCCTGGGCGCGCTCGCACCGGATGGACGTCCCGCCCCGGGGCCGCATCCCCAAGAAGGTGTACGAGGCCTTCGAAGCCGCCAACTGAACACCCGCCGCACGCCGTCCGGAGCCCCTCGCCGGCACCGACTTGCGCTGCACCCCTCCCGGTCGGCTAAAGTCTGGAGCACGCCGAGGGGCGAGGCCGAAAGGCCGGACCTCACGGAGTCTTGCGGGTGTAGTTCAGTAGTAGAACATCCCCCTTCCAGGGGGAAGGCGCAGTGTGCAATTCCTGTCACCCGCTCTGCATCGCTCACCGACCGGTCCGCCGGTTGCGGTAAGCTGGTGCCCGCGCCGGTCGGTGAAAGCCGATCGGAGGCCATGCGAACGTAGCTCAGTTGGTAGAGCGCAACCTTGCCAAGGTTGAGGTCGCGAGTTCGAACCTCGTCGTTCGCTCCATGTGAGAAGGCCCCGGTCATGCGACCGGGGCCTTCTTCGTATCCCCCGCCACCCATCTCCGAGGTGCTTCTGACATTTGTCATGCGGGCCGGTGACAGCGCGCACTGCCGACGGCTCCGCGGCCGGGAGACGCTCGACACATGACTGACCAAGTGATCGACGTGACCGACCTGCGGCGCGTGTATGGGGGAGATTTCGAGGCGGTACGGGGGATCTCCTTCGCCGTGGGACGCGGCGAGCTCTTCGCGCTGCTCGGCACCAACGGCGCCGGCAAGACGTCCACCGTCGAACTCCTCGAAGGGCTCGCGGCACCGGCCGCCGGACGGGTGCGGGTGCTCGGGCACGACCCGTACACCGAGCGGAGCGCGGTGCGCCCGCGCATCGGCGTCATGCTTCAAGAGGGCGGCTTCCCCGCGGAGTTGACCGTCGCGGAGACCGCGCGGATGTGGGCGGGATGCACCAGCGGGGCCCGGCCCGTCGGCGAGGCCCTGGAGCTCGTCGGGCTCGCCGAGCGGACCCGGGTCCGCGTGAAACAGCTCTCCGGCGGCGAGAAGCGGCGCCTCGACCTGGCCATGGCGCTCCTCGGCCGGCCCGAGGTGCTCTTCCTCGACGAGCCCACCACCGGACTCGACGCGGAAGGACGGCGCGAGACCTGGCAGCTGGTCAGGGAACTGCGCGACAACGGCACGACCGTGCTGCTCACCACGCACTACCTCGAAGAGGCCGAGAGCCTCGCCGACCGGCTCGCGATCCTGCACGAGGGCCGGATCGCCGCCGAGGGAACCGTCGCCGACGTGGTGGCCGAGCAGCCCTCCCACATCTCCTTCGAACTGCCCGCCGGGTACTTCGTGGGCGACCTGCCGCCGCTCGCCGGACTCGGCGTGACCGGGCACGAGACGGACGGCCGCCGCGTCCGGCTGCGCACCGGAGAGCTGCAACGGGCCGCCACCGGACTGCTGTTGTGGGCCCGTGACGCACGGGTCGAACTGACCGCGCTGGACGTGCGCGCGGCCACGCTGGAGGAGGCGTTCCTGCGGATCGCGCGGGACGCGCAGAGCGGAACGGGCGGGACGGGCAGGACCGGCGAGGCCGGCGAGCCGCGCCTCGGCGACAAGGAGATGGCGGCATGAGCACGGCGACCCTGACGACCCCGGCACGCCGGATGCAGGCACTGGCGCGCGCCGAGATGACGCTGTTCGGGCGGAACAAGGCGATGCTGTTCGCGGCGCTGTTCGTACCGATGGTGATCCCTCTCAGCATGCGGCAGGCGGCCGAGGGCATGGACCTTAAGGGCACCGGGCTCGACGTCGGCACCGTCGTCCTGCCCAGCGCGCTCGGCTTCTCCCTGCTGTTCGCCGTGTACTCCGCGCTGACCGCCGTCTACGCCGCCCGGCGCGAGGAGCTCGTGCTCAAGCGGCTGCGCACCGGCGAGCTCCGGGACCCCGAGATCCTCGCGGGCGCCGCGCTGCCGTCGGTCCTCATCGGCGTCGTGCAGTGCCTCGTGCTCTCCGTGGGCTGCGCGGTGCTCCTGGACGCCGGGGCGCCGAGCGCGCCGCACCTCGTCGTGCTCGGCGTCGCCGCGGGCCTCGTGATGTTCACCGCGCTTGCGGCCGTCACCGGAAGCTTCAGCAGGACCACCGAGTCCGCGCAGGTCATGAGCATGCCGCTGATCTTCGTGTCGATGATCGGCTCCGGCCTCTTCATCCCGTTGGAGGTCATGCCCGACGAGGTCGCCTCGGTCTGCGAACTGCTCCCGCTCTCCCCCGTCGTCGAGCTGATCCGCGGCGGCTGGGCCGGCACCCTCTCCGCCGGGGACGCGCTGGGCGCCACCGCCACCGCGGTGGCCTGGACCGCACTCGCGGTGTTTGCTGTACGGCGATGGTTCCGCTGGGAACCCCGGCATTGAACCCCGGCATTGAGGGAGGAGCCATGGTGATCGACCGCATGCGGGCCTGGCAGCGTGACTGGCACGGGCGCAGCAAGATCGAGAAGGTCGAGCTCCAGAGCCTCGCCATGTGGCACGCCATGCCGTGGATCTTCTTCCTCAGCTGGCTCTCGGTGCCGCTCGGCCTGAGCCTGCGCCCGGAGCTCGCCGCACAGCTCCTCGGCTGGTCGCTGATCGTGCTGGCGGCCGCGCAGTGCCTGCACGTCAACCGCACCCTGCGCCGGTCGATCGACCACTATCTCCGGCGGGCGCCCCTGCCGCGCCGCGACCTCGCCGTGGCCGCCGCCCTCATGGGCGCCACCCTGGGACTCGCCGTCGGCCTCCAGGCCGTGGACGGCGTGGACGGCGGAATGCTGGGCCTCACCACCCTGTACGTGACGATGCCGTTCGCCCAGGCGCTGGCCTTCTCCGTGAGCGTCCGGGGGTTCCTGGCCCGGATGGCGCTGGTCGACGCCGCGGCCGTGGCCGCCTTCGCGGCCGGCGGAGCCCGCGGCGGGCAGCTCGCCGTGGTCGGCGGCCTCATCGCCTTCGCGGGCGTCCTGGCGCTGGTCTCCACGCGCTGCGGCGCCTGGACGCTCTCCGTGATGTGGGAGGGCGACCGGGCCCGCGAGGTCGAGGCGCGGCTCGCGGTCGCCGAGGAGCGGCTGCGGTTCGGCAGGGACCTGCACGACGTGATGGGCCGCAACCTCGCCGTCATCGCGCTCAAGAGCGAGCTCGCGGTGCAGCTCGCACGCCGGGGGCGGCCCGAGGCGGTGGACCAGATGGTCGAGGTGCAGCGGATCGCGCAGGAGTCGCAGCGGGAGGTGCGCGAAGTCGTACGGGGATATCGCGAGGTCGACCTCGCGGTGGAACTCGCCGGTGCGCAGGGGGTGTTGGAGGCGGCCGGGATCGTGTGCCGGGTGACCGGGTCCACGGCGGAACTGCCCGCCTCGGTGCAGTCGGCCCTCGGATGGGTCGTGCGGGAGGCGGCGACGAACGTGCTGCGGCACGGTGACGCGGGACGCTGTGACATCACGCTGGCGGTGGACGAGGGGCGGGCGACGCTGGTGGTGGAGAACGACGGAGCGCCGGAGGCCGCGCAGGAAGGGCGGGGGTCCGGTCTCGCGGGGCTGCGGGAGCGGCTGGCCGCGGTGGACGGAGTACTGGACTCCGCGTCCGGCGCGGGCCTGTTCCGGCTCACCGTGGAGATCCCCCTGCCGCCGCCCGCGGCGAAGGACCCGGTGCCGGACCACGAGCGGAGCCGGAGCCAGGGGGTGGCCGCGTGAGTCTGCGCGTGCTGCTCGCCGATGACGAGCACCTGATCCGCGGGGCGCTCGCCGCGCTGCTCGCCCTGGAGGACGATCTCGTCGTGGTCGCCGAGGCCGCGTCCGGACCCGAGGCGCTCGCCATGGCGCGGGCCCACCGGCCCGATGTCGCCGTGCTCGATCTGCAGATGCCGGGCGCCGACGGTGTGAGTGTCGCCACATCGCTGCGGGACGAACTCCCGCACTGCCGCACCATGATCGTGACGAGTCACGGCAGACCGGGACATCTCAAGCGGGCCCTCGCCGTGGGGGTGCGCGGCTTCGTGCCGAAGACCGTGAGCGCCCAGCGGCTCGCCGAGATCATCCGTACCGTGCACTCCGGAAACCGTTACGTGGACCCGGAGTTGGCGGCCGACGCGATCTCCGCAGGGGACTCGCCGCTGACCGCCCGCGAGGCCGAGGTGCTCGAACTCGCCGCCGACGGGGCGCCCGTCGCGGAGATCGCCGAGCGCGCCGCGCTCTCCCAGGGAACCGTCCGCAACTACCTGTCGTCGGCGGCCACCAAGATCGGGGCGGAGAATCGTCATGCCGCGGTGCGTCTCGCACGCGAGCGAGGTTGGGTATAGTTGGTCTCGCGCTTCGGCGCAACGCGGACGTAGCTCAGTTGGTAGAGCGCAACCTTGCCAAGGTTGAGGTCGCCAGTTCGAACCTGGTCGTCCGCTCCAGATGAAAGGCCCCGGTCGTATCGACCGGGGCCTTCTTCGTGCGCCGGCTACGCGTCGGTCACCAGGACGTGCCGGTCAGCCGCTCGTACGCCTCGATGTACTTGCCGCGTGTGGCGTCCACCACATCCTGCGGCAGCGCCGGCGGCGGCTGCTCGCTCTTGCGGTCCCAGCCCGACGCCGGGGAGGTCAGCCAGTCCCGCACGAACTGCTTGTCGTACGACGGCTGGGCGCGGCCCGGCTCCCACTGGTCCGCGGGCCAGAAGCGCGAGGAGTCCGGCGTCAGGACCTCGTCGCCGAGGATGAGCGCCTCCCCGTCGAAGCCGAACTCGAACTTCGTGTCGGCGAGGATCAGGCCGCGGTCGCGCGCGATGTCCCGCGCCCGGCTGTAGACGGCGAGGGTCGTCTGGCGCAGCCGCGCCGCGGTGTCCGCGCCGACCTGGCGGGCGACTTCCTCGTACGACACGTTCTCGTCGTGCTCGCCGACCGCGGCCTTCGCGGCGGGCGTGAAGATCGGCGCGGGCAGCTCCGAGCCGTCGACCAGGCCCTCGGGGAGGGCGAGGCCGCAGACGGTGCGGGTGGCGTTGTACTCCAGGAGGCCCGAGCCCGTCAGATAGCCGCGGGCGACGCACTCGACCGGGACCATCTGCAGGGGCTTGCAGACGAGCGTGCGGCCCTCCCAGTCGGCGGGCGCGCCCTGCGGCACGTCCGTCGAGATCACGTGGTTCGGGACGAGGTCAGCGAGCTGGTCGAACCACCACAGGGAGAGCCGGGTGAGGACGCGGCCCTTGTCGGGGATCTCCGAGGGCAGTACCCAGTCATAGGCGGAGAGCCGGTCGCTGGCGACCATGACGAGCTCGCCCGCCTCGTTCTGGTACAGCTCGCGCACCTTGCCGGTGTGGAGGTGGACCAGACCCGGCACCTCAAGCGGCTCGGGCTTTTCTACGAATCCGGACACGGTTCCCTCCCGTGGTTCTGGCCAAGTGAGGTCGATTCTCCCGTATGGGAGGCGTGGTTTTGGCCATGGGGCGAGCGGGGTTGTGCGGTGGCGCGCACCGGTGCCGGGCCCGCCGCGCGCGGCGGCGGGGTCAGTCGCGCTTGCAGATGCGGTCCAGGAGGTTGGCGGTGGCGCGCTGGATGCGCGTGTCCACATGGCCGGGGCGGTCCAGCGCCGGGGACCAGGCGAAGGTGCCTGACGCGAAGACCAGGGCGCCGGACGGGGCGCGGTAGAGCGACGACTCCTGGTGGCGGGTGACGCCCTCGGTGTCCTCGTACGGCGAGTGGGCGAGCAGGATGCGGCCCTGGTGCTGGGGGAGCGCGGTGCGCGGAAAATAGCGGTCGGCCTCGCCGGCGACCAGGCCCTCGATCTCGTCGTTCTCGTGCGCCCCGGTGGCCTCCCACAGCCAGTGGTCGGCGTTGCGGACGACGAGGGGGCGCGGCTCGGGGACGCGGCCCGCGTACTGGATGCCGAGCAGCTGCTGCTCCGCCTTGTCCTGCTCGCGCCAGAGGGCCGGCCGCCCAGGACCGCGGCGCTTGCGGCAGGTGAGGAGGCGGTCCTCGACGCCGGACGCGGACGGGCCCAGCTCCACCTGCCAGTACATGGTGTTGGCGGAGAGGAAGACCAGGGAGGTGCCGTGCTCGCGGGCCAGCTCGGTGGTGCGGCGCATGCTCGGCGACCAGTACTCGTCGTGGCCGGGGAAGACCAGGCCCCGGTACCGGGTGGGGTCGATGCGGCCCGCGTGCAGGTCGCGGGCGTCGGCGTACGCCAGGTCGTAGCCGTACCGCTCGGCCCAGCGGATGAAGTCGTAGGCGTGGCCGACGTGCAGGGGCAGGCCCGCGCCCGCGTACGGCCGGTCGAAGGAGACCGTGACGGCGGCCTCGCTCTCGCCGAGGAGGCCGCCCTCCTCGTCCCACGCGTGGTAGAGGCTGGCGCCCGTGCGGCCGTCCTCCGGATAGAGGTTGTACGCCTGCCAGGTGATGTCCGGCAGGAGCAGCAGGAGGTCGGCGGGGTGGCTGTCGCGGACCGTGAAGGGGACGTGCGAGCGATACCCGTCGGCGGTGGTGAGGACCGCCACGTACGCCCCGATGCTCCAGTAGCTCGGGATCTGCAGCCGCCAGGAGAGCCACCAGTGGTGGCAGGAGACCGTGCGGTCCGCGGTCAGCGGGGCGGGCTGGACGATGCCGGAGAGGCGGGGGCTGGTGGTGATCTTCGAGGCGCCGTCGCCTCCGTAGTGCCCGATGCGGTAGATGTCGACGCTGAACTGCTGGGGCGGGTCCACGGTGACGTGGAAGTCGATCGCCTCGCCCGGGGCGGCGGCGCCGGTGGAGGTGAACCCCTTGATCTGGCGGTGCACGTCGTCGGCGGTGAGCGGGCCGCCGGTGCGCGGCTCCGGGATGTTCGCCGCGCCGGGGGCCGGGGCATGGTCGACGTACCAGGGCACGACCTGGCCCGTGTCGTCGAAGTAGTGCTCGGATCCGCGCAGCCAGGGCAGCGGGCCCTGGCCGAAAGGATCCGACACGGCGTGCGCCAGCGCGCCCGATTCCCAGCGGCGGATCGGCTCCGACTTCATGTGTGCCCCTCCCTCGCTCCCCCGAGCCTGCGGCGCCTCACGGTGCATTCGGTCCGGCGGCCACTCCCAGCACATCACATTACGCACGCGCCCCGTCACCGTTCGTCGCGAATTGGTGTGAACGGAGCGTGATACTCCGGGTGGGTCGACGGGCGGGGTGGCGCCAGGGGTGGCGTTGAGGTGGCGGGGTGCGGCGGTCAGCGGCGGGTGGGGGGGCAGGTCAGCTGTGCCGGGGCGCTGGTTCGGGGTCGGAGGGCCCGTAACGGGTGCGAGCGGCGCGCGGCGGGGCGCGCGGGGCGGCGGGCGCCGGGGGGCCGTGGGCGTCCGGAGTACGGGGCGGTGGTACCGGGTCAGACGAGGCGGACCGGTTTCTCGGGGCGGATGCCCAGGCGGGTGAGCCAGTCCCGCAGCGGGGACGGGTCGCCGTCCTCGACGAGGCTCAGGACGCGCGGCGCGAGGTCCGCCGCGCGCTCGCCGTCGACCAGCAGGGCGGGCCCGTCGAGCCAGTCGAGACCGGGGGCGGCCCCTGCGGTGTCCACCGCCGCACAGCACACCATCGCCGTCACGTGGTCGGCGAGGAGCTCGCGGCCCGTGCGCGGCGGCTGGAGCGGGAAGAGCGGCAGCGCGCCGTCGTCCCAGAGGGCCTCGTCCGGGCCCTGGCCGGTGGGGGCCGGGCGGGGCGGGGCCGCGGCCTCCTCGCGGGCGAGCTCGGCGGTGAGGCCCGCGGCGAGCAGCCCGCCGAGGCTGTGATCGTCGACGTCGTCGGGCTCGTCGTCCGCCGGGAAGAGGGACGCGGCGTGCTCGGGTGAGCCGGGGGCGAGCCGGTGCCGAGGGGTCTTCGGCGCCGGGCCGACACCCGCCGGATCGTCACTCTGCGTGCTGCCCGGGCCAGGCGTCGTGAGGTGTTCGAGGACGCGGCCGAGCGTCGGCCCGTCGGGGTCCGGGGCCGTCGGGTCGGCGGAGTGGCCGACGCCGAGGGAGTCCAGGACGCGGTGCAGCCGGGCGGCGTCCATGCGCCATTTCCGGTCGACGACCTCGTCCGGATACTCCTGCCACGCCACCGGCGCCCAGTCCGGCCCCGCCTCCGCAGGGCCGCCGTGGAAGAGCCGGGCCGCCAGCAGCGACGCCGCCTCGTCCACCGAACCGGGCTCCTCCAGAAGGTCGCAGGCGGGACGCTCGCCCAGGCGTGAGGCGAAGCCCTCCGCGAGGCGGTCCCTGCGGGACAGCTCGGTGAGCGCGGATACCACGCCCGCGTCGAGCCGGGAGGGCCAGCGGCCCATGCGCCAGGCGGGCAGCGCGACCCGGGTGAGGAGGCGGTCCCAGCCCGCGTACGCGAGGCCGACCTGTTCCTGGGCGACGATCCGCACTCCGTAGTCCACGGCCTGGGCGCGCTCGGCGGCGGCCGCGGCGACGCCCCGCTCCATCTCGGCGGCGTGCACCCGGCACTGGCGCAGCAGGAGCCGGGCGATCCGGCCGATCCCGGCGAGCACCACGCGCGAGACGGGGTCGCGGCCCGGGGCCGTGGCGACCGCGACCGCCGCGTCGAGCCCGCGCACGAAGCGGCGGGCGGCGGCTATGTCGGGGTGCGCCGAGGGCCCTGTCCCCGCCACGACGGGGGCGAGCACCGCGCGCAGCTCACCGACCCGCATCCACCACAGGAACGGGGAGCCGATGACGAGCACGGGGGCGGCGGACGACGGGCGCCGCGGGGCGTACGGCCGCTCCCC
The DNA here is from genome assembly GCF_040654255.1 of Streptomyces sp. NPDC050732. Classification (NCBI taxonomy): domain Bacteria; kingdom Bacillati; phylum Actinomycetota; class Actinomycetes; order Kitasatosporales; family Streptomycetaceae; genus Streptomyces; species Streptomyces sp. NPDC050732. Next base: position 55,803 of record NZ_JBFAHP010000012.1, read on the forward strand.
GCGGTCCCGCGCGGGCGCGCCGCCGTGCGCGGGGTGGGTGCGGTCCTCCAGCCAGCTGTCGCAGTCCGGGGTGAGCGCTATCGCCGAGGGCGCGGGCACGTCCAGGCGGTCGGCGAGGTCCCGCACCAGGCGGTACAGGTCGGGGGCGGACTCCTCGGTGATCGGCACCGTCGGGCTCAGGGCGGGCCTGGCCCGCGCGACGACCAGGCCGACACCGGCCGCGACGAGCAGCACGAGCACGGCCACGCCGCACACGACCCAGCGGACGGCATCCCAACGCCCGCCGCCCGCATGGCCCGTGGCCCCGGCCGCGAGCAGCACGACGGCGACGGCCGCGGGCAGCAGGGCGACGGCCAGTGCCCGGCTGCGCAGCCGCAGCACGGCGAGGGCCCGGGAGCGCGCGGCCTGCGCGCCCACCTCCACACCCGTACCTGACACGACCGATGGCACCCCCTGCTGCCTATTGCTCGGCCGCCGGCCGGGGCCGACGGCACACATCAACGGCGTTCGTGTAGCTCACTCCCCCACTGTGGCACCCGCCACCGACATCGCAATGCCGGTGGTCTGTTTGGCTCTGGGCGCCTTGAACGCTTTCGCCGCACCCTAGTTGGGGCGCCCGCCATCGTCAGCCGGATGGGCCACCGGTCACTCGATGGAATGGCTTTGGCTAAAGCTGGCTGCTGAGAAGGCCCCGGATCCAGTGTCAGATCCGGGGCCCGAGTCGGCGGAAGTGGCCGAAAGTCACGCAGGAGTGGGCGGGAGGTACGGGAGGTGGGTCACGCCTCCGCGGCCGCCTTCGCCGCGATGTCCGTGCGGTGCTGGGAGCCGTCGAGGCGGATGCGGGACAGCGCGGCGTACGCGCGCTCCCGCGCCTCGGTGAGGTCGGTGCCCGTCGCCGTCACGGACAGCACGCGGCCGCCCGCGCTGACGACCGCGTCGCCGTCGTGCTTCGTCCCCGCGTGCAGGACGTACGCGTCCGGGGCGTCCTGCGCCGCGACCTCGTCCAGACCCTCGATGGGGTCGCCCGTGCGCGGCGTGCCGGGGTAGTTGTGCGAGGCGACGACCACGGTGACCGCGGCGTCGTCGCTCCAGCGCAGCGGGGGCAGGTCGGCGAGGTTGCCGGTCGCGGCGGCCATCAGGAGGCCGGCGAGCGGGGTCCTGAGGCGGGCGAGGACGACCTGCGTCTCGGGGTCCCCGAAGCGGGCGTTGAACTCGATGACGCGCACGCCGCGGCTCGTGATCGCCAGGCCCGCGTACAGCAGCCCCGAGAACGGGGTGCCGCGGCGCCGCAGCTCGTCCACGGTCGGCTGGAGCACGCTGCTCATGACGTCGTCGACGAGCTTCGGGTCGGCCCACGGGAGGGGCGAGTACGCGCCCATGCCGCCGGTGTTCGGGCCCTCGTCGCCGTCGAGCGCCCGCTTGAAGTCCTGGGCGGGCTGGAGCGGGACGACGGTCTCGCCGTCGGTGACCGCGAAGAGGGAGACCTCCGGGCCGTCCAGGAACTCCTCAATGACGACGCGGTCGCAGGCGAGGGCGTGCGCGCGGGCCACGTCGACGTCGTCGGTGACGACGACGCCCTTGCCCGCGGCCAGCCCGTCGTCCTTGACGACGTACGGAGCCCCGAAGGCGTCGAGGGCCTCGTCGACCTCCGCCGGGGTCGTGCAGACGTACGACCTGGCGGTCGGCACGCTCGCGCCCGCCATCACGTCCTTGGCGAACGCCTTGGAGCCCTCCAGTTGGGCAGCCTCCTTGGACGGCCCGAAGCACGGGATGCCCGCCGCGCGCACGGCGTCGGCGACGCCCGCGACGAGGGGGGCCTCCGGGCCGACGACGACGAGCGCCGCGTCCAGCTCCTGGGCGAGGGACGCCACGGCGGCGCCGTCGAGGGCGTCGACCCGGTGCAGCTCGGCCACGTCTGCGATGCCGGCGTTGCCGGGGGCGCAGTGCAGCTCGGAGACGTCGGGGTCGAGGGACAGAGAGCGGCACAGGGCGTGTTCGCGGGCACCACTGCCGATGACGAGGACCTTCACGGTGGTCAGCCTAGCTGGGGGGCGGGGCGGCTTTGTACGGCCCACCCACCGCGGGCCGCGGAGCCTTTTGTACGTTCCTCCAGACACCGCCCCCGTTCGCCCCGCGCGCTATTCGTTCGGGTACTCGTCGACCACCGTCGCGCCCAGCTCTCGGACGATCAGGTCGTGGCCCGAGAGGGCCGACTCCACGAGGTCCGGGTCGTCGTCCTCGGGGACGTCGTCCTCCGGGGACACGTGTTCCGGGGCCGGAGTGGGGGCGGACGCGCGGGAAGGCGGGGTCGCCTCCGGGGTGGGCGGGGGCGGTGACTGGGGGGCCGGGGCCGCCGGGGGCGGTGTCGGCTGCTGCGGGGGTGCGGCGGGGCGGGACGTCATGGAGGCGCCGCCGCCGAAGTTCCCCGCGGCGGGCGGGGGTGCGGAGCCTCCGGACGGGTCGACGATCGCCTCGACCTTCCACTGCACGCCGAACTGCTCGGAGAGCGCCTGCCGCAGCACGTCCTCGCTGCCGCTGCTCGCGAAGTTGTCCCGCGCGCCCGCGTTGACGAAGCCGATCTGGAGGGTCGTCCCGTCGAACCCCGCCACCTGCGCGTTCTGGCTGAGGAGGATCCAGGTGAAGCGGCGGCGGTTCTTCACCGCCTCCAGGATGTTCGGCCACAGGGTGCGCGGGTCGGGTCCGCCGGCGGGGGGCGCGGCCGCCATGGGGGCGGGCGCCTGGGGGGCCGCGGGTGCGGAGGGCTGCGGGGCGGGGGCCTGCGGGGCCGGGGAAGGGGCCGCGGGGGTGCTGGCTCCCGCGGAGGCCGCGGTCGGCCAGCCGCCCGGGCGGGACGCCGCGGGCTGGGCGGGTGCCGCGGCCGTCGGGCCGCTGCCGGGTGCCGATGCCGTCGGCCAGCCCCCGGGCCGCCGCTCAGCGGGAGGAGCGGATACCTGTGCCGGCTCGGGTGCGTGGGAAGGCTGCTGGGCCTGGGGCTGGGCCTGGGGGGCCTGGGGCGGCTGCGCGGGCTGGGCACCCGCGTCGGGAGCCGGGCCGCCGCCGCCCTGCCCCTGGGGTGCCGCCCCCGCCCCACGCACGGCCGCACGCGCGGCGGCAGGTCCGCCTCCCGGCGGGACAGGCGCGGCCCCGCCCACCGGCATGGCGGGCATGGCGGGCATGGCGCTCCCGGGCTGCTGCACGCCCGCGTGGGCCTCGGGCCCGGGGACGTAACCCATCGCGGGGCCGGGGCCCTGGCCACCGGCGACGAAGTTCCCGCCGCGCTCCAGGCGTTCCAGGCGGGCCATCATCGAGCGCTCGTCGTCATAGGCCGCGGGGAGCAGCACGCGGGCGCAGATCAGCTCCAGCTGGAGCCGCGGCGAGGTGGCGCCGCGCATCTCCGTGAGGCCTTCGTTGACGATGTCGGCGGCGCGGCTGAGCTCGGCGCCGCCGAAGACGCCGGCCTGCGCCTGCATGCGCTCGACGACGTCGGCCGGGGCGTCGATCAGCCCCTTCTCGGCGGCGTCCGGCACGGCGGCGAGGATCACGAGGTCCCGCAGCCGCTCCAGGAGGTCGGCGACGAAGCGCCGCGGGTCGTTGCCGTTCTCGATGACGCGGTCGACGACCTCGAAGGCCGCCGCTCCGTCCCCGGAGGCGAAGGCCTCGACGACGGAGTCGAGCAGCGAACCGTCCGTGTAGCCGAGGAGGGAGGTCGCCATGGCGTACGTCACACCGTCGTCGGCGGCGCTGGCGAGGAGCTGGTCCATGACGGACATGGAGTCACGCACGGAGCCGGCGCCGGCCCGCACGACCAGCGGGAAGACACCGTCCTCGACGGCCATCTCCTCGCGCCCGCAGACCTCGGCGAGATAGTCCCGGAGCGTGCCGGGGGGCACGAGCCGGAACGGGTAGTGGTGGGTGCGCGACCGGATCGTGCCGATGACCTTCTCGGGCTCCGTCGTCGCGAAGATGAACTTGAGGTGCTCCGGGGGCTCCTCGACCACCTTCAGGAGGGCGTTGAAACCCGCCGAGGTGACCATGTGGGCCTCGTCGATGATGTAGATCTTGTACCGGCTGGACGCGGGGCCGAAGAAGGCCTTCTCGCGCAGGTCACGGGCGTCGTCCACACCACCGTGCGACGCGGCGTCGATCTCGATGACGTCGATCGATCCCGGGCCGTTCCTCGCCAGGTCGCGGCAGGACTGGCACTCGCCGCAGGGCGTGGGAGTGGGACCTTGCTCACAGTTCAGACAGCGGGCCAGGATGCGCGCGCTCGTCGTCTTGCCGCAGCCGCGCGGGCCACTGAACAGGTACGCGTGATTGACCCGGTTGTTCCGCAGCGCCTGCTGCAGCGGGTCTGTCACATGCTCCTGCCCGATGACCTCGGCGAAAGACTCCGGGCGATAACGGCGGTACAACGCGAGAGACGACACGCATACGAGGTTATAGGCGACCACTGACAACCCGGACCGCCCCAACGCAAAGCGCCCCTCACGCACCCGCCAGAGCCGACCTACCCTTGCTGCCTTCCGGCCCTGGGGGAGTTCAGTCAGATAGCGCCACGTGAGGGGCTGACGCCCACCCTAGCGGATCCGGGGCCGCGGAGGCGACGCCGGGAGGCACCCTTCCGACCTCGGGAAGCCGCCGAGTGGATCGTGTTCGCGAGCACTCCCCAACGTCTTGTATTGTTTGCGGCGGAGGATTCGCCTAGTGGCCTAGGGCGCACGCTTGGAAAGCGTGTTGGGGGCAACCCCTCACGAGTTCGAATCTCGTATCCTCCGCACCCGCCCGCAAGGGCAGACGAAGGCCCCGACCGGTTCGCCGGTCGGGGCCTTCGTCGTTGTTCGTCTCAGTCTCCGTCTCTGTCGGCGCTGCGGGACGAGCGGCGATGTGTCAGGGCCGTCGCGCATGCCACCGCGGGTGCGGCCACAGTGGGGACGATCCACCACGGGATGCCCGTCCACACCGCGGGGAGGCCCACGCCGAAACAGATCGCGGGGGTGGTGACGAGCAGCCACTTGCCGTACGGGTTCCAGGTGAGGGGTCCGTGGGTGCGGGGTCTGGTCAGGCGTGCCGCGCCGAGTACGAAGGTCTGGGCCGCCGTGAGTCCGGCGAGTGTGCCGATGGCGGCGTTCATCTGGACCTCGTCGCGGGGTGCCGCTGCGGTGTCCTGCCGTACGTCGCCCTTGGTGAGCGCCACGATGTCGCGGCGCCACACGGTGGCCCGCACGCGGTCGCCGGGTTCCAGTCGGCGCAGGAGCGGTCCCGGGTCTCCGAAGGACACGGTTGTCCGCCAGGTGTCCCGGTCGGTCAGGGTCGCCTCGTAGGAGGTGCTCTTGCCTGCGGTCTTGTTCACCGTCTTCTCCACGGTGAGGTGCCAGGTGCTCAGGCAGTCCGTCCGGCCCTGTTCTCGCTCGCGGGAGGAGCACGGTTCGGCCGCGCGGTAGTCCCGGTAGCGGTCGCTGTCGGCGGGCAGCCACCGGCCGAACGCCCAGCAGCAGGCCGCCGCCGACAGCAGGGAGAGCAGGATCAGCAGCCCGCCCGTGAACCGTGTCCGGGCCGGCGGGCGGTCGCCGGCCCGGGCGCGGCTCTGCGGCCCGCCCGCGCTGTGTGTCTCGGCCCTCGCCCGTGTCGTCACCACTGCCTCCTCCGCGCTACCTTCCAGGCCACCTTTCAGCAGCAGGAAGCGGGCGGACAACGAGGTCGGACGGCAGTCCGGGCGGGGCGGCGGCTGCCGTGTTCCAGCAACCGCGTGAAGGCCCCGCCCCGGCCGCTCAGTCGCTCGGGCGCTCGGGTGCTCGGGTGCTCGGGCGCTCAGTGCGTCATCTGCCGCCCGCCTGCCACAGCGTGACCGCCAGGGCCGTGCAGGAGGTGATGGCCGCCAGGGAGGGCAGCGGCCAGCGGGCGCGTTCCAGGGTGTCCAGGCGGTCCTCGTGTTCCGAGAGGGTCTTGTCGGTCTGGTCGGCCCGTTGCAGGAGGAGGGCCAGGTCGCCCCTGGTGGTGGCGAAACCCACGTCTACGGAGCGGCGCAGTCTCTCCAACTCCAGGGGGATGCTGACGCTCCCGGTGTCAGTTCCGGGCATCGTGTGCCCCGTTTCTCCGCAGCCACGGAGGCAGCAGCTCCTCCACGGCCGGGACGGTCATCAGCCGGCTCAGTGCCGTGGCGAAGGCCACCAGGCCCGCGAGTGCCGGGACATCGGCGATGCCCGGGTCCGTCGCGAGGAGTGGCAGCGCGGCGAGGAGGGTGAAGAGGGTCTGTACAGCGGTGCGCAGGCCTCTGCGTGTGGCGTCATTCATGGTCGTGCGTCCTCCCAGGACTCGGTGGTCAGAGCCGCGGGACGCGCAGTCGGTCCCAGCTGGTCCGGCCCGGGATGCCGTCCGCGTCCCCGCCCCGGTAGCCGAGCTTGTGCTGCCATACGGCGTACGAGGCGCGGTCGGCCTCGGTCCAGACCGGGCCGGGCCCGACCTCGTACCGTCCGCAGCCCTCCTTGACCAGGCGTCGCCCGACCGCCGTGCACAGCGCGCTGTGCCGTCCGATCGTGAAGAACGCCGCACCGGGGAACGGTTCGTACGTCGTGTTGTCGTCGCCCGGGGGTTCGGAGCCGAGGCGCGTCGCCACCCGGCCGCGCATCACCGGCATCGAGAACGTCGGGTCGATCTTCCGGCGGGTCCACTCCTTGTGGCCGATGACGCTCGCGCCCGTCCAGCCGTGTGCCCGGCACAGGGCCGCGGACAAGCGCTCCACCGTGTCGAGCTGGGCGGAGGGGAACGGGTCGCGGCCGTTGCCGAGGTTCTCGATCTCGAAGCCGTAGAAGCGGGCGTTGCCGTCCACGGCGTCGGGGCCCGGCCTGGACGGCGGCACCTTCGACCTGCGTACCGCGTCGAGCACCGCGGTCGAACCGTGGCCGGCGTGGTTGGTGCGGCCGTAGCCGACCAGGTGGAGCGTGCCGTCCTTGGTGATCAGGCCGATGCAGAGCGGTCCGGGCAGGGCGGACATGCCCTTGCGGCAGAGCGCGAGGCTGTCGGTGCCCGCGGTGTGGTGCAGCATGACGCCGTGCACCGGGCCCCAGGCACCCTTGTGGTTGCGGTTGTGCGTCCTCCAGTTGCCGTGTTCTCTCATGCGGACGCCCTCGCCGCGCAGGGCGCGGACGAGGGCGTCGGGGGTCAGAGGCGTGGCCATGGGGCCTCCTCGCAGCGGGATCGGTGATCGGGCCGGATGTCAGTTCATGGGTGTGATCGTGAGGAAGCGGTTGGTGAGGCTCGTCGAGGTGGCGGTGGTGCGGAAGGCGCCCGTGACGGTGTGGGCGGCGCCCGCGGTGAGGCCGGAGACCGGGAACTGGATGCTCGCCGAGACCTGGTTCGTGCCGCCCACGACGGCCGCGCGGGAGTCCGCGGCGGCGGCGACGACCCTCGTGCCCTGCTTCACGGAGGCCGAGAAGTAGCTCAGGCCCGCCGCGCTGTTGTTGAACCGGGCGCCGACCGTGATGAGCGCGGTGCCGGCCGGCGGGGCGATGAACGAGACGGCCAGGGGGTCGGTGGCGCCGGTGAGCGTCTCGACGTACGTGGCCGAGCTCGTCGTACCGGTCAGCGTGCTGAACCAGTGCACCGGGCCGGGGACGAGCGGCGCCCACTGCTTGGCGGCGGTGAAGTGGTAGTAGCGGCCGGGGTTGTTGAGCCAGGCGACCATTCCCGGGAGCGGGTCGGTGACCTTCGCGTCGCGGGCCGCGGCGTCGGCGAACCGCAGCACGGTGCGGCCGTCGACAGCCTCGGCGAGGGACTGCAGGTGGACGGGGATGTCGGCGTTGTCGGTGGGCTGCGGGTAGGGCAGGCTGCCGAGCGGGGTGAGAGCGACCATGGGTTCGGATTCCTCCTGAGAGCAGGGCGGGCGGTTGGAGCGGCCGGGCCTCGGTCAGCCGTCGAGCGGCGGCGGCAGCGTCTCGCTCGGGTCCATCCCCTCGTCGTCCGCCGCCACGAGGGGGTCGTCGATCTGGACGGGACCGGGCGGGGGCACGTACGCGTCGGTGGCCGTCAGCGGCTCGGTGGGCGGCGCCACGTCTCCGACAGGGATCTCGGGCTCGTTCATTCCGTCGCTCCCGGTGTCGTGAGAAGCGTCCGGTAGCTGATCGCCGCCGTGGTGAGCGGTGCGAGCGTCGCGTACTCGGCGGTGAGCCGTTGGTACGTCCGCTGCTTGCCGTAGGCGGGGTCGACCGGGCCGTCGGGAGTGAGGCCGTCGTCGGCGGGGACGCCGTTGTAGGCGGTGCCGCGCAGGGTGAGGGTCTGCTGCGGCGCGCTGCCGGCGGCGTGCGCGGTGCGGATGCCCACCACCCAGGCGAGGGTGTCCAGTTCGGCGCCCGCGGAGTCGACCACCCGCACGACGTCGCCGAGTTGGATGCGCGGGTCGTGCAGGACCTCGACCTCGCCGAGGAGCGGCACGGGGTAGCGGCCCGCGGTGAGCATGGCGTTCGAGAGGGCGGAGGCGCTCGTGGACGTCTGGACCCAGTCGGCGGAGGGTGCCGTGTACTGCTGCTTGCCGTAGTGCTGCTGGCTGGTGGTGTTCCACCGGGCGTACGAGCGCTGCTTGGGATCGGCCGAGCGTTTGATCGGGACGATGCGCACGGAGGGCTTGCCGTCCTTGGTCACCGTCCACACGCTGGTCGTACCGCGGTTGGAGAACCGTACGAAGTACGTGGGTCCCTCGCGCCAGCAGCTCACCGATACCTTGCCCTTGACCGCCGTGCCGCCGGTCTTCGCGGTGCCGAAGCGCACCCGGTGGCCGTCGTTGACGACGCTGTCGTCCGTGATCACGAGCGGGCCGATGTCGTTCTCGTCCTCGGCCATGGCGTACTGCACGACGACGGCGGTGTTCGGTTTGATCTCGCGTACGACCGTGTCGTCCACGACCTCCCCGGCCAGGGCCTTGATGCCGTTCCAGTCCTGGTAGGGCTGCTCGCAGTGGTTGCGGCAGGCGTCGATCTCCTCGGTGACGGTGAGCGAGGCGATGTCCCTGCGTGTGGTGACGGTGAGGTCGGGGGCGGCCGGCACCTTGGTGAACCGCGAGGGGCCGCGCCAGCGGAAGACGCCCTGCTCGTCGAATTCGGCGGTGGACATGCTGGCCCGCGCGATCTCCGTGATCACGTCCCACTGGGAGCCGGACACCTTGGGGATGTCGTAGAGCGGCAGTTCCGGGAGGTCGAGGACGGCGCCCTTCCGCCACCAGCCGGGCGGCTCCCACGCCGTGCTCGTGAAGCTGTCGACGTCGGGCAGGAACCGGTCCGTCACCTGGAGGCACTCCACGGCCATGTCGGTGGTCAGATCGATCCGGTTCAGCTCGGAGATCGGCTGGAGGGCGCCCGCCTCCGGAAAGGTGTACTTGCCGCCCACGCGGAACGCGCCGTCGGGCGCGGTGAGGCGCGGCTGCACGGTCGGGGCGACGGTCGTCCCGGTCGACCTGGTGTCCACCAGGAAGCCGAGGTGCCAGACCCCGCGCAGGGACGCCAGTTTGTCGATGGTCCAGATCACCGCGCCCGCGCCGCCGTCCTTGGTGCCGGAGGTCATGGTGACGACACCCGTGGAGATGTCGAAGGAGCCCTTGATGAAGCCGGTCTTCGTGCCGCTCTGGTCGAACACGGTCGAGATCTCGACCAGGTTGCCGCGCGTGAGCGCCGTGTTGACCCAGCACTCCACCAGGAACACCTTGCCGGGCACGACGAACCGTGAGCGCGGCATCCAGGAGGCGGTGAGCCCGGCGGCCTTCGGCATCAGGGCGATCTCGTGGGGCGCGCCCTCCTGGACCCAGTCGTACGTGGTGGGGCTCGGCAGGGTCTCCGGCTGGCCGTACGTCGAGTTGAAGCCGCCGTGCAGGGAGGCGTAGAGCACGGTGAACGGGTTCTCGTCCGCCGTGTCGTCCTTGTCGACGAGCGGGGCGCGCGGCGGCGGGCAGGTGTGGATGCCGCCCTGGCGGAGGAGTTCGTCCACGCACCAGGTGGCGGTGGCGACCGGCCGGCCGTAGTAGTAGCCGTGGTACGGGCGGGGCAGCGAGGCGGGGCCGCGCAGCCGCTCGGCGCCGTCCAGGGCCTGCACGGTGACGGTGTCGCTGCCGGACGCGGCGGTGCGGGAGCGGACGGTGCCGCGGAAGGCGGGCAGGGTGCGGCCGCCCGCGCCCGCCGTGTGGACGACGGACTGCCCCGGCCGTACGGCGTCGCCCGTCGCCCGGTCCGCCCAGGCGGAGTAGAGGCGCGGGGCGGGGATGTCGTCCGCGCCGCCGAGGAGCAGTTCCAGCTGGGCGGAGGCGCTGCCGGAGAAGGCGCGCATCGCCTCGGGCAGGTCGGTGGCGTACGCGCGCTCGACCTTCCACGACTGGACCTGGCGGCCGAGCTCCTTGCCGCCGAGGCGGGTGGAGTGGGCGGGGACGCGCTCGGGGGAGGTGAGGGCCTTGTCGAGTGCCTCGTCAGAGGGCTGCACGGCGCACCTCCACGAGATCGATGCTGATGTTGCGGTACGGCAGCGGCCGCGCCGGGACGTCGCTGTACGCGGTGACGGCCATGGCCGGGCAGCCGTCGCCGAGGGCGTGCGCGACGGGGGCGTCGCCGAGGGTGAGGCAGGCGCCCGCGAGCCCGAACAGGCCGGTGGCGCCCGGCCGTGCGACCGGGGTGGCGAAGGCGGCGCCTGCGGGCGCGGTCGCGGTGACGGAGGTGCCGGTGGCGTGGCTGGTGCTGAGGTACGTGCCGTCCACGGCCTTCCAGTCCAGCTGGGCGGTCGCGGTGGCCGGGTCCCAGCCGGCCGGGAGCAGCCACGAGGCCTGCATGCCCGGCACCACCGGCCACCCCGCCCACGTGCCGTGCACCCAGCCGACGGCGGCGGCCGGGTCCTGGCAGTCGGCGGTGGTGACGGCGTCGGCGTTGCGGGTGAGCGCGATGTCGCCGTTCATGGTGAACCAGTGGTCCCAGCCGCCGGATACGTCCGACTGCCCTGCGGCCTGGTAGGGGTCGAGGAGGTTGACGGAGACGGGGTCGAGCACGACGAGCGGGCCGCGGCCGGTGCCGACGCGGCGGGCGAGCCGGGCGAGGTGCTGGGCGTCGGCGGGCTCCAGTGCGTCGAAGGAGAGCTTGAGGCGGCGGACGGTGCGGGCGGGGGCGAAGGTGGTGACGCGCCCTTCGAGCGCCTTGAACTCGGTGACGTCGAGCTCTGCGGTGCGCTCCCAACTCTTCGCCGCCTGGTGGATCTCGCGGAGCCGGCCGGGGGCTCCGATCCACAGGTTCCTGGCCATGGCCATGGAGTCCTCCTGTTCTGTCGTGGGTCGCGGGGCGGGCGGCCGCGGCTAGCGGCGGGCGAGGGCGCGCTGTCCTGCGAAGACGGCGCGGGCGATGGTCTGCGAGTCCACGTCGACGTGGACGGGCCGCTCCGCGAGCCGCTCCATGGCGTCGGCAAGGCGGCGCAGGGCGGCGCTGTTGCCGCCGCCGCGGCTGAGCATGCGTTCCAGCTTGGAGAGCGGGATGACGGCTTCGGACTCGCCGGCCTCGCCGATGAGGGCGAGGGTGCCGCCGTTGCGGGCCTGGACGACACCGCCCTGGGCGAGGTGCGGGACGGGCACGTGGAGGCGCGGGAAGCCGAAGGACTTGCCGCCCCACTTGGGCACCCAGCTGGGGATGGAGATCTTGATGCCGGCGAGGACGCCGAACACGCCGTTCAGGGCGGTGGCGAGCCCCTTGATCGGGGTCAGGATCACATTCCCGAGCCCTTTGACCAGCGGCTTGATGAAGTCGACGGCCGTGCGCGTGCCGGACTTGATGCCCTTCCACGCGGCGTCCATGCCGCGCTTCAGGGCGGCGGTCACCTTGTCCATGTTCACGAACTGGGCGATCAGCGGGGCGGCGAGCGTCATGATCAGCCCGAAGGGGCTGGCCGCCATGGCGAGGTTGAGCCCCTTCTGCGCGGTGCTCGCCCCCTTGAGCCCCTTCCCGAGGCCGTTCATCGACTTCCCGCCCTTGTCGGCGTTCTTGCCGGCCTTGCCGACGGACTTCTCCACGGCGTCGGCCTGGCGCTTCACGTCTCGCAGGGCGTTCTTGGTCCGGTCGGCGGAGCCGCGCAGCTTGTCGAGCGAGCTCTTGAACTTGTCGGACCCTTTCCTGGCCTTTTCGAGGGATCCGTCGGCGGTACGGAGACCGGTGTTCAGTTTCCGTACGGCACTGTCGCCGTTGTTGGCGGACGTACGGAGCCTGCCGATGGCGGTGGAGGCGGTGCCGGTCGACTTGCCGAGCTTTCCGACGGCGGTGGATGCGGTGCCGCTCACTTTTCCCAGCTTGCCGACCGGGTTGTCGGCGGAGCCGGTCGACTTCCCCAACTTCCCGATTTGCGTGGCGGCTTGACTCGCCGCGCTCCGCATGCGGCCGAGCTGGGTGGCCGCGGTTCCTATGGACTTGTTCAATGCCATGGGTGTCTACTCCTCCGGATCTCTGCTCCTCTGGATGACCGCTTCTCTGGAAGCCCGCTCCTTGCGCGCCGGGTCAGAAGCGGGCATTGAGCCGGGTGATCTCGTCGTTCAGTTGCTGAACGGTGGCGCGGGCCTGAGTGGCCTCGCGGCGCAGCGCTTCGACCTGGCTGCTCCGAAGCCCTTCGAGCTGACGGCCCTGCCGGTCACTGGTCTGCCGGAGAGCGGAGAGATCGGCCTTGCGGTTGATCTTGCGGTTGAGCTCGCGGGTGACATCGGTGACGCGCTGATCCACGCGGTCGGCCTTGGTGGCCGCGTCCACGGCCTTCTGCTTGGCCTGTTCACCGGCGCGCTTGAGCGACAGGGGATCCTCTCCATTGCGCTCAAGGCGCTTCTTTTCGAGGTGCGAGAGCAAATCCCATTCAAGGTTGATCAGTTTCGCGCCGGCGGAAAAGAGAGTGGCCTCACCCGATACGCCCGTGACTGATCCTGCGGCCCCGGTCGCCGCACCGGCCGCGCCTACCGTCTCGGCCTTGGCCCAGCCGTGCTCGAACTTCGTCGTGAACTCCTGGATCTGGCTCTCAAGGTCTGCCACCCTCTCCTTGAGTGGCTTTACAGAACCATCACTCATGTCCTTTACCTCCCGAAAGGTTGTTAAATGGCTGAAGCTTCTTCAGAGCTCTTCTCCGGCCGCGGCAGGTCCGAATTCGACGTCCCGCCCGCGCTGACCGGGCGCCCGTTGCTCGCGGAGGCGTGGGGCAGGCGCCTCGGGAGGTCGTTCGACGTCGAAGGCGAACGTACGGTGGGGAACATGGTCCGGCGGGAATACATCGGCGGTTCGGGATGGGGGGCGGAGCGGTCCCACATCGTAATTCCACCGCAATACACTCGGCTCGCCATCACCAATGGCATTCACAAACCGAAGCGCTGGAACATATCCATCGGCAAACTTTCGACGGCACCCGGGATACAGACCGAAAACGCGGGAACCAACTCACGCGTCTTCGCCCACCACGGGGGTGAGACCGAGGCGAAGGTCGACTTTGAAGGACACGGAGCCGTGTGGTTCTACAGCTTCCAGTGGGCCGGGGGCCGGGAACTCATCTCCCACACCGACAAGTTCCGCGGAGCGGTCGTCATCCCGGGTCCCGGCCTCGTCGCTGTGGGCGGCGCCCACCTGGGTGAGCCCGGGTGGGGCACCCTGCCGCCCTGGAAGATGACCCTGCGCCCGGCGTGACCGCCCGCTCCCCGTCAGGAGAAGCGTCAGGAGAAGAAGGCGGCCAGCTGGTCGGCCGTCGGCTTGGCGTCGGCAGGGGCGGGCGGCTGTTCGTCCTCGGCGTCCGGGAGAAGGCCCGCTCCCGGGCGCGGCAGGGGCTTCGGCGGGTCCAGGGGATCCGCGTCCTCGTCCTGGTTGACCGTCGCGAACATCCAGTTGGCGTCGGCCAGTTGGTCCACCACGTGCGCCAGCAGATAGTCGCCGACCGACCACTCCGCCGCCTCGCCCTCCGTCTCCCTGGCCACCGCCCCGTCCCGCGGCAGGTGGCGGATCAGGACCGCGAGGCGGCGGGAGGAGAGGCTGCCTCGGTGCCAGTCCAGGAGGTCGAGGCCGTAGAAGCGGAGCAGATCGGCTTCCAGGGCCTCGGCGTGTTCCTCCACGAACACGCCGAGGCTCAGCCTTCCCCCAGGCCGAGCCCGGTCTCCTTGCCGTACGCCTCCAGGATCGCCGCGATGTCCTGCATCGTGACGTCGTGCCGCCCGAAGCGGGCGAACTGCTCGTCGCCCAGGAGGAGTTCGAGCAGGCCGTCCACGTCGTTGTCGTCGAGGTCGCGGAGCTTGCGCGCGGTGGTGCGGGTGAGTTCGGTCGGCAGCTCGAAGCTGTCGGAGTCGAGCTCGAAGGTCCAGGCACGGCCGAGCGCTTCGAGGCGCTGGGCGCGGGCGGCGTTGACGTTGAAGCCGGACACGGGTGTCTCCTTCGGCAGGGCGACGCCCGGCCGTGCTGGGGGCACGGGCCGGGCGTCGCTCGGATCCTATGCGGTCGCGCGCAAGCGCAACCGGCGATTTCGCGCAATCAATCAGACGCCGTGCGGGGCGAGTTGCGCCCGGCCCGCCTACGAGTAGGACGCGGCCAGTTCCTTGATGCGGAAGCTCGCCAGCGGCGCGTTGTCGTCCTTGGCGAGCGCCGTGAAGGTCACGCCCAGCTTCACCGCGCCGGTGCGGGTCATCGCGATCTCCTCGGTCTCGGTGACCTGACCACGCGGGATCACGAAGCGGTACTTGGCCGTGCCGTCCGTGAACTCGATGCCGAGCGCGCGCTCGTCCGGGGCCGGGCTGTTGGCCAGGTCGTACGTGAACTCCTTGAGGTCACCGACCGCCGTGCCGACCTTGACCTCGCCGCCGCCCATGAAGAAGGACAGGGTGTCCTTGTTCAGCTGCAGCAGCTGGAACTTCACGGTCAGGTCGCGGTCGGAGTAGATGAACCGCGCCGGGCTCACCGACTGCCAGGTGTCGACCGGGTCGATCTTGTCCTTCTTGTTGAACTTGATGCCGTCGGTCGTGGTGTAGCCGAGGTCCGTCCACTTGGTGGTGTCCCAGTCGACGGTGGCGCTGGCCGGGGCGTCGGTGCCGGCCGGCGCGATGAGGACGCGTCCGCTGCCTGCGACGCGGATCTGCTTGCCGTTGTTGCCTGCCATGAGTACTCCTCGGGTGGTTGTACGACTGGTGGTACGACGAAGGCCCCGCCGGGGTCGGCAGGGCCTGGCTGTGCGCGAGGGGCCGCGACGGAATCGCGGGGTGCGGCGTTACGCGGGGCGGACGGAGATCCGTACCGTCGACAGGTAGCGGCTGCCCGCCGGGCGGTTGTAGTCGGGCAGCCAGCGCGGCCCGTCCGCCTCGGTGACGTCGGTGACGACGGCCCCGCCGTACGAGGTGCCGGTCAGTTCCAGCACACAGGCACGGGCGGCGAGGGAGATGCCGTGCGCGGTGGACTTGTCAGGACCGTAGACCTCGATGTCGAGCAGCGGCTGGTCGAGATGCTTGTCGTCGATCCACGCGCCGCCGACGCGGGAGACGAGGACGGCCTTCTGAGTGCCGTCGAACCCGGCGGGCGGCTTGTTGTCGACGACCGAACCGGCGAGCTCCGCACGGTTCTTGAGGAAGTCGACGACGAGCCGTTCCGCGTCGGGGAAGGTCAGGATGGACACATGGACACTCCCTGTCGTGAGGGCAACACAAAGAGGGCAACACAAAGCGGCAGGTCCGCCGCCCCCGGTGGGGGCGCAGCTCTGCCGCTGCTTCAAGTGTGATCCAGGGGTCCGTATCCCGCAACCGATGTCGGTGGGGGGCGGGTTGGGCCTGGTGGGAGTACGTGAAGAGGGCCCCGCACCAATCGGTGCGGGGCCCTCTTCTTCGTACACGACGACGCCTCTGCCTATGCCTATGCCTGCGGCCGTGCCCCCCGTACTCCTCGGACGAAGCGCTCGGCGGCGAACACGTCCTCCAGGCGGTACATCGCCCGCCGCCCCTGCCGGCCCGCGGCCTTCAGATGGCCGAGCTGCACCCACTTGCGGATGGTGGCGGGCGAGACGTCGGCCTCGGTGGCTGCGAGGTCTCCCGAGATCAGCGGTGTGCTCATGCCGTCTCCTCCTCCTCGTCCAGTACGTGCCGGCAGGGCGGGTTCACGCACATCGCGACGCCGCGTTCGGGAAGGGCGCGCAGCGACACGGAGCCGCAGGCCGGGCAGCGGCCGGGCAGCCTGACGAGCTGCTCGGGGTCCCCGAGGGCGCGGGCGCAGCGACGGGACATGCGGCGGGTCTCCTCCTCGACGTGGGCCGCCAGGTCGGGCATGTCCCGTACGGCGTCGAGGAGTTCGGCGAGCCGGCGCAGGCGTACCTGCACCGGGGCGGCGGCGATGCGGCGCAGGCCGAGCCGGTCCCGTACGGCCTCCTCCAGTTCGACCACGCCGTCGCCGATGTCGCGGAGGGCGTCGGAGACGTAGAGGCGGACCGGCGCGACGGCGGACGCGGCCGGGCCGCCGCCCCGCACCTCGCGGAACGTCCGTCCCGTGCCGGGCGCCAGCTCCTCCAGGAGCAGGGGGTAGCGGCGCCGCAGGGAGTCCAGCCAGAGTGCCGCGCGTTCGACCGCGGTGCTCGCACTCGCACTCGTACTCGCACTCATCACGACCTCCCCCGGGCGGACTTGCGCGGCTTGACCTCGCGGCCGTTGCGCCAGAGGCGCCCGCCGCTGACCCCGTCGAACCAGGTGTGCGACGGATCGACGATGGCCTCGCACTCGCGGCGGATCGGGCACTGATTGCAGGCGCGCAATACCGGCGCCGCTTCGGCGGGGGTGCGGGTGAAGACGTACTGCTGTGGGAGATCCACGCAGGCGGCGTTTCGGCGCCAGTCGAGCGCTTCGCCCGAACGATCCCGGCTGTCCCGGGTGCCTCGTGTGTCAGGAAACGCGCTGTTCAGAGCAGGTGCGAGGAGAACAGTCCGATGAGACATGCGCAGCCCCTCCGCGGGTATGCGAACATTAGTTCGATGTCGTGGATGCGTGATCAGAGTTCCACGCTGCGTGCGCATGCGCAACTAAAAACGGAGGGGTGTGGGACTGCGGGAAGGAGTGAGGAGTGGCTGAAAACGCGTGTGCCTGCGCGGGATCTTCACAAGAACGTGCGAGCGCGCGCATATTTCGGTGCGCGCGCGATCGGTACGCTCGCCCTGCGACGAGGGGAGAGCGACGACATGGTGTCCAGCCCACGGGCCAGCGCCCGCAGCGACCAGGTGTACCGACCGGGTCCCGGCCACGACCAGGCCCGCGAGAGTGGCCGGAACCGAGCGGACGAACTGGAGGAGTTCGCCGAGTGGATCGAGGGCGTGATGCGGGAGCGCGGCTACGACATCGACAGCCCGCGCGGCGGCGGCAAGTCGAAGCTCGCGGACGACGCCGGCGTGCACCGGGCCGCGGTCAGCCGCCTCATCCAGCGGCAGAGCATGCCCGACCTGGAGACGATGCGACGCCTCGCGACGGTGCTCGGAGTCCCCTTGCGGGACATGCTGATCCGCTCCGGCCGACTGTCCGAGAACGACCTGCCGGTCGCGGCCGCGCGGGGCGGTGACACCGACGCCCCCCGACTGCTCAGCCCCGAGGAAGCGGCCCGGAGAATGGGGGTGCCTCCAGAGCTGCGGGCGGTCTTCGTGAGAGTGACGAAGGCGTTCCTGCCGCAGGTCGAGTAGTCGAACAGCACAGGGCCGACTTACGCAGCCCGGGGGCGCAGAGGGAGTGCGAACATGCCGACTGACGAAGCGGAGGGGCCGTCCGGAGGCGCAGGCCGTCGCGGAGCGGGACACCATGGCGTCGCTGATCAGACGACCGCGGCGGAGGAACTGGCCTTCCTCGTCGGCGGGCTGCTGATCGAACTCGGTTCGAAGATCCAGGAGGCCGGGATCGACGGCGTACGGATCCTCACCGAGGAGGAGGCGCAGCAGACCCAGTTGCGCTGGTTCCGCGAGGGCTGGACGGAACACGCCCGCGCGACGGAGCACGCGCGGGTGGCGGACGCGGAGCCCAGGGGTGCGTCCGGGTCCGGTACTGGGACCGGCACCGGCACCGGCACCGGGTTCAGGGACGGGCAGGCGGCCGGCCATGACGACACCGGCACCGACGCCTGTACCGGCGCCGGTACTCCCGCCGACGCCGACGCCGATGCCGAAGTGGGGCCGTCGCCCGCCTCCTCCGCCCGCCTCCTCCACTTCCCCGCGGACCCCCGAGGCACCCACCCCCTCCCCATCGTGGGCACGGACGAGGCCCGCGGAGCGCGGGACCTGATGGCGCACCGGCCGCGCAGGCGCCGCGAGGAGGCACCGAAGCGTCCGCGCCCGGGGCCCGGCCCCGACGACCAGGACTGAGCTCCCGCCCCGTACAACCTCAGCGTCCGTACGAAGGTCTCCTGTGCGCCGAAGCGCCACGCTCAAGGGCCCACCGGCACCCTTTTCAACACCTGGAGAACCGCCACATGCCCAAAATGTTCCGTACGGTCCTGGCCGGTGCCGCCACGGCCGCCCTGACCGGATCCCTGCTCGCCGCCACATCGGCGACGGCCGGCGCCGCGCCCGCCGACAGGCCGGACGAGGTACGCGCCGACTTCAACGGCGACGGCTACGGTGACCTCGCGGTCTCCGCGCCCCTCGCCACCGTCTCGGGCAGGTCCAACGCCGGTTACGTCGCCGTCGTGTACGGCACCGCGAACGGCCTCGACATTACCAAGCGCACCCGGATCAGCCAGGCCACCACCGGCATACCCGGCACCCCGGAGAGCGGCGACCACTTCGGGGACCGGATGACCACCGGCGACCTCGACGACGACGGTTACACGGACCTGGTCGTCGGCGTGCACGGCGAACGCATCGGCAGCGGCGACGAGTTCGGCACGCTCACCGTGGTCTGGGGCGGTGCGGACGGCCTGAAGACGGCGACCGACATCAGCTCGCCGCTGCCCGACAACCGCAACGAACTCGGCTGGTCCGTCGCCACCGGCGACTTCGACGGCGACGGCGTGACCGACCTCGCGGCCGCCAACAACTCCATGCCGGAGCTGAACATCTTCAGGGGCCCCGTCTCCCGGACCGGCAAGGCGGCGGCGCTCACCGGCGTCGACACGTCCGAGGAGACCGGTATCGACACCGACAGGATCGTCACCGGCGACGTCAACGGCGACGCCGCCACCGACCTGCTGATCATGGGCCAGGAGGAGAGCGGTGCCGGCTACCGCACCCGCGGCGTCCTCTACAAGGGTGGTACGACGCTGAAGCCGGCCGGCAAGGTCGCGGGCGGCTACGCCGCGACGATCGCCGACGTGAACAAGGACGGCTACGGCGACATCGTCACCGGCAACTTCATGGAGAAGTCGGCCGACGAGCCGAACGGCGGACCCGGCGGCGCGGTCACCGTGACGTACGGCAGCGCGACAGGACCGAGCACCCGCACCCCGGTCCGCATCACCCAGGACACGGCGGGCGTCCCCGGCGCCGCCGAGGAGGGCGACGCCTTCGGCTGGAGCCTGTCCGCGGGCGACACCAACGGCGACGGCTACGCGGACATCGCGGTCGGCGTGCCCTCCGAGACGCTGGGCAGCGCGAAGAAGGCCGGTTCGGTCGTCGTCCTGCGCGGCTCGTCGAACGGCCTCACCGGCACGGGCGCGAAGGCGTTCTCGCAGGACACCGCGGGCGTGCCCGGCACCGCCGAGTCCCACGACTTCTTCGGGGCCTCCGTGCGCCTCGCGGACAGCGATGGCAACGGCCGCGCCGAGCTCGTGGCGGGCGCGTACGGCGAGAACGACGGCGCCGGTTCCGTCTGGCTCTTCAGGACCACCGCGTCCGGCACCACCGCGACCGGCGCCAAGTCGGTCAGCGGCCCGGGACTCGGCGGCCCGGCGGGCCTCTCGTACTTCGGCGACGTACTCGAAGGCTGACGGTCACGTATCCTCCCCATTTTGTTCGGACAAGCGGGACGAAGGGGGTGGGGAGCCGGTGTCGCTGGTCTCGCGCCTGGCCGGCCGGCGCGGGGAGGCGCTGCTCCGGGAGTGGCGGAACGTCGTCGTGGCGCCGTTCCGCGCGCTCCGGGAGCGCGGCCCGCTGGGCGTCTCGCTGGCCGTCCTCGCCACCCTCGCCGTGATCGGACTGCACGAGTTCCAGCAGACCGGCACGGGTGCCGATGTGGTGCGTGTGGTCAGTGAGGTGCGGGCGGACCAGCCTCTCTGGCTCTCCCTGCTGCGTACACCCGTCTCCGTGTTCGTGCCCGCGGTGGACCTGCCCGCGTGGGGCGGGCTGCCCCGCCTGTTCCTGGCGTTCGCGCTCGCCGAGCTGCTCTTCGGGCGCGTCCGCACACTGGTGGTGGCGTACGCCGTCACGCTCGCCGGGACCCTCTCGGCGCGCGTGATGATCGCCCTGGGACCCGACCTGCTCGGGCTTCCCGCCGACGCCGCGCACACCGTGGACACCGGTGCCTCCGCGGCGATCGTCGGCCTCTTCGCCTATACGGCCGTGGCGCTGCGGGCGCCGGTCCTCTTCCTCGCCGCCGTGGTCCCGACGGTGGCCGGGTCGCTGGCCGAGCCGAATCTCGCGGGCCGCGAACACCTGGTGGCCGTGGCCGCCGCGGTGCTCATCGCCGCCGTCCTGCACCGGTCCGGGTGGGCCGGGCGGGCCGTTGGGCCGGGCGGGGAACCGGCCGTTGTCAGTGCCCGCTGACACAATCGACGGCAGTCGATCAGAGGGTCGGGCAGGAGGTCGGACATGGCAGTTCTCGACGCGGAGGACCCGTTGGCCATCGCGGTGACCGGAGCGATCCGTTCCGGCGACGTGAGCGCCCTGCGGCGCCTCCTCGACGCGCATCCGGGTCTCGCCACCACGGGGATCAGACAGGACGGCGAGGCCGCGGGCACCCGCAGCCTGCTGCACATCGCCACGGACTGGCCCGGGCACTTCCCCGCAGGACCCGAGGTCATCGCTGTCCTGGTCGCGGCGGGCGCCGACCCGGCCGCCCGGTTCGTCGGGGCGCACAGCGAGACACCCCTGCACTGGGCCGCGAGCAACGACGACGTCGCGGCGCTCGACGCCCTCGTCACGGCGGGCGCGGACATCGAGGCGACCGGGGGCGTGATCGCGGGCGGCACACCGCTGGCCGACGCGCGCGCGTTCGGCCAGTGGCGGGCGGCCCGGCGGCTCCTGGAACACGGGGCGCGGACGACCTTGCAGGACGCGGCGACGCTCGGCCTCCTCGACCGCGTGACGGCCCTCGTCGAAGGCGAGTCCGAGGGGACGGGGGCGGGGGCGGGGGCGGGCCCCGACCCGGACGCCATCACCAGCGCCTTCTGGGGCGCCTGCCACGGCGGCCAGTTGGCCACCGCACGCTATCTGGCGGACCGGGGAGCCGACCTCGACTGGATCGGATACGACGGCATGACACCGCTGGACATCGCCGTCGAGTCCGGCGCCGACGACATCGCACGGTGGCTGCGCGACCAAGGCGCAAGGCATCACAGCGATTCGGCTCCCCGGCAGACACCATGACCGACGGGCCCCGGACCGGCGTGCTCACCACCGCCCGCCTGACCCTGCGCCCCATAGAGCGGGCCGACGTCCCGTCGGTCTCCCGGCTCTGGACGGACCGCGAGGTGCGCCGCCATCTGGGCGGCCCCGTGGCCGAGGACGTGGTGCGCGAGCGCGAGCGGCGCTGCGTGGGGGCGCCGGGCGTCTTCTCCGTCGTACGGACGCGGGATTCCGCGGTGGTCGGCCTGGTGTCCGTGGAGCCCGCGGCACGGCAGGGGCGGACCGAGGTCTCGTACCAACTGCTGCCCGAGCACTGGGGGTCCGGCTACGCCCGCGAGGCGGTGGCCGCCGTGGTGGCCACCGTCGTGACCGGGGACATCGTGACCGGGGACGTCGTCGCCGTGACCCAGGAGGCCAACTCCCGCTCCCGGCGGTTGCTCGAAGCGCTCGGCGCGGAGCCGGTCGAGCGGTTCGTCGAGTGGGGCGAGCCGCAGGTCCTCTACGCCTTCACAGCACCTGGGTCAGCGCGAAGGTGAGGGTGAGGGTGACGCAGGGCGCGGCTGCGGTTCCGTCGGGGCCGCGTAGCAGCGCAGGGTGACCTGTTGGTCCGGGCCCCACTCCTGCTCCACTTCGGACAGGAGCTGCCATCCCATGCGTTCGTAGAGCGCCGCGGCCGACGTGTCGGTGGAGACGACGTCCAGGACCGGATGCAGCCCGCGCGCCCGCGCCTCCCGCACGGCTCGCTCCATCAGCAGGGCGCCGATGCCGTGGCCGCGCGCGTCCGGCGCGACGAAGAGGCGGCTGACGACCGCCGCCCCGGCGGCCCCCGCGCCCGCGCGCTCGCCCCACAGGCCGGGCGCCTCGTCGCCCTCTCCCGGGCGGGACAGCCCGACGTGACCCACGACCCGCCCGTCGAGCTCGGCCACCCAGGCCCCGAGCGCACCGGCCCCCTCCAGCCAGTCGGCGGGCCTCGCGGGCCAGTTGACGGGGTAGCCGTCCGCCTTGTGCACGCCCGCGAGCACACCGACGCACGCCTCCAGGTCGCGCTGACCGGAGCGTTCCCTGAGCCGGAGCACCGGGTGGCCGTCGGCCGCGTCGGCGGCACGGTCTCGTTTCATCGCAGCATCAAACCACAGGGGCCGGTACGGCACGGGGCTCCTGCTCAAGTCGCCTCCCCGCCATGGGCGTTGCCCCTCAGGCGAGTGTGACCAGCTCCTTGTAGTCGGCGCTCCACAGGTCCTCGTCGCCGTCCGGCAGCAGCAGCACCCGGTCAGGACGCAGCGCGTCGATCGCGCCCTCGTCGTGCGTGACCATCACGATGGCCCCCGGGTACGTGCCGACGGCGGCGAGCACCTCGTCCCGCGACGCCGGATCGAGGTTGTTCGTCGGCTCGTCGAGCAGCAGGACGTTCGCGCCCGAGTGGACGAGCCCGGCCAGCGCGAGCCGCGTCTTCTCACCGCCGGAGAGGACCGCGGCGGGCTTGTCCGCGTCGTCCCCGCCGAACAGGAATGAGCCAAGGACTCGCCGCACCTCCCCGTCCGTCAGCTGCGGCGCCGCGTCCGCGAGGTTCTCCCGGACGGTCCTCGCCCCGTCCAGCGTGTCGTGCTCCTGCGCGAAGTACCCGAGCCGCAGCCCCGGACCCGCGACAACCCGCCCTTCGTCCGGCAGTTCACGCCCGGCCAGCAACCGGAGCAGCGTCGTCTTCCCCGCGCCGTTGAGCCCGAGGACGACCAGCCGACTGCCCCGGTCGACCGCGAGGTCGACGCCCGTGAGGACGCGGTGCGGCCCGTACGCCTTGGTCAGGGCGACCGCGCCGAGCGGCATCCGGCCGCACGGCGCGGGCTCGGGCAGCCGGATCCGCGCCACCTTCTCGCCCCGCCGCACCGGCTCCGTCCCTGCGAGCATCCGCTCGGCCCGCCGGTCCATGTTCTTCGCGGCGGTGGCCGTGGCGACGTGGGAGCGCATCTTGTCCGCCTGGGCGCGCAGCGAGGCCGCCTTCCGTTCGGCGTTGGCGCGCTCCCGCACACGCCGTCGCTCGTCCGCCGCGCGCTGCGCGAGATAGGTGTGCCAGCCGGTGTTGTGCACGTCGATGGCCGCGCGCGTCGGGTCCAGGTGGAAGACGCGGTTGACGGTGTCGGCGAGCAGCCCGGTGTCGTGGCTGATGAGGACGAGGCCGCCCGGATAGCCCGCGAGGTAGCCGCGCAGCCAGGCCACCGAGTCGGCGTCCAGGTGGTTGGTCGGCTCGTCGAGGAGCAGGGTGTCGTGCTGCGAGAAGAGGATCCGCGCGAGCTCGACGCGGCGCCGCTGGCCGCCCGACAGATCGCCGACGGGCTGGTGCAGGGCGCGCTCGGGCAGCCCGAGCCCGGCGGCGACCCGTGCGGCCTCCGCCTCCGCGGCGTAGCCGCCCCGCGCCTGGAACCGGTCGTCCGCGCGGGCGTACGCCGCCATGGCCCGCTCCTGCGCCGCGGGGCCCTCGGCCGCCGCCATCGCGGCCTCGGCGGTACGCAGCGCGGTGACCGCCTCGTCCAGGCCGCGCGCGGACAGGATGCGGTCGGTGACGGTGACGGCGGGGTCGGCGGCGCCCGGGTCCTGGGCGAGGTGGCCGACGGATCCCGCGCGGGTGACGGTGCCTTCGGCGGGGGCCGCGAGGCCCGCGAGGATCTTCATCAGAGTGGTCTTGCCGGCGCCGTTGCGACCGACCAGGCCGACGCGGTCGCCCGGGGCGATGTGGAAGGAGACGCCGGACAGCAGCAGGCGGGCACCGGCGCGCACGTCGGCGCCTCGTACGGTGATCATGAGGTAACGCTCCGCAATAGCGAATGGACACACGGGTGGCGTGGAGGCGTGTGTCCTGGCTAGGAAATGCGGGGCGTAGACATGCCTTCCACGCTAACGAACCCCCTGACGGGGCCGCATCCGGATTTTCGCCGCGCGAAGCCGACCCGCCTCTCCCTTGCCCCCGAGGCCTCCGGGTTCCGCCCGCACTGCCCCGGCCCGCCCGTACTGCGACCGGCTCGACCGCGAGAGATCATCGAGCCATGGACGTGACGCCCGTGACCCTTCACCTCGCCCAGGAGCCGGCCGCCGACGAGCTCCTCGGCCGCAGTCCGCTGGCAGCGCTGGTCGGAATGCTCCTGGACCAGCAGGTCCCCATGGAGTGGGCGTTCGCGGGTCCGCACACGATCGCCGAGCGCCTGGGCGCGGATGACCTGGACGCCCATGAGATCGCGGCGTACGACCCCGAGGCCTTCGCCGCGATCCTCTCCACGAAACCGGCCGTGCACCGCTATCCGGGCTCGATGGCCAAGCGGATCCAGCAGCTCTGCCAGTACCTGGTCGACCACTACGAGGGCGATCCCACGGCCCTCTGGCGCGACGCGGCCACCGGCGACGAACTCCTCAAGCGCCTGAACGACCTCCCCGGCTTCGGAAAGCAGAAGGCCCAGATCTTCCTCGCCCTCCTCGGCAAACAGCTGGGCGTACACCCCAAGGGCTGGCGCGAGGCCGCGGGCGACTACGGCGCCCCCAAGGCGTACCGCTCGGTCGCGGACATCACGGGCCCGGAATCCCTCAAGAAGGTCCGCGCCCACAAACAGGAGCTGAAGGCCGCGGCGAAGGCCGCGAAGGCCGCGAAGGCGAAGTAGCGGCACGGACGCCCCGAAACCCGCGGCCGTAGTCCAAGCGGGCGTATCTCGGCGTACGACGGTCCGTGCGCGGCGCGGACGGGGACATGCCCTGCATGAGCGTTCCGGATCCGCCACGCCTCCGCCCCACGTGGCCCCGTGCACTGCTCACCCTGCTCGCGCTCCTCCTCGCCACGCTCGCCACCGCCCCCACCGCCCAGGCGGGCCCGCCTCCCCCGGCCGCCCTCGCCGCGGAGATCGGCGGCGAGGTCCAGCAGGACGCCACCGAGACGGCGCTGCGCCTCCCCACCCGGCACGCCACACGCCTGCCCACCGCGCGCCCCCATGCCACGGCCCCCACCCCGGCCCGGCGCGGCACGCCGTCCGTCGCGCGCCCCGGCGGCCTCCACCCCCACGTCCCGACCCCGCGCACAGCGGTCCTGCGCTGCTGACGGGAAGGCACCCGCCCTCCCTCCCCCACCAGCACCAGCATCCGCACCAGCGCAGACCGAAGGACGTACCCATGCCCATGGACCCCTACGCGGCCCTGCAAGCCCTCCTCCGCGCCGAAGCCGCGCGCACCGCACCCCACGGCCCCGCACCCGCCGAGCACGACGAAGACCGCCGTCAGCAGGACCCTCAGCAACAGCAACAGCAGCGCCGGCGCCGACGCTCCAGCGACGCCTGACACCCTGCGCCGACGCTCCCTGCCGCACCGCCCGAACGTGCGCTTCCGCCTGTCACTCCCACGGTTGGCGGAGACTCGTTCGGGCGGTTCGCATGACCCGGCATGGACGGAATCGGCCGGCTCCCGCTCGCTTCGACCCCTGTTCCGGCTGACGTGTTTCCGTTTTGAGGCGATTTAAGGCGGCATTTCCCAGGCTCGCACTCCGTCGCCATGGCTGCGCCCGGAGAGCCTTGCCCGGTAGGCTTTCCGTGTGATCTTCAAGCGCATCGGAAACGGCCGGCCGTACCCCGACCACGGCCGGGAAAGCACCCGGCAGTGGGCGGACGTCGCGCCGCGCCCGGTCCGCCTCGATCAGCTCGTGACGACCAAGGGCCAGCTCGACCTGGAGACGCTGCTCGCCGAGGACTCCACGTTCTACGGCGACCTCTTCGCGCACGTCGTGAAGTGGCAGGGCGACCTCTATCTGGAGGACGGCCTGCACCGCGCGGTCCGCGCCGCGCTCCAGCAGCGCCAGGTCCTCCACGCCCGCGTGCTCGAACTGGGCTGACACGCCCGCCCCTCCGCCCGAGCGGCCCCCGGGGCCGCATTGGCCCTTTCGGGTTGCGCTGGGCACCGGGCAATGATCATTTAGTAGGCATCGCCGCCCCGCCGCACTACGCTGCGCCCATGAGCATGCTCACTCCCCCCGACATGGGCGGCCCGTACCGCATCACGGGGGACAAGTACCCACGGATGCGCCGCCCGAGCGGTCGCCGCAGGATCGCGCTCGCGGTCGTCGCGGCCACCGTGGTGGTGGGGCTGATCGGCTGGGGCACCCTGCAGCTCATCGACGTCTTCACGGGGGGCGACAAGGCGTCGGCCACGGCCCGCGCGAGCGGCGACTGCGACCGCGACGGCGCACCGGCCGGGCCCGCCCGGGCCGCGAAGCCGAAGCCGCTGCCCCGTCCCGGCCAGATCACCGTCAACGTCTTCAACGCCACGCCCCGCGCCGGCCTCGCCAAGAACACCGCCGACGAGCTCAAGAAGCGCGGCTTCACCATCGGCAAGGTCGGGAACGCGACCAAGGAGTACGACAAGAAGGTCAAGGGCACCGGGCTGCTGCTCGGCGCCAGGACGGCCGCCGACACCGCGTTCCCCGTCCTCGGCACGCAGCTCGCCGGCGCCGAGCGCAAGGCCGACGGCCGCAAGGGCGGCGAGGTCGACCTGGTCCTCGGCACGCAGTTCAAGAACCTGGCAAAAAAGGAGGACGCCGACAAGGCCCTGGCCGCACTGGCCAAGCCCGAGCCGACGTCCAAGCCGTCCGGCAGGAAGAACTGCTAGGAAGAACCGCTGAGAAGAGCTGCTGGGAAGACCTGCTGGGAAGCTACTCCGCCGTCCCGTACATCCGGTCGCCCGCGTCGCCGAGGCCCGGCACGATGTAGCCCTGCTCGTTGAGCCGCTCGTCGACCGAGGCCGTCACGACCGTCACCGGCGTCCCCGCCAGCTCGCGCTCCATGATCTCGACGCCCTCGGGGGCGGCGAGGAGCACCACGGCGGTCACGTCGTCGGCGCCGCGCTTGATGAGCTCCCGGATCGCCGCGACGAGCGTGCCGCCGGTGGCGAGCATCGGGTCGAGGACGTACACCTGACGCCCGGAGAGGTCCTCCGGCATGCGCGTCGCGTACGTGGAGGCCTCCAGGGTCTCCTCGTTGCGGATCATGCCGAGGAAGCCGACCTCGGCGGTCGGCAGGAGCCGGACCATGCCGTCGAGCATGCCGAGACCGGCGCGCAGGATCGGCACCACCAGCGGACGCGGGTGCGACAGCTTCACGCCGGTCGTCCCGGTCACCGGGGTCTGGATGTCGACCTGCTCGGTGCGCACGTCCCGGGTGGCCTCGTACGCGAGCAGGGTGACCAGCTCGTCGGCGAGGCGCCGGAAGGTCGGGGAGTCGGTGCGCCTGTCGCGCAGCGTGGTGAGTTTGTGCGCCACCAGCGGGTGGTCGACGACGTGGATCCGCATGGCATCAACAGTAACCGGGCGCGGGGCCACTCCCTCCTCTTCGGCGCCTCGCCCGCACCTCGCCGGTAGCTCACCGGCACCTCACCGGCATCAATGCCGCCGACAGAGGGAAGGTGGGGACGTACGGACTGAGGTGGTGTGGCCCATGGTGGAGCGCAAACCGGAAGACGAGACCGACGCCGAGCGTCGCAGGCGGCGCGCCCAGTTCCTGCGCGAACGCGCCGAGGCCATCGAGCTCCGCGACCGGGTGAAGCCGCGCCGCGCCCGGGCGGCACGCATGCGACAGCAGATGCGCATGCGCACGTTCCGCTGGTAGCCGACCGCCCGGCGACGGGCCCGTGGGAGCCGGGGAAAAGCGCGACGCGGAACACAGCGGCCGGAAGACCTCTCCTGACGGCGCCGTTTCTGCCACGATTCCGAATGGGCGGGGCTTGGCACCAGCACTCCCCGCTCCCCGACCTCGCCGGGGGGACCCCAAACCGCCAACCGGCACTGCCTATGACCAGTGGGAGAGTCACGGTGTACTTCGCCGCACTGCTCGCGCGCACCGAAGACGGGTGGGAAGCGAGCGACACGGAGCTCGACGATGTGGAGACCCTGTCGGATCTGGCCGATCTGGCGCGTGAAACCGCAGCCGAATACGAGGACGACACAGTGCTCGTCTTCATCGAACAGGAAGACGCGTGGTTCGGCGTCGTCCGCGTGGACGGGGAGGAAGACCCCCGTATCTACGTCTCGGACGCGGCCGCGGCCGCCCGCAGCTCGTACGGGGAGATCCTGCTCACCGCCGAGATGCTCGGCCGCGACCCCGACGACGAGGGGACCGTCGACCTGGACGCCCTCGATCTCGACGGCACGGAGGACGGCGAACCGGAGGCGTCCGACGCCGAGCCGGACGCCGACGACGACGCTCCCGGTACGTCGGGAGTGCCGTCCGGGCCGCTCGGGGACACGGAGATCCTCGCCGACCTCGGCGTGCCGGAAAAGGATCTGCTCGGTCTGGAGGCCGGCGACGCGCTCAACGACATCGCCGACGTCCTCGGCGCCGCGGAGGTGCTGGAGACCGTCCGCTAGGTTCCCCGTGTGACCGACCCGACCCAGCACATCACCGAGAACGATCCCGTACGCGACCGCTGGCGGGCGCCCATGCGGCTCGCTCTGGCCCAGGCCGAGCTCGCCGTCGAGGGCGGTGACGTCCCCGTCGGCGCCGTCGTGCTGTCCCCGGACGGCACGACGGTGCTCGCGGTGGGGCACAACGAACGCGAGGCGGCCGGCGACCCCACCGCGCACGCGGAGGTGCTGGCGCTGCGCAGGGCCGCCGCCGAGACCGGCGAGTGGCGGCTGACCGGCTGCACGCTCGTCGTGACGCTGGAGCCGTGCACGATGTGCGCGGGCGCGCTCGTGCAGTCCCGTGTGGACCGGGTCGTCTACGGAGCGCGGGACGAGAAGGCCGGAGCGGCGGGCTCCCTCTGGGACGTGGTGCGCGACAGGAGGCTCAACCACCGCCCCGAGGTCATCCACGGTGTTCTCGCGGACGAGTGCGCCGCCCAGCTGACGGACTTCTTCCGCAAGCGCTGACCCGGGGCTTCGCGGAACGGATTTCTGTCCGCGGCCCACTTTGGGCTAGAGTTCCTCTCGGTAGCGTGTCCGAGCGGCCGAAGGAGCTCGCCTCGAAAGCGAGTGAAGGGTAACCCCCTTCCGTGGGTTCAAATCCCACCGCTACCGCTCTTTGCACGAAGGGCCCGACCAGCTGAGCTGGCCGGGCCCTTCGTCGTTTCCCAGGAGGTATGGGCGGGGGAAGCGGCATCGGGGGGACAGCCGCTTCCCCCGACGAGAACCGGGCCCTCAAGTCGGCGCCGCCGTCGGGGGGGAAGCGGACGGCGCGGACCCCGCAGTGGGGCCGGTCCCTCGCCCCGCGGACTCCTGCCAGATCCGCCGGGCTCACCACCCATCCTGCGTCCGGCGCCACCCGTGGAGCGCGGGCAAAGGGCCCCTGCTGTTGGGCCGTTGGTCCCTAAAAGCCCCGTCAGGGCCGTCCGGGTTAGACTCGCCGCCGTCACAGGGGTCACACGGGGCACGGCAAGGGGAGGCCAGATCGTGGCAGTGCAGTGGAAGAAGCTCGGCCTCTTCGCGGTGGTCGTCTTCGTGCTCTACGTGATCATCACCGACCCCGCCAAAGCCGCCGACTACGTGCAGATAGGGTTCGAAGGCATTTCGAGCGCCGCTCAGAGCATCGGTGACTTCATGACGTGGGTCGCCAACGGAGGCAAGGACTGAGCGGCCGTCCGGGCGGCCGGTGCCGCCCGGCTCCAGCCCTCTCCAAGGAGTGCCCGTGATCCGCCATCTGGTCCTCTTCAAGCTCAACGACGGTGTGCGGCGCGACGAGCCGCGCGTGGTCGAGGGCGTCAAGGCCTTCCGCGCCCTCGGCGAGCAGATCCCGGAGCTCACGTTCTGGGAGTGCGACTGGAACATCACCGACCGCCCCATCGCGTACGACTTCGCCATCAACTCGGCGGTCGAGGACACCGAAGCGCTGAAGCGGTACATCGAGCACCCGGCCCACCAGGCGGGCGTCGCGCTGTGGCGCGAGTTCGCCACGTGGGTGATCGCGGACTACGAGTTCTGAGCCACCCGCCCCGCCGCCCCGCCCGCCGAACGGCCCCGCACCGCAACGGTGCGGGGCCGTTCCGCGTCGTACGACCCAACTTGCCCTCAACACGGAGTTATCAGGTGCTTGCACACAGTGCACATGTCTTGTGATGCTATGACCGCTTTTGACGGATGAGTTGACCGAGGTCGACCGAGCGTCGACCGAGCTTGACTGTGCCTGACCGACAGTGGCTGACCGACAGTGCCTGTCTGAGAAGGGGTGGCGTTGACCGTGCCGGCCAGTACTGCACCCGAAGCGCCGCCCGCGAGGACCGCCCAGAGCTCCGGCTCCGGAAGCACCCGGGGCGCCGACACCCGCGCCCTGACCCAGGTGCTCTTCGGCCAACTCAAGGAGCTGGAGCCGGGCAGCCCCGAGCACGGCAGGGTGCGCGGCGCCCTCATCGAGGCCAACCTGCCGCTCGTGCGGTACGCGGCCGCCCGCTTCCGCAGCCGCAACGAGCCGATGGAGGACGTCGTCCAGGTCGGCACCATCGGGCTCATCAACGCCATCGACCGGTTCGACCCGGAGCGCGGGGTGCAGTTCCCGACCTTCGCGATGCCGACCGTGGTCGGTGAGATCAAGCGGTACTTCCGCGACAACGTCCGCACGGTCCACGTGCCGCGCCGGCTGCACGAGCTGTGGGTGCAGGTGACGGGGGCCACCGAGGACCTCACCACCGCCTTCGGACGCTCGCCGACGACCTCGGAGATCGCCGAGCGGCTGCGCATCACCGAGGACGAGGTGCTCGCCTGCATCGAGGCAGGACGCTCGTACCACGCGACGTCGCTGGAGGCGGCCCAGGAGGGCGACGGACTGCCCGGCCTGCTCGACCGGCTCGGCTACGAGGATCCCGCGCTCGACGGCGTCGAGCACCGCGATCTCGTGCGCCACCTCCTGGTCCAACTGCCCGAGCGCGAACAGCGGATCCTTCTCCTGCGCTACTACAGCAATCTGACGCAGTCACAGATCAGCGCCGAATTGGGCGTTTCCCAGATGCATGTGTCGAGACTGCTCGCCAGAAGCTTCGCACGCCTTCGGTCCGCAAATCGGATCGAGGCGTAACCGTATCGAGTGGAGTGCCGTCGGAGCTCTTCCCGACGGCACTCTTTGCTGAAAAGGCGCAGACCCCCTCTTTCCTGCACGGATGTCACCCTTGTTTGTCGACAAGTAACTACAGCGCGTTGCCGACATGTGACATTCTGCTGGAACCGCGTTTGCCGTAGCCCCACCTCCGGTATTCAGGTGGAGGCTGCGTTCCTCCGACGGGAGCGCCCGCCGCGACCGTCCGCGACCTCAAGGGGGTGGCATGTCCGCAGACCAGGGCAGCTCGAAGGTGCTCACGCTCACGCTCACCAAGAGCCCGAGCGAATCCGCGCCCGACGCGCTTCACAGCTCACCGGCTTCGGAAGCCATCGACACCCGGACACTGTCCCGCTCCCTCTTCCTGCGGCTCGCCACGCTCGCCCAGGACAGCCCGGAGCGCGTCTATGTACGGGACACGCTCATCGAGCTCAACCTCCCGCTCGTGCGGTACGCCGCGGCCCGCTTCCGCAGCCGCAACGAACCGATGGAGGACATCGTCCAGGTCGGCACCATCGGCCTGATCAAGGCGATCGACCGTTTCGACTGCGAACGGGGCGTGGAATTCCCCACGTTCGCGATGCCGACGGTCGTCGGTGAGATCAAGCGCTTCTTCCGGGACACCAGTTGGTCGGTGCGCGTGCCGCGCCGCCTCCAGGAGCTGCGGCTCGCGCTCACGAAGACCAGCGACGAGCTCGCCCAGCGGCTCGACCGCTCGCCGACCGTGCCCGAACTCGCCCTGGCGCTCGGCGTCTCGGAGGAGGACGTCGTCGACGGCCTCGCCGTCGGCAACGCGTACACGGCGTCCTCCCTCGACTCCCCGGCCCCCGAGGACGACGGCGGCGAGGGCTCCCTCGCGGACCGCCTCGGGTACGAGGACTCGGCCCTGGAGGGCGTGGAGTACCGCGAGTCCCTCAAGCCGCTCCTCGCCAAACTCCCGCCGCGCGAGCGCCGCATCATCATGCTGCGCTTCTTCGCCAACATGACGCAGTCGCAGATCGGCGAGGAGGTCGGCATCTCGCAGATGCACGTCTCCCGGCTCCTGACCCGGACGCTCGCGCAGCTGCGCGAGGGCCTCATCTCGGACTGATCCCGACCGCCGACCGGCCCCGCCGTGACCGGTGTTGCTGACGGGGTTCCTCATTGACGGGCCGTCAGCCACACTGGCGCGATGCGACGTGGTGTGCGGAACCTGCTCGGTGCGGGGGTCGCCGCGCTGTGCCTCGGCGGGCTGCTCTCCGCCTGCGGCGGCGACAGCGGCGACGGCTATGTGGCGACCGGGGCGGCGGGCTCCTCCCCGGGAGGCGCCCGGGCCCCCGACAAGCCGGTGGGCCCGACCTCCGATGTACGGCTGATCCCTCTTGAGGAAGCGGAGGCAGCCGACAGGATGAGGGGTGGGGGTGGTCGCGGCGGCGGCTCGGAGGGGGAGTCGCCGGGCGGTGCCCCCAGGAGGGCGGGACGGGACTCCTCCGTGACCCCGTCGACGGGGCGGCGCCCCGGGCCCTCGGGGGCTCCCGACGGGAACTCCCCGGGTACGCCGGACGCACCTGCTGCACCAGGTGGGCAGGGTACGCCGGGTACGCCTGGCGCCCCGGACTCTCCGGGTACCCCGGGTACCCCGGATGCCCCAGGCACCCCGGACGCGCCGCCGAGTGGGCCCGCGAAGCTCAGCTTCGGTGATCCTGAGCGCGAGCCCGCGGACAAGCGCTGGTGCGACAAGGTGACCGTCGTCTTCCGCAACACCGGTGGCTCACCGGTCCGTTCGGGAACGGTCACCTTCGGTACGCATATCATCGGCGCGCTCGGCGTCGACTGGGCCACGATCGAGTCGACCGTGCAGTTGCCGGTGCCGATCGGCCCCGGGCAGAAGAAGGAGAAGTCCTGGCCGGTGTGCGTGGACGCGTGGCGGGTGCCGCTCGGCATGCATGTCGAGACGCGGGACGTCTCGGTCAAGTGGGCCTAGCGGGGCCCTGCCGGGGTGGGGCGGGATCGATTCCTGTGCGGGTGCGCCGTGGTTGCTCGCGCAGTTCCCCGCGCCTCTAGGGGGTGCCGCCGTGCGGACAAGGCCCAGGGCGGGTCCCTCAGGGGCGCGGGGAACTGCGCGGCCAGCTCACGCGCACCCGCAGGGAACGACACCCGAACCCCCCGCAGGGGGGCGGCGGCTCGCGGCAAGCGGAAAGGTGGGGGCGCCCGTGTCGCTCAGGGCGCCCCCACCCTCGTAAAAACGCCGAGTTACCTGAGCGCGAGCCAAGCCACGCCCGCCACCACCACGATCGCGAGAACGACGCCCACGATCAGGCCGACGCGCGGCCCCGAAGACGCCGCGGCCTGCTGCTGGCGGCCCTGCGGGGCCTCGTCGACGAAGGCGCGGAACATCTGCGTGCTGCCGGCCGGGTCGGGGTTGCCGGGGTTGCCCTGGGGGTTGTGTGCCATGGGGCAGGACACTAGCGAACTCACGGCCATCGACCCAACCCCCTCTGGCCAGGGACTTTACGCACGGGGTCCCAACGCTTTGCCGACTCTTTAGTGCGATGGGCCCGTTTTAGTTTGCCTGCAGCAACCAACTGCTCCTATCGTTGCCCTAAGCAACAAATATTGAGGAGGTGCCGTGGCCGCGCAGCGACAGTACGAGGAGCTGGCCCGACAGCTCAGCGCCATCGGTGCCGTGAAGCGTGGCCTCGGCCGGGGCCTGCCCC
Organism: Streptomyces sp. NPDC050732; assembly: GCF_040654255.1. Classification (NCBI taxonomy): domain Bacteria; kingdom Bacillati; phylum Actinomycetota; class Actinomycetes; order Kitasatosporales; family Streptomycetaceae; genus Streptomyces; species Streptomyces sp. NPDC050732. The sequence continues at coordinate 90,004 of NZ_JBFAHP010000012.1, forward strand.
ACGACTGCCCGGCCGGATCCGCCGCCGTACTCATCCTGCTCGACCGCCACGGCGCGATGCGGATGAGCAGGCTCGCGGAGCTGCTCGCCGTCGACATGTCGGTGACCAGCCGGCACGTCGCCCACGTCGCGGAGAAGGAGTGGATCGTCCGCGATCCCGACCCCGCGGACAAGCGGTCCCGGATCCTGCGGCTCACCGCCGAGGGCAAGGCCAAGGTGGACGAGCTCTCCGAGCTCTCCATCCGGACGCTCACCCACTACCTGCACGACTGGACCGACGACGAGGTCGTCCAGCTCAGCACGCTGCTCGCGCGTCTGCGCGACAGCTTCGGGGACTGCCGCGCGGCTTCGGCCCGGCTGTCCCTCTCCCCCCACGACGTACAGACCACGTCGGAGACCACCCGTACACCCGCGTAAGAAAAGGAATTCCATGGCAACAACCACACCAGCCGGTGTGCGGGGCAGCCATGCCAAGCACGGAGCACATCACGGTCACCACGGTGAGAACGCTCCGATGACGCACCGGCAGATCATGGAAGCGCTGTCCGGGCTGCTGCTCGGCATGTTCGTGGCGATCCTCTCGTCGACGATCGTCTCCAACGCCCTGCCCGAAATCATCGGCGACCTCGGCGGCGGCCAGTCCGCCTACACCTGGGTCGTCACCGCGTCGCTGCTCGCGATGACCGCGACGACGCCCCTGTGGGGCAAGCTGTCCGACCTCTTCAGCAAGAAGGCGCTCGTACAGATAGCCCTGATCATCTACGTCGGCGGATCGATCGTCGCCGGTCTCTCGCAGAGCGCAGGGATGCTGATCGCCTGCCGCGTTGTGCAGGGCATCGGCGTGGGTGGCCTCTCCGCCCTCGCGCAGATCGTGATGGCCGCGATGATCTCCCCGCGCGAGCGCGGCCGGTACTCCGGCTACCTCGGCGCGACCTTCGCCGTCGCCACCGTCGGCGGCCCGCTGCTCGGCGGTGTCATCACCGACACCTCGTGGCTCGGCTGGCGCTGGTGCTTCTACGTCGGCGTGCCCTTCGCGATCATCGCGCTGATCGTCCTCCAGAAGACCCTGAAGCTCCCCGTCGTCAAGCGCGACGTCAAGGTCGACTGGGCCGGCGCCTTCTTCATCAGCGCCGCCGTCTGCCTGCTGCTCGTCTGGGTCACCTTCGCCGGTGACAAGTACGACTGGATGTCGTGGCAGACCGCCGCCATGGTCGGTGGTTCGGTCGTGCTCGCGCTGATCTTCGTGCTCGTCGAGTCCAAGGCGACCGAACCGATCATTCCGCTGCGGCTCTTCCGCAACCGCACCATCACGCTCGCCTCGCTCGCCTCGCTCTTCGTGGGTGTCGCGATGTTCGCGGGCACGGTGTTCTTCAGCCAGTACTTCCAGCTGGCGCGGGGCGAGTCCCCGACGATGTCCGGCGTGATGACGATTCCGATGATCGGTGGTCTGTTCATCTCCTCCACCGTGTCCGGTCAGGTCATCACCAAGACCGGCAAGTGGAAGGCCTGGCTGGTCAGCGGTGGTGTGCTGGTGACGGCGGGCCTCGGCCTGCTCGGCACCATCCGGTACGACACCGAGTACTGGCACATCGCGATCTTCATGGCCCTGATGGGTCTCGGCATCGGCATGATGATGCAGAACCTGGTCCTCTGCACCCAGAACCAGGTCGCCCCCGAGGACCTCGGCTCCGCCAGCTCCACCGTCACCTTCTTCCGCTCCCTGGGCGGTGCGATGGGTGTCTCGGCGCTCGGCGCGATCATGGCGACGCGCATCACCGACTACGTCAAGGACGGCATCACCGACCTCGGCCCCAAGGCCGCGGCGCAGTTCGGCCACGGCGGTACCGGTGGCGGCGGCATCCCCGACCTGGACAAGATCCCGGAGCCGTTCCGCACGGTGATGGAGAGCGCGTACGGGCACGGCATCGCCGATGTCTTCCTGATCGCCGCGCCGATGGCGCTGATCGCCTTCCTGATCACGCTGTTCATCAAGGAGGTTCCGCTGCGGACGTCGGGCGGGCTCGCCCAGGCCGCCGGTGAGACGGCGGACGCCACGGCTCCGGCCGCCTCCCCGGCCACCGCTCCGGCCTCCGCCTCGGCGGCTGCCGCCGAGCAGCCCGTGCTCGCCTCCGTCACCTCCGGCGCGTCCGTCGCCTCGGACACCGAAACCGGTCCCGAGGGCACGCAGCGGCTCGCCGCCGTGGCGTCCACCGCGGAAGCCGGTTCCGGTTCCGGTCTGCCGCCGGTCACGAACGGCGTCCCGGTGCACGGCTTCGTCCGCGGCGCCGAGAGCGCGCCCGTTCCGCAGGCCGCCGTCACGCTGATCTCCCTCGGGGGACGGCAGCTCGGCCGGTCGGTCGCGCAGGGCGACGGTGCCTACACCGTCGACGCCCCGGGCGCGGGATCGTACGTGCTCATCGCCTCCGCCGACGGTTTCCAGCCGCAGGCCTCGACCGTGGTCGTGGGCGAGGAAGCGCTGTCGTACGACATCCTCCTCAGCGGCACCAGCGGGCTCAGCGGCCTCGTGCGCGACGCCGACAGCAAGCTGCCCGTCAGCGGTGCGATGGTCATCGTGACCGACGTGCGCGGTGACGTCCTCGCCACCGGGCTCTCCGGCGAGCAGGGCGAGTTCACCTTCGCCGAGCTGGTCCCCGGCACCGTCACCATCGCGGTGAACGCCGCCGGACACCGGCCGCTGGCGCTGCCCGTCGAGGTCGGCGGCACCGGGGTCACCCGGGTCGAGGTCGAGCTCAACTCCGGCGCGCGGGTGCTCGGCACGGTGCGCGCGGGCGGCGGCCCGCTGAACGACGCGCGGGTCACGCTCGTCGACGCCGCGGGCAACGTCGTCGCCACCGCCACCACCGGTGCGGACGGGGCGTACGCCTTCACCGACCTGGACAGCGGGGAGTACACGGTCATCGCGACCGGGTACCCGCCGGTGGCCACGGGCCTGACGGTGGCCGGCAGCGGCGTCGAGGGCCACGACATCGAACTCGCCCACCCGGGCGAGTGACCGACCCCGGCCCGTGGCCGCGGACACGCTTCGAGCGGAGGCGTGGCGGCGGCCCCGGGCCGGTCGTGGGGAAAGGCCCCCGGGCCGGCGGTGGCATTCATGGCAGGGGACGGCCAGCCACCGCCGCCGGGGGCCGCCCGCATTCTGCGCGGCCCGCGCGGCCTGTGTGGCCTTCTATGCAGCGTGAACGAACGTGAGCTGGGACTGACTGTGAGGCTTCCGATGAGATCGGAAGCCCGGCAAGGAGTAAAACGGGATGGGACTCAACGCTCGGATCCGTACGCGTGACGGGTGGGCCGTGCCCCACGCCGTCGTCACGGTGACCGACATGACCGGAGCACAGGTGCTGCGGGCGGACGCGGACGCGGAGGGCGTCGTGCGGGACGGGACGGCGCTCGCGGCCGGGCCGTACACCGTCATCGTCACCGCCGTCGGCTACGCGCCGGTCGCCTCCACCGCGCTCGTCACGGCCAGCGGCCGTGCCGAGGTCGGCAACGTCGTCCTCGCCCGGCAGGGCGGCACGGAGCTGCCCCCGCCCGGGGCGTGGACCGTCGACCCCGCGCACTCGACCGTGGGCGCCGTCGCCCAGCACCTCGGGATCACCAGCGTGCACGGGCGGTTCCTGGAGTTCGGCGGGCGCATCGAGATCGCCGAGGACGTCGAGAAGTCGCGGGTCGAGGCGGTCATCCGGGCGGCCTCGATCGACACGGGGAACGGCATGCGGGACGGTCACCTGAAGTCGCCCGACTTCCTGGACGTCGAGCAGTACCCGGAGATCACGTACCGGTCGAACGGGCTGAGCCCCGTGGGTCCCGACCGGTGGACGGTCCACGGCGAGCTGGGCATGCACGGGGTCGTGCGCCCCGTCGACCTGGAGCTCAGCTACCTCGGCACCGGGGCGGACCCGTGGGGCGGTACACGCGCCGCCTTCCGTGCCACGGCGGAACTGCGCCGCGAGGACTTCGCCATGAACTACAACCAGGTGGTCCAGGCGGGCATCTCGGCGATCGGGACGACGCTGCGGGTGGAGCTGGACATCCAGGCCGTGCAGGGAGAGGGCCTGCCGCAGACGGGCTGAGGACTGCTGAGGGCTGCCGACGAGCCACCTGAGAGGCGTCCGTGACCGGTCGCGTTTTGGGTGGCCCGGCCCGGACGCCTCGATGGGCAATAAGGGCAGCGCCTGTGACAGAACGAAGACGGCGCGGAGGACCGGCCGTAACTCGGTGCGGACTACAAATGGTTACGACCACCCGCACGGAGGCGGGCAACAAGCAGTCGGGTTCCGGCGGGGACACCGAGACCCAGGCGGGCGCGGGCGGCGCGAAGCCCGGCGCCAAAGTCGCGTTCTGCAAGACGTCGGACCTGGCCGTCGCCGCACAGGACGCCGCCCCCGACGAGAACACCGGCCGCATCGACATCACCATGACCAACCGGGGTTCGACCACCTGCTCGGCGACGGGCTTCCCTGGCGTCGACATCAAGGACGCCGACCACACCTCCAGCCCGATCGAGCGGGGCCGGGCCCAGCCCCGGGTCACCACCCTCAAGCCGGGCGACGCCGCCGTCCTCAACCTCGCCTACGAGATCGACAACAGCGGCGAGAGCCCCCAGTCACCGACCCACATCCTGGTGACGCCCCCGAACGAGACCCACACCGTGACCCTGAAGTGGCCCGCGGACGCCGGCGCCATCAAGGGCTCCTACACCGACATACGGGTCTACCCGACCCACACGACCAGGTAGCCCGGGGCCGTGCCCCCGCAGGACGTCGCGGGGCAAACGGGTGGGCGGGTGGGAAACATCCGCCGCGAAGCGGCGGGCTCGGTGCTCCTACCCCGCCGGGACGGCGCAGGGCTCCCCGCCCGCCCCCGCCGGGTCAGCCGTTCCTGGAGAGGAGGGACTCGATGCCCGCGATCATCAGGTCGAGGGCGATCGTGAAGTCCCGTTCCCACATCTCCTCGACCGTGTCCCCCTCCCGCGCCGCCATCAGTTCGTCCGCGCTCTCCAGCAGCCCGTGCGAGGCCAGCTCGTCGCGGACCGTACCGGCCGCCTCCCGGTAGTACTCCTCCTGGGTCATCCCCGCCTCCGCGCACCGCGAGATGTAGTGGCCCTCGATGGTGCCGAAGCCGTACACGAACTGGAAGACCGCCGAGATCGCCCCGTTCTGCGTGTAGGCGGGCAGCCCGGTGTTGCGCACCGCGTTCTGGATGGCGAGGGCGAACGCCAGCCAGTTGGGGCCGATGTTGAGGAAGCGGCCGACCAGCGGTGACACCCAGGGGTGCCGGATCAGCGCCGCCCGGTACTCGCCGGCCAGCGCGCGCAGTTGTTCGCGCCAGGTCTCGGGCGACGCCTCCGTGCCGGGGAGCCGCATCTCGCCGCACACCGAGTCGAGGGCGAGCTCCAGGAGGTCGTCCTTGGTGTCGACGTACCAATAGACGGACATCGCCGTGACGTTCAGCTCCCCGGCGAGTCTGCGCATGGAGAACTTGTCGAGCCCCTCCGCGTCCAGGAGCCGGACCGTGGCCTGGGTGATGCGTTCCCGGTCGAGGCCGTTCGGCTGGTCGCCCTTGCGGCCGCCGCCGCGGGGTGTCCTGGCCTGCAGCCAGACACTGGTCCGCGCCGTGCTCTTCGTGCGGCCGGCTGCCTTCGCCATGGCGCACCTTCCTCGTTGGTCCTCGGGCCCGGAGCCGTTGACTCCGGGAGGGGCGACGTGGGGAGGGCGGCCCGTCCGGAACCGGGCGGTCACCCTCCCCCTGATGCTATGCCGCCGTCCTGCCCACGGAGTCTGCCCTCTCCGCCCTGCGCAGCAACGCCGCCGCCAGCATGCCGCCGACGAGCACCGCCGCCGCGCCCACCAGTTGACTCGTCTCCAGTCCCGAGGAGAACGCGTCGGCGATCCGCTCGCGTTCGCCCGTCGACTTCGCCGCGGCCATGGCCGCCGGGAACGACGCGGCGGAGACCGCGACGAGCGACGCGAAACGGGAGTTGAGGACCGCGCCGAGCACGGCGACGCCCAGGCCGTTGCCGAACTCCGCGAGCGTGCCGTTGATGCCCGCGCCCACGCCCGCCTTCTCCGGCGGGATGGCGCTCATGATGGCGTTGGCCATCGCCGGCATGGCGAGCGCGATGCCGGCACCCATCACGATCAGGCCGAACAGCAGGCCGTTGTAGTTGTCGCCGCCGAGCACCGCTATGGCCGCGAGGCCCGCGGCGAGCAGGCTCATGCCGGACAGGATCGTGACGGGTGTGCCGAGCTTGGCGTGCAGCTTCGCACCGATGCCCGCCAGGTTCAGGGCCACGATGGTCACCGCGAGCGGCGCCGTGCGCAGCCCCGCCTCCAACGGCTCGTACCCGAGCACGAACTGCAGGTGCTGGGTGAGGAGGAAGAGCGAACCGCTCAGGCCGAAGGCGACGAGGATGGCGCCCGCCACCGCACCGATGAAGCGCTGGTTGCGGAAGAAGTGCATGTCCAGCATCGGATACGGGGTGCGCAGCTCCCAGAGCGCGAACGCGCCGAGCACCAGTACGCCGACCGTGGCGGAGACCAGGACCTGCGCCGACGTCCAGCCGTGCTCGGGACCGGAGATGATCGCGTAGACCACCGCGGCCATGCCGACCGTCGAGAGCAGCGCGCCGAGCAGGTCGGGGCGGTCGCCCTGGGGGTTCTTGGACTCGGGGACCAGCTTCAGGACCGCGACCAGGCCGAGCAGCGCCACGGGGATGTTGATCAGGAAGATCGAGCCCCACCAGAAGTGGTCGAGCATGAAGCCGCCGAGCAGCGGTCCCGCCGCGAACCCGAGGGAGTTGATGGTGGCCCAGAGGCCGATCGCCTTGACGCGCTCCGTGTCGTCGAAGATCTGCACGACGACCGCGAGGGTGGTGGTCATCAGCAGCGCGCCGCCGATGCCCATGCCCGCGCGGGCGGCGATGAGCTGTGAGGAGCTCTGGGCGAGCCCGGCCGCCAGCGAGCCGATGCCGAACAGGGCGAGGCCCGCGGCCAGCATCTTCTTGCGGCCGTAGCGGTCGGCGGCGCTGCCCGCGGTGAGCAGCAGGCCGGACTGGACCAGCGAGTACGCGTTGATCATCCACTGGATGTCGGACGTGGACGCGTCCAGTTCCCGGGTGAGGGAGGGGATCGCGACGCTCAGGACGGTGTTGTCCAGGAGCACGGTGAGCTGCGCCAGGCAGATGACGCCGAGGATCAGCCAGCGCTGCGGGTGCCTCTGCGAGGCGGTGGGGTTCTCGGCGGCCGTTGCCGTCATCTGCCCTCCCTTTCCGGAAATTCCGTTCTACGGTGTACGAGGCGGTGCTGCGACGTACACCGTAGAACGGCTCCCGTACGGCGTACAAGGGAATTACGCCGAAGAGGTGGCCGGGGACGTCAGGGACGTCAGGTCATAGAACGTGGCGCTTCCCACGGTGACCTTCTTGTACGTCGACTCGACCCAGGAGGTGATCGCGGAGGAGGTGCTCGCGGAGGAGGTGCCGTTGCCGTCGGCCGGTCCGCCTCCGCCGCCCGTGCCGCTCGCGATGAAGTAGTGGATGTCCCCGTCCGCCACGTACTTCTTGAACTGCGCGAGCGTCGGTGACGGGTCGCTGCCGTTGAAGCCGCCGATCGCCATCACGGGCTCGCCGGTGGCCAGTTGGTAGCCGGCCGCGTTCTGGGAGCCGATGGCGGCCGCGGCCCAGGTGTAATTCTCGGCGTCCGCCGCCAGGAGCTTCCTCGCCCCGGCGGAGACCCGCGCGCCGTTCAGCAGACCGCCCATGCCGCCACCGCCGCCACCGGCGCCGCGCTCGCCCGTGCCGCCCCGGCCGGCCCCCGGCGCGGACGCCCCCTGAGGCATGCCGCTCGCCCGCTGACCGGCGGCCGTACCCGGTCCACCGGGCCCACCCGGGCCACCCGGGCTCCCCGGCCCCCCGCCGGCCCGTGGGCCACCCATACCGCCCACGCCACCCGCCGACGCCGGCCCCGCCGTCACGATCGACCCCGTGTGCGCGCTGTCCACCGTCGACAGGGTGTACGCGACCGGGCCCGCAAGGGAGGCGAGCAGGCTGACGCCGAGCGCGGCGAGGACAGGCCCGCGGCCCAGGCGGCTCGCCACCATCAGCCCCACCGCCCCGGCGGCCCCCGCGACGAGCACCGCCCACCGCAGCCACGGCAGGTGGTCCGGGACCCGGCCGAGCAGGACGTACGCCCAGACCGTTGTGGACACGACCGTCGCCCCGAGCACCGCCCGCGCCCACCGCGCGGCCCGCTCCTCCCACAGGACCGTGGCGCCCATGCCGACGAGCGCGGCGATGCAGGGGGCCAGGGCCACCGTGTAGTACTGGTGGAAGATCCCCGCCATGAAGCTGAAGACCGCGGCCGTCATCAGGAGCGAACCGCCCCACGCCACGAACGCCGCGCGTGCGGTGTCCGTGCGGCGCGCCCTGCGGGTGAGGACGAGACCCGCCGCGAGCAGGATCAGCGCGGCCGGCAGCAGCCACGAGATCTGGGCACCGATCTCGGAGTCGAACATCCGGCCGATGCCGGTCTCGCCCCACCGGCCGCCACCCCCGCCAGAACCGCCGCCGGGGCCGCCGCCCCCGCCCACGCTGCCGGTCTCCTCGCCGTTGATGCGGCCGAGGCCGTTGTAGCCGAACGTCAGCTCAAGGAAGGAGTTGTTCTGCGAGCCGCCGATGTACGGCCGCGAGGACGCGGGCCACAGTTCGACGATCGCCACCCACCAGCCGCCCGCGGCCGCCATCGCACCCGCTGACAGGGCGAGTTGGGCGAACCTCTTGCGCGGACGAACCGGCGCGCACACCGCGTAGAGCACCGCGAGCGGCGGCAGGATCAGGAACGCCTGCAGCGTCTTGGTGAGGAAGGCGAAGCCCACGGCGACGCCCGCCCACACCAGCCACTTGGTGCGGCCGTCCTCCAGGGCGCGCAGGACGCAGTGGACCGTGACGGTCATCAGGAGGGCGAGCAGCGCGTCCGGGTTGTTGAAGCGGAACATCAGCGCGGCGACGGGCGTGAGCGCGAGGGCCGCGCCCGCGATCAGCCCGGCGGCGGCACTGAAGCGGCGCCGCACCGCCGCGTACAGCACACCGACCGTCGCGACACCCATCAGGACCTGCGGGACCAGTACCGCCCAGGAGTTGAGGCCGAAGAGCCGCACGGAGAGCGCCATCGGCCACAGCGCCGCCGGGGGCTTGTCGACGGTGATCGCGTTGCCCGCGTCGAGGGAGCCGAAGAAGAAGGCCTGCCAGTTCTGGCTGCCCGCCTGGGCGGCGGCGGAGTAGAAGGAGTTGGCGTAACCGGACGCGCTGAGGTTCCAGAGGTAGAGGACCGCGGTGGCGAGCAGCAGCCCGATGAGGGCGGGGCGCGCCCAGCGAGGGTCGTCCACCCTGCCGCGCCACAGCCGGCCGGGCAGCGCGCCGCCCGGCCACCGGTACGCGGACCCTGCGGCGGCGGTGGTGGTGGTCGTCGTCGTCATCGTGCGTTCCTCGGCTCGCCTGAGGGGGTGCCGTGGGCGGGGGTGTCGTGGGCGGGGGCGTCCGGGAACACCCACGCCCGCAGCAGCAGGAAGCGCAGCACCGTCGCCGCGAGGTTCGCCGCGACCAGGACCGCGAGCTCCGTGGAGTGCGCGGGCTCGCCGGAGGCCGCACCGAGCGCCGCGAGGGAGCCGCTGGTGAGGGCGAGGCCGATGGCGAAGACGACGAGTCCCTGTGCCTGGTGGCGGACCGCGCGAGCCCTGCCACGCACCCCGAAGGTGAGCCTCCGGTTCGCCGCCGTGTTGGCCACCGCCGACACGAGGAGGGCGAGCGCGTTGGCCGCCTGCGACCCCGTGAACGTACGGAAGCCGCTGTAGAGGAGGAGGTAGCAGACGGTCGAGAGCGCGCCGACCGCGCAGAAGCCGACGAGCTGGCGGGTGAGGCCGCCAGGGACGCCGGTGAGCCGTCGGTCCCGCGGATCGTCGCCGAAGGGCCGGGCGAGACGGTCGAGCGGCAGCGCGCCGACCGCGAGCGCGCGGCCCACCCGCCACACGCCCTTGAGGTCGTCCGCGGCCGTCCGCACCAGGTGGACCGTCGAGTCCGGGTCGTCGATCCAGTCGACCGGCACCTCGTGGATGCGCAGCCCGGCGCGCTCGGCGAGGACCAGCATCTCGGTGTCGAAGAACCAGCCGGTGTCCTCCACCAGCGGCAGCAGCACCCGCGCCACATCGCCGCGGATCGCCTTGAACCCGCACTGGGCGTCGGAGAAACGGGCGTGCAGCGAGCCGCGCAGGATGAGGTTGTACGCACGGGAGATCAGCTCGCGCTTGGGGCCGCGCACCACCCGTGAACCGCCCGCGAGCCGCGAGCCGATCGCCAGGTCCGAGTGGCCCGAGATCAGCGGGGCGACCAGCGGCAGCAGAGCGTTGAGGTCGGTGGAGAGATCGACGTCCATGTACGCGAGGACCGGCGCGTCGGAGGCCGACCAGACGGCGCGCAGGGCCCGGCCGCGGCCCTTCTGGTCGAGGCGTACGTGCCGCACCTCCCGGGCGGAGGCGGCGAGTTCGGCGGCGACGCGCGGGGTGCGGTCCGTGGAGGCGTTGTCCGCGATCGTGATGCGGAAGGGGTAGGGGAAGGTGCGGGCGAGGTGGTCGCGCAGCCGCAGGACGCACGGCCCGAGGTCCTTCTCCTCGTTGTGGACCGGGATCACGACGTCCAGGACGGGCACGCAGCGCCAGGTGACGGGGAGGTGGTCCCGCGACGGCAGGGTCCCCGGGGAAGTGTCGGTTGGCATGCGGCCGACACTCGTCAAGTGGTCTGTCAGGGGTGTGTGGTGAGGCTGTGGCCCGCCTGTGAGCCCTCTTGCTCAGGCACGGCTTCCTCGGCCTCGGACACCTCCGGGAGCGTGACGGCGAACAGCGTGCGCCCCGGCTCGCTCTCGACCGTCACCGTGCCCCCGTGGGCGGTCACGATGGCCCGGACGAGGGCCAGGCCGAGGCCCGTGGAGCCCGCGTGCCGGGAGCGGGAGGCGTCGCCGCGGGCGAACCGCTCGAAGACCGAGGGCAGGAGGGTTGACGGAATGCCGGGCCCGTCGTCCTGGACCTCCAGGCGCACTTGGGGCCCGGCCCGCCGCACGCGGGCGGTGACCGTCGTGCCGGGCGGGGTGTGCGTGCGGGCGTTGGAGAGGAGGTTGACGACGACCTGGTGCAGGCGCGCGGTGTCGGCGCGCACCGGGGCGGGCTCGGCGGGAAGTTCGAGGCGCCAGTGGTGATCGGGCCCCGCGGCCCGCGCGTCGCTGACGGCATCGACCACGAGCGGTGCGAGATCACTGCTCCGGTACGAGAGCGGCTGCTCCGCGTCGAGTCGCGCGAGCAGCAGCAGGTCCTCGACGAGCCCGGTCATCCGCTCGGCCTCGGACTCGATCCGGCCGAGCGCGTGCCGCGTGTCGGGCCCGGTGGCCTCCCGGCCGCGGCGCGTCAGCTCGGCGTACCCGCGGATCGAGGCGAGCGGCGTCCGCAGCTCGTGGCTGGCGTCCGCGACGAACTGACGTACCCGCGTCTCGCTGCGCTGGCGCGCGTCGAGCGCCGAGTGGACGTGGTCGAGCATGCGGTTGAGCGCGGCGCCCACCTGCCCGACCTCCGTGCGCGGGTCGGCGTCGGGCGCACGCTCGTGCAGGGCCACCTCGCCGCTGTGCAGGGGCAGTTCGGCGACGCGGGTGGCGGTGCTCGCGATGCGGCGCAGCGGGCGCAGCGCGACGCCGACCATGGCGGCACCGGCCAGCGACGCGGCGGCCAGCCCGGCCGCGGTGACGCAGACCTCGACGACGATCAGCGTGTTGAGGGTGTTCCGCACCTCGGCGGTCGGCAGCCCGACGAGGAAGTCGCCCTTGTGGCCGGTCGCGTACGTCACGCGGTACTCGCCGAGCCGGGGGACGTCCACGTTGTGCGGCTGCCCGTCCCTCGGTACGCCGGCGAGCGCCGCGACCTGCTCGGCGTCCAGCCGCGTCGCGTCCGGCACCGTGCCGCCGCCGTCATCCTCAGTGCTGACAAGGGCACGTCCTACGGAGTCTGCGTGCACCTCGGCGCCGAGCGCCCCGATCTCCTGCGGGCCCCGGGTGACGAAGTCCAGCGGATCGCCGTTCGTGCCCGGTCCTGCACCCGGCCCCAACGGCAGCTTGTCGCCACCACCCGGCGCGACGGCGGGCCCCGCCGCCCGCTGCGCGACCCCGCCGATCGAACCGTCCAACTGCTCGTAAAGATGCGACTTGAGGGCGATGGCGGTGACGACACCGATGACCGCGCACACCACCGCGATCAGCGCGACGGCGGAGAGGACGAGCCGCGTCCGGAGGGTGCGCGGCCGCTGCCGCCGTTCACGAGCCGGACGTCTCATGCGGAGACGGGCACCGCGGCCTTGATCAGGTAGCCCGCCCCGCGCCGCGTGTGGATCATCGGCTCCCGGCCCGCGTCGATCTTCCTGCGCAGATACGAGATGTAGAGCTCGACGACGTTGGCCTGGCCCCCGAAGTCGTAGTTCCACACGCGGTCGAGGATCTGCGCCTTGCTGAGCACGCGCCGCGGATTGCGCATGAGGTAGCGCAGCAGTTCGAACTCGGTGGCGGTGAGATGGATGCTGTCGCCGCCCCGCGTCACCTCGTGGCTGTCCTCGTCGAGGGTCAGGTCGCCCACGACCAGCGTCGACTCGCTGCGCCGGTCGGCGGCACCGGCCCGCCGGATGAGGCCGCGCAGCCGCGCCACGACCTCCTCCAGGCTGAACGGCTTGGTCACGTAGTCGTCGCCGCCGGCCGTGAGCCCGGCGATGCGGTCCTCCACCGCGTCCTTCGCGGTGAGGAACAGCACGGGCACGCTCGGCATCTCGCGGCGCAGCCTGCCGAGCAGGGAGAGCCCGTCCATGTCGGGCAGCATCATGTCGAGCACCACGGCGTCGGGGCGGAACGCGCGCGCGGCCCGCACCGCGCCCGCGCCGTCGACCGCGCTGCGGATCTGCCAGCCCTCGTATCGCAGGGCCATGGACAACAGCTCGGTGAGCGACACCTCGTCGTCCACGACGAGCACGCGGACGGGGCTCCCGTCCGGCCTGAGCAGTTCGGTACGCGCCTGAGGCGTGGTCGTGGTCATGCCCCACACCCTGCGACGCGCCCCTGAGAGCACTCTTGCGCGAACCTGTGAATTCCCTGAGAAACGGCGGGGCCCTCAGGCACCCCAGAAGTCCCGCCCGGCACCGGCACCGGCCTCACTATGGCTCCCGCACGAAGCCGTGGCTCCTCTCGACCTTGGCGACGTGGAGGACGTACGACTCGTACCAGTCCTCGCGCCCGCGGCGCTGCGCCGCGCGGTGCTCCAGGTTGCTCCGCCAGGCCTTGATGGAGTCCTCGTCGCGGAAGTACGAAACAGTGATGCCCAGGCCGCCGGGTGTGCGGGCCGACTCGGTGCCGAGGAAGCCGGGTACGTCCGCGACGAGTTCGTCCATGCGGTCGGCGGTCTCGCCGTAGCCGTTGTCCCCCTCGGTGCGCACGGAGGAGAAGACGACGGAGTAGTAGGGCGGTTCGAAGGGCCCGACAGGGCCTGTGGCGTGATCACTCATGCCGCCACACTCGGGCCCGCACCACACCCGCGTCCACCCTTTTCGGCCCGCCCTTGCCCAACGGTCGACCGGACTTGACCCTTCGGTCAGCGAGCCGGTCGACCATGGTCAGCACACGGGCCGTACAACGGGACGATGAGAGTTCCCCCTCCGGCCGGCCGGAGGGGTGCCCCGAGTGCCCCGAGTGCTCCGCCGGCCGGCCGGCAATCGGGGGCCTGTGACAGCTCAGAAAAGCCCGTCCTGCTCGACGCCCCCGCCACCCGCGCCCTCCACCGCCCGCACCGGCACCGTGACGCCCGCCCCCGCGCCGGCCGCCACCAGCTCCCACCCCACGAGCACCCGCGTGTCCACCACCAGCGCGCCGCCGTCCGCGGTCTCCAGATGCAGGTCGGGCCCTGCCGCGGCGACGAGCCGCCCCGCGACCGCCCCACCGTCGACCAGCTCCCGCACGACCCCGCCCCCCGGCGCGGGCCCACCGCGCGCACCGAGCCCGAACGCCTCCGAGTGGTCGACGGCCTCGAAGGCCACCTGTTCCAACGCCTCGGCCCACCCGTCGAGCGCCACGGCCCGCCGGTACAGCTCGCCCAGTTCCCCCGCGCGCTCCGGCCGGCCGGGGAGCGCAGCCCGCACCCCGCGTTTACGGGCGTACGGCACCCGGTCAGGCACCCCGAGCGCCGCCCGCAACAGCTCCTCCGTACGCCGTGCCGCCATCAGCGGCCCCCGCCCCAGCCAGCAGAACGCCACCGCGCCCTGCTCCAGGAGCCGCACGGCACCCCGCTCCTCCGCGGTGATCCCGACCTTCACCAGACCGGCACCGAACCACGCGAGATAGACCCGGTACGTACGCGGATCGTCGGGCACGCCGTCCGCCGCCACCGAGAACGCCCGGTCGAGCCGCGCACACTCCGCGCACCGCGCCTGCGTGGCCCTACCCGGCACGACGGCCCGCAGCGGACACGGATTCCCCCGCGCCCCCACGCACCGCCGCTCGCCCACGGCCCGGAACCCGATGTCCGTCCCGTACGCGAGAGCGCTGCGCCGGCCGCCCGCCCACCGCAGCTCGGGCTTCCCGTCCGGCCACCCGAGCCCCGCGCACCGCCACTCCATCCCCGCGACTCCCTCTCCGATCCCCTTCGACCCTCTTCGTTCCCCAGCAACGCGAAAGGCCCCCGGATCATCTCCGGGGGCCTTTCGACTGTGTGCACTCGGCAGGATTCGAACCTGCAACCTTCTGATCCGTAGTCAGATGCTCTATCCGTTAAGCTACGAGTGCTTGTTTTTTCTTTTGTTTCCGTCTCCGCTCCCCGGCCCTTCGGCCCGCTCGCGGCGACAGGAAGAACATTACATGACTGCCGCCGCCATGTGAAATCCGTTGGCCGGACCCCTTGTGAGCTGCGGAAACATCCCTCAGCGCGGCAGTGCAGTCACTACGCGACGAAGCCCCGGTCCAGAGGGACCGGGGCTTCGGATCATGCTGCGGAGGCGGAGGGATTTGAACCCTCGATGGGCTTTAAGGCCCAAACCGCATTAGCAGTGCGGCGCCATAGACCGGACTAGGCGACGCCTCCAGCTTGCACACCTGCGCGAGCGCGGGGGGTGCGTGCAGATGATGACACAGCCGAGCGGTCTGTCACCAATCGCGGACTCCACGGTACTAGTCGCGCGGCCCGCGGGGCAAAGCGTTTCACCGCACCGCAACGTAGCGCGGCGTACGGCGTTAGAGCGGTAGAGCCACCCGTCCCGTCGGACTCCGGCCGTCCCGCGCCGGACTCCGACCGTCCTGTTCAGAGGAGCCCGCCATGCTGCGTCGTCTCGCCCTCACCGCCGCCGCCTCCGCCGCCGCACTGTCCGCCCTGCCTGCCCTGCCCGCCGCGGCCCACGCCTCGACGCTCCCCACGACGCCGATCGACCGGCTCACCGTGACGGTCACCGGCATGGGAGGCGAGGGCGACGGGACGTACCGGCTGAACTGCCACCCGGCCGGCGGCACGCATCCGCAGGCAAAGGAGGCGTGCGCGAGGCTCGACGAGATCAGCGTCTACGGAAAAGACCTCTTCGCCCCGGTACCGCCCGGCACGATGTGCACGATGCAGTACGGCGGGCCCGCCACCGCACGCATCACGGGCACTTGGCACGGACGGCCCGTCAACGCGACGTACGACCGCAGCAACGGCTGCGAGATCGGCCGGTGGAACACTCTCGTGCCGGTGCTGCCCGCGGCCTCCGCGTGACCAGGCAGTACCGCCCCAGTACCGAAAACTCACATCTTCTGCGTGCGACCTCCCTCTCATCCGGCGTCGCGCGCACAACCACTCCCCGTAGACTCCCTCCCGTGACACGCCACGGGCCGAGGGGCAAAATGGCCTGAGCGAGTCGGCAAGCAGCGGTAACCAGGGAGGAAGCGTCGTCGTGAGCAGCAGGCCATCCCGAGGCGCTGCTCGCCTCGCAGCCATACTCGACGCGCTCCCTGACGCGCTCGTCCTCGTCAACGCCAACGGCACGGTGGTGAACGCCAACGCCATCGCGCTGGAGGCGTTCGAGACCCCCGGCACCGCCCTCGTGGGGCGCGGCCTGCTCGACCTGCTGCCGGAGTTCGACTCCCGGCTCATCCCCGGGTCCATGCGGCGCCCGGACACCATCGACGAGCGCGGGCGCACCAAGCCGACGCGGATGACCGCCCGGCGCACGGACGGCAGCGAGTTCCCCGTCGAAGTCACGAGTTCTCCGCTTGAGGACGGCAGGGACGCCTACGACCAGTACGGGTACACCGGCGACGAGCTGCTGATGCTCGTCGTGCGGGACCTGTCGGGCACCGTGGACACCGAGGCCGAGCTGGCGCGTTCGCAGCGGCAGACCGAGATGATCCTGCGCGCCGCGGCCGAGGGCGTCGTCGGCACGGACACCGACGGCCGGGTCGTCCTCGTCAACCCGGCCGCCGCCCAGATACTGGGCTTCCGGGCCAGCGACCTCGGCGGGCAGGAACTGCACGCGCTGGTCCTGCACTCGCGCGCCGACGGCGAGCCGTTCCCGTACGAGGAGTCCCCGCTCGCCGACACCCTGCGCTCCGGCCGCAAGCACCGGGTGCGCGGGCAGGTCCTGTGGTCCAAGAGCGGCGCCAAGGTGCCGGTCGACCTCACGACGTCGCCGGTGCGCGACGGGGACCAACTGGTCGGCGCGGTGATGACGTTCACCGACCGCAGGCCCTACGACGAGCTCAACGAGAAGTACGAGGCCGCCCTCGCCCGGCACGCGGAGGAGCTCCGCGCCGCCGCCGACGAGCGCGCCGCCGAGATCAAGGCCGCGGAGGAGCAGCGGGCCGAGGAGCTCGCCGCCGAACAGGAGCGGTACGCGGCGCTCGCCGAGCGCGAGAAGGACCGCTTCGAAGAGCTGGCCGAACGCGAGAAGGCGCGGTACGACGCGCTGTCCGCGCGCCACGAACAGCTGCTCGCCGTGCTCGGCTCGTCCCTGCGCGGCCCCCTGGACGAGCTGCGCCGCGAGCTGAACGCGCTCGCCTCGGACGACGCGGGCCAGCTGTGGCCCGAGGCCAACCAGGTTCTGCACCACCTGTCGGCCGGTTACGCCCGGATGACCACCCTCGTCGACAACGTCCTCGGCTTCCAGCGGCTCGACGCGGGCGCCGAACAACTCTCCCGTACGACGGTCATGCTCGACGCGGTCGTCGCCGCCGGCGTGGAGGGCGCGGTCGAGCTGATCGGGCCCGGGCGCGCCCAGTTCGCGGTGCACGCACCGCCGATCGAGCTGGTGGCCGACGCGGAACGGCTCGCCACGGCGGTCGCCCACCTCGTCGCTGACGTGGTGGGGATCGACGCGACCGGCAACTCGCGCGCGGGTGGCTATGCGGGCGGTTACGTCGACTCGACCGTCGTCGTCGCCGCGGCACAGCGCGGCGAGGTCGTCCGCATCGAGGTGCGGGGCCCGTACAGCGGGGGAGACCCGGTGCACGAGCCGATCGTGCGAGGCATCGTGCGGGCCCACGGAGGCGTCCTGCAGACGCACGAGGTGCCGGGCATGGGCGGCAGTGCGTACGTCCTTGAGGTGCCGATCGGGGAGGTGCCGGCCGGGGAGACGCCGGCCGGGGCGGCCTCTACGGAGAAGGTGCCTTCGGGCTCTGTGGCCTCTTCGGGTTCGGTGGCTTCCGGGGGTGCCGCTCCGGGCAGTGCGGTGGTGGTGCCCGGACAGGCGTCGGCCGCTTCCGGTGGCGGGCGCCGGCGGGCTCGGCGCCCCTCGGTGGACTCCTTCCTGGAGAGTGCGACTTCGAGCACGGAAGCCGATACGGACGGCTCCGGAGCCGCTGGTGCGCAGAGTGCCGCGCCGAGCGGCGGTACGGGGCGGCGCAGGGGCCGGCGTGCGGCGGAGGCATCTTCTCCGGAGACGCTCGGCGGAGCGGTGGCCACGGAACCGGTGAGCGGCCCCGGCGTGGGGACGCAGGCCACGGAGACGGCCAGTGGCGGTACCGGACGGCGACGTGGTCGGCCGAGTGCCGCTGAGGGCACCGAAGGTGCCGTGATGACGGCGGCCGAACACGCGGCCGGGTCCGCCGCGCTGGGCGAGACGGTGCCGCCGCAGGGCGTGCCCGTTCCCGACGGGCCGACGGGCCGCCGCGCCCGGCGCGCCGGCGAGCAGCACGCGCTGCCCGCGCTGGCCTCGGGGCCCGCTGAGACTTCCGGGACCGTCCCTGGTACCGAGCTGGCCGCGGTGGAGGCCGGACCCGGTGACGCCGCGCGGCCCACGGGACGGCGGGCGCGGCGTGCGCTGGCCGCCGCCAGGGAGCGTGCCGCCGCCGAGGAGGCGAACAACGGCCGCGTCTTCGCGCTGCCGCCCGCCACGGCCGACCGCGCGCCGGGCCCGGACACCGGAGGCCAGGATCACGCGGCTGTCCAGGGGGATGTCCAGGGGGACACCGACACCGGGCACCATGCCGCGGCCGTACGCGGCGGCGACGACCACACCCCGCCGCAGCCTCACCCGACGCAGGCCCCGACGGGGCGCCGCGCGCGCCAGGCGGCTCCTGGGAGCAGCCCTGCGGCTCCGGGGGCACCTGCTCAGGGAACGCCCGCCCAGGGAACGCCCGCCCAGGGCGTGCCCTCTCAGGGTGGCCAGGCTCCGAGGGCTCCGCAGCCGGGCGGTCGTCCCGCCGCGGCCGATCCGGGTCCGCTCCCCGCGCCGCAGCCGTGGCCGGACGGCACCACTCCGGCGCAGGGCGTCCCGACGCCGGCCCACGGTGCCGCGCTCCCGCCCGAGCGCGGCGCACAGGCCCGGGCGGCCCAGCCGCTGCCCGCTGAGGCCGCGCCCGCCGCGCCCGGTGACCCCAACTCGACGCAGGGGCGTGCGATCAGCGTGCGTACCCTCGGGCAGGGCGTGCCGTTCGGCCAGCAGATCGTGGAGCAGCAGCGCGGTCCGCAAGGTGGGCCCCAGGGTGGGCCGCAAGGTACACCTCAGGGTGGACCTCAGGGCGGCGGCCCCGCCGTACCCGGCCAGGGCCAGCAGCCGCCACGCAACGCCCGCGTCCCCGAGTCGCCCCAGCCCCCGCAGCCCCCGCTGCCGCCTCAGGCGCCCCACACCGGACCCGGACAGTCGACGCCACCGGCAACAGCGGCCGGCGCCGGTCCCATGCCCGCACCCCAGGGCCCGGGCCCGGGCCCGGAGGCCTCGCCCGCCGACCCGCAGCAGCCCCTGACACCGGGACAGACACCGGCTCACGCACCGGGTCAGACACCTGCCCACGTACCGGGTCAGGCCCCTGCTCAGCCCCAGGCTGCCGCCGCGCAGTCGCACACGCTCGGCGGCTCCGGGCGCAGGCGCAGGCTGGCCACGCCACCCGAGCCGGCGGCCGACGGGCGCCCCGAGGCCTCGGCGCGCCCGCACCCCCTGCCCCAGCCGCAGCCGCAGCCCCACACCCCGTCCCACCCGCAGCCGTCGGCTCCGGCGCATCCGCAGTCCCGTATCGGGTCCACCACCGAGGGGGCCGGTCGTTCATACGCGATCGGCGCCCCGGACGAGAACGCCGACGAAGGGCCGGAGCCGCTGGACGGACCCGGCGGTGCCGTCGAGGTCGCGAACCGGCCCCAGCCGCAGCCGATGGACGACGAGCTGCCTCCGGAGCCGCTGGACAACCCGCGCCGTCTCCTGGTGTGGCCCGCGCCCGACGCCACCACCCAGCAGGCGCTCAGCGACCGCGGCTACCGCCCGGTGATCGTGCACTCGCGCGAGGAGGTCGACGCGCAGATCGCGGCGTTCCCCGCGGCTCTCTTCGTGGATCCGCTGACCGGCCCGATCACGCGCACGGCGCTGCAGTCGCTGCGTCAGGCCGCCGTCGCCGCCGAGGTGCCCGTGCTCGTGACGGCGGGTCTCGGCCAGGCGACGCGCGAGGCGGCGTACGGCGCCGACCCCGCCGTACTCCTGAAGGCCCTCGCTCCGCGCGACAGCGAGCAGCACCCGTCACGCGTCCTGCTCATCGAGGAGCACGAGGAGATCGCGCTCGCCCTGACGGCCACTCTGGAGCGGCGCGGCATGCAGGTCGCGCGGGCCGAGAGCGACGCGGACGCGGTGACGCTCGCGGCGCAGATGCGGCCGAACCTCGTGGTGATGGACCTGCTGCAGGTACGTCGCCGCAGGGCCGGGATCGTCGACTGGCTGCGCGCGAACGGCCAGTTGAACCGCACTCCGCTGGTCGTCTACACCGCCGCAGTCGACGAGACGGAGCTGCCGAAGCTCGCGGCGGGCGAGTCCGTGCTGTTCCTGGCGGAGCGCTCCACGAGCACCGAGGTGCAGAGCCGGATCGTGGACCTGCTGGCGAAGATCGGCACGAACTGAGGTCTACGGTGACGTACCTCAGGCCGTGATCCGCCGCACCGCCGCCTTCTCGGCGACCGGGTCGACCGCCGCAAACTCGTCGCGGCGCTCTCCGGGTCGTCCTGGTGGCCTCCGCCGCGACGGTCGTGCCGCTGGTCGCCGAGCGGGCGCCCGCGCGCCGGCGGGCCAGCCATGTCGCGGCGCTGATGGCCGGCCTCTGCACGGGCATCGTCGCGGCCCGCGTCCTCGGTGGCCTCGTCGGCCAGGCCTTCGGCCGGCGTTACGTCTTCGTGGGCGCCGCCGTCCTCACGGCACTGCTCGGCCTGGCCTCCGCCGCCGTGCTGCCCGCCGAGCTGCGGCGCGCCTGCGTACGCAAGGGCGGGATGTACGGCGCGTGGAGTGCCCTGTGGACCTCGCTGGCCCTGCTGCTCACCGGCAGCGGCGGCGAAGGGCACGGCTATGGCATGCCGACCGCCACCGCGGGTCTCTTCGGCCTGTTCGGTCTCGCCGCCGCCGTCGTGGCACCGCTCGCGGGCGGCCTGGTCGACCGCTTCGGCGCGGCCAAGGTGGTCTCGTCCGCGTACGGCACGGCCGCTGCGTCGGTGCCGCTGTTCTGGCTGGGCGGCGGGGCGCTCTGGGCCCTGTGCGCGGCGGCGGTCGTCCTCCACATGGCGCTGGCCGCCAACCAGACACTCGCGCTGACGACCACCTCGCGGGCACCGCGTTCACCCACTGGGGGTGGACGGGCGTGTGCGCGGTCGCCGCCCTCTGGCTCGCACTCGGCTGGGCGACGACCGCGATACCGGGCGGCCGGCGACCCGTCAAAGCCGCGTGACGTCCAGCTCACCGTCCGCGTACTGCCTGCGCAGCACCTTCTTGTCGAACTTGCCGACGCTCGTCTTCGGGACCGCGGGGATGACCGCCCAGCGCTCCGGCAGCTGCCACTTGGCGACGTGCTCCGCGAGGAAGTCGCGGAGGGCGGCGTAGTCGGCGGTCGCGTGCTCCTTCAGCACGACGGTGGCGAGCGGGCGTTCACCCCACTTGTCGTCCGGGACGGCCACGACGGCGGCCTCGGCGACTTCCGGGTGGGACATGAGGGCGTTCTCCAGCTCGACCGACGAGATCCATTCGCCGCCCGACTTGATGACGTCCTTGGCGCGGTCGGTGAGGGTGAGGAAGCCGTCCGCGGTGATCACGCCGACATCGCCGGTCTTCAGCCAGCCGTCCTCGCTGAACTTGTCGTCGGGCCGCAGCATCTCGCCGCCCGCGCCGCCGTAGTAGGCGCCCGCGATCCAGGGTCCGCGCACCTCCAGCTCACCGGCGGACTCGCCGTCCCACGGAAGGTGTTCACCGCCGGGGCCGACCAGCCGGCCCTCGACGCCGGCGGGGAAGCGGCCCTGCGTGAGCCGGTAGCCGAACTCCTCGTCGGTGCCGATGGCGTGGGCCGGCGGGCGGGCGATCGTGCCGAGCGGGGACGTCTCGGTCATGCCCCAGGCGTGACAGACGCGCATGCCGAACTGGTCGAAGGCCTCCATCAGGGCGGGCGGACAGGCCGAGCCGCCGATGGTGACCTGGCCCAGCGAGCTGACGTCACGCGGCTTCGCGGTGAGCTCGGCGAGGAGGCCCTGCCAGATGGTGGGGACGGCGGCCGCGTGCGTGGGCCGCTCCGACTCGATCATCTCGGCGAGCGGGGCGGGTTGCAGGAAGCGGTCCGGCATCAGCATGTTGACGCCGGTCATGAGGGTGGCGTGCGGCAGTCCCCACGCGTTGACGTGGAACTGCGGGACGACGACCAGCGACGTGTCCGCGTCCGTGAGGCCCATCGACTGCGCCATGTTGACCTGCATCGAGTGCAGGTAGATGGAGCGGTGGGAGTAGACGACACCCTTGGGGTCGCCGGTCGTGCCGGAGGTGTAGCACATGGCGGCGGCGGCACGCTCGTCGAGCTCGGGCCAGTCGTAGGCGGTGGGCTTCCCCGCGATCAGTTCCTCGTACTCGTGCACCCGCGCGTGCGAACCATCGAGAAGGGAGCGGTCACCCGGGCCCGACACCACCAGGTGCTCGACGCTCGCCAACTGCGGGAGGAGCGGCGCGAGCAGGCCGAGGAGGGAGCCGTTGACGATGATGACGCGGTCGGCGGCGTGGTTGACGATCCACACCAGCTGGTCGGCGGGCAGCCGCAGGTTGAGGGTGTGCAGGATGGCGCCCATGCAGGGCACCGCGAAGTAGGCCTCGACGTGCTCCGCGTTGTTCCACATGAAGGTGGCGACGCGCTCGTCGTCCGTGACGCCGAGGTCCTCGCGCAGGGCGTGGGCGAGCTGGGCCGAGCGCTCGCCTATCTCGCGGTAGCTGCGGCGCTGCGGTTCGCCCTCGCCGGTCCAGGTCGTGACCTGGGATGTCCCGTGCACGGTCATCCCGTGCCGGAGGATGCGGGTGACAGTCAGCGGTACGTCCTGCATCGTGCTCAGCACGGCGTCCTCCTGGGGCGACAGCGCCTGCGCGGCAGTACGGGCTGCGCGCGGCAGTAAGGGTTGGCGCTGATTCTGCGCGCATACCACTTGGTATGTCACTACTCCAGAGGATGATCGATCATCCGCTCCCACTGCCTCCGCTCAGCGGACCGGCGTGAGTTCCGGGTCCTCGCGGAGCTTGCCGAGCGCGCGGGACACCGCGCTCTTGACCGTGCCGACGGACACCCCGAGCACCTCGGCGGTCTGCACCTCGCTCAGGTCCTCGTAGTACCTGAGGACGACCATCGCCCGCTGCCGCGCCGGCAGCTTCATGATCGCGCGCCACATCGCGTCGCGGAGCACCTGCTGTTCGGCCGGGTCCCCGCCCGGGGTCACGTCCGGCTCCGGCAGCTCGTCGCACGCGAACTCGTCGACCTTCCGCTTGCGCCACTGCGAGGTGCGCGTGTTCAGCAGGGCCCGGCGCACATAGCCGTCGAGCGCGCGGTGGTCCTCGATCCGGTCCCACGCCACATACGTCTTGGTCAGCGCGGTCTGCAGCAGGTCCTCGGCATCGCTCGGGTTCGCGGTCAGCGAGCGGGCGGTGCGCAGCAGTACGGGCTGGCGGGCCCGTACGTAGGACGCGAACGACGGGTACGTGCAGGGCCCGGTGGCCCGCGTCGGACCCGTGCCCCGCGTCGCGGCCGTGGAAGCGCTGGTGCACACGGACACCATGGATGCGGTCATGGCTCCACGCTAGAAGCGCCCCCTACTTCAGCGGATCGGCCGGAGGTCCCGAAGCCGTGTCCGCCTCAGGTTGTACGAGGGGTGTTGTCTACACCTCCTACAGGTGGAGGAGGCGGAGCACGTCTCTGAGGGTTCGCCCCTGAGAGCCGCCCGGGCGAGCTGCTCGCCCGGGCGGCCGGCCGGCTAGCCGATGCGCGCCACCGGGGCGTGCACGAGGTTGCGGTCGATCACCAGCGTGCGCCCGCCGTGCCGCTCCTTCACGTTCCCCGCGTACTGGTGGATGCGCCGCGCCGGGCGCCACGCGTTGCTGCTCAGCGAGGGCTCCCGGTACAGGTGCGGCTTGGTCCGCCAGCGCGCGAACCACATCACCGACGGCAGGTCGCCCACGCCAGCCCGCCGTGCCACCTCCATGTGCCGCACGCCGGAGTCGGCACTGCTGTAGAAGCCGGGGACGTAGCCCTGTCTGCGCACTTCGCGGTTCCAGGAGCGGACGAAGGAGAGCGTGGTGTCCGCGCAGCTCTTGTTGCGGTAGGCGTACGCCTCCATGTCCAGGTAGAGCGGGCTGTCCTGCCGGATGCCGACGGCCTTCGCCGCGCGTACCGCGTCACGCCCCTCCTGCTGCCCCTGGCTCCAGGGGTGCCGTCCGATGCGTACGTTCTTCTTGTTCCTCGCGACGACACACGGCGACTGCGACCCGACGTACAGCGGGAGCACCCGCCAGCCCATCCGCTGCACCGCGCGCATCCAGGCGTGGTTGAGCTGCGGCTGCCGCTTGCAGGCCCGGCCGCGGCCTCCGTAGTACACGCCGACGGCGCCGTACTTGGACTGGCGCCAGCGCCGCATCGTGTCCGTGGACGGGGTGTGGCAGGTGTCGAAGGCCCAGCCGCGGAAGGTCGACACCTTCACGGACGCCCCACGGGCGGGCCGGTCGGAGGCGGCGCCCGGTGGCGAGGCGGTCAGGTCCACGGCCAGGGCCGTCAGGACGAGGACGAATCCAATGATCATCGTTCGAAGACGCATACGCCGAGTGAAAGGGGCCGGGCCCGATCCGCGGCCGGGACACGCGCCGCGTTCAGCCGTCCGACCGCAGAATCAACCCCGATGTGGGAACGCCCGTGCCCGCCGTGACCAGAGTGCGCGCGGCACCCTGTATCTGATTCACGGAGGTGCCGCGCACCTGCCGGACGGCCTCCGCTATGCCGTTCATGCCGTGGAGATACGCCTCCCCCAGCTGTCCGCCGTGCGTGTTCAGGGGCAGCCGCTCCTCGGCGACGAAGCCCGCGGCCTCGCCGGGCGGGCAGAAGCCGAACTCCTCCAGCTGCATCAGCACGAACGGTGTGAAGTGGTCGTAGAGCACCCCGACGTCGATGTCCCCCGGCGCCAGCCCCGAGGTGCGCCACAGCTGCTTCGCCACCACGCCCATCTCGGGCAGCCCTGTCAGGTCGTCGCGGTAGAAGCTGGTCATCTGCTCCTGCGCCCGGCCCGCGCCCTGGGCCGCCGCCGCGATCACGGCGGGTGGACGCGGGAGGTCCCGGGCCCGCTCCACGCTCGTGACGACGATCGCCTGGCCGCCGTCCGTCTCCTGGCAGCAGTCCAGGAGCCGCAGGGGCTCGACGATCCAGCGGGACGCGGCATGGTCCGCGAGCGTGATCGGCTTCCCGTGGAAATACGCCGCGGGGTTGGTGGCCGCGTACTTCCGGTCCATGACGGCCACATGACCGAAGGCCTCCGGCGTCAGACCGTACGCGTGGAGATAGCGCTGGGCCGCCATCGCCACCCAGGACGCGGGGGTCAGCAGTCCGAACGGCAGGGCCCAGCCGAGCGCCGCGCCCTCGGCGGACGGCTCGCGATGCTGCACCCCGGAGCCGAATCTCCGCCCCGACCGTTCGTTGAACGCGCGGTAGCAGACGACGACCTCCGCCACTCCGGAGGCCACCGCGAGGGCCGCCTGCTGGACGGTGGCGCAGGCCGCCCCGCCGCCGTAGTGGACGCGGGAGAAGAAGGACAGCTCCCCGATTCCGGCCGCCTGGGCGACCGTGATCTCCGGGCTGGTGTCCATGGTGAAGGTGACCATGCCGTCGACGTCGGCCGGGGTGAGCCCGGCGTCGTCGAGCGCGGCGCCCACCGCCTCCACGGCCAGCTTGAGCTCGCTGCGCCCCGAGTCCTTGGAGAACTCCGTCGCCCCGATGCCGACGACGGCGGCCTTTCCGCCGAGGCTGTCGCGCGTGCGGACACTCATGCGGTGCCTCCCGCGGGGACGGTGACCGTGACCGTGCCGGTCACGTGCTTGCCGATGCCATTGGTCCCGACGACTGCGACGACGGCCGTGTCGCCGTCGGGCGCGGCCTGGACGTCCTCGACGGTCCCGGTCAGCACCATGGTGTCTCCCGGGTAGTTGGGCGCCCCCAGGCGTATCGCCACCTTGCGCAGCACGGCGGTGGGGCCGAAGTGGTCGGTGATGTACCGCCCGACGAGGCCGTTGGTCGTAAGGATGTTCATGAAGACGTCGGGGGAGCCCTTCGCCCGCGCGAGCTCCGCGTCGTGGTGCACGTCCTGGTAGTCGCGGGACGCGATGGCCCCGGCGACGATGAGCGTCCGGGTGATCGGGATCTCCAGCGGCGGCAGCTCCTCACCCTTCGTCACACCGGACTCCTTCTTCACACCGGCCTCCTTCGTCACACCGGCCTCCTTCTTCATGACGGCGCCCCACAGGAAGTGCCGGTGCACGGGATGGTCGTGAAGTCCACGTCAGCCACCGCCTTCCGGCGCGCCCCCGGAGGCCGCCACGCCCTCGACGGCCCGGAACACCGGCAGCTCCAGCTCCGCGTCCACCCGCTGGAACGCGAGCCGCACCGGCATCCCGATCCGCACCTGGTCGTACGGCACCCCGGTCACGTTGCTCACGATGCGCACGCCCTCCGCCAGCTCGACGAGCGCCACGGCGTAGGGGGGATCGAAGGCGGGGAAGGGCGGGTGGTGCATGACGACGTACGAATAGACCGTGCCGTCGCCGCTCGCCTCGACCGTGTCCCACTCCGGCGAACCGCAGGCGTTGCAGCCGGGGAGCCAGGGGAAGCGGAGCGTGGCGCAGCCGCCGCAGCGCTGGATCAGCAGGCGGTGCTCGGCGACGCCCTCCCAGAAGCCGGCGTTGTCCCGGTTCACGACCGGGCGGGGGCGCTTGCCCTTCGGTTTCCGCTTCGCCGGGGCGTACTTGAGGATGCGGAAGCGGTGTGTGCCCGCGAGCCGGCCGCCCGCGCGGACGTCCATGCGTGTCGTGACGAAGTGCCCCGTGCCCAGCTTGGTCGTCTTGCGCTCCGACACCGACTCGATCACCGCGTCGAAGGTGATCTCGTCGCCGGGCCGTAGCGCCCGCAGATACTCCTGCTCGCAGTCGGTGGCGACCACCGAGGTGTACCCGGCGCCGTCGAGGAGGGCGAACAACGCGTCGTACGCCTCCGAGCGGCCCTCGTGGCCGGAAAGCCCTCCCATCGTCCAGACCTGCAGCATCGTCGGGGGCGCCACCGGGTCCGCGCCCCTGTACGCGGGGTGCGTGTCCCCCATCGCCTCGCACCAGTGCCTGATCATGGGTTCGTTGACCGGGTCCTTGCCGAGGCCCGCCTCCGCCGCAGGCCTGCCCTCGAACGCCTTCAACTCCTCGTACGCGATGTCCTTCACCGCTGCCCCCGCCCCCGAACGTCTTGATCTGCGCGGCCCTGTTCATCCGCTCCAGCTCGCCCTCGTCCCCGAGACCGCCCGGCGAACCGGCTCGCACGAGCCCCGTTTCGCCCACCAAACGCCCGTACCGACAAGGGTTTCTGACTGTCCGTCAGCTAACGGCCGCTGTCAAGGGGCCACCCACCGCCAAGCTCCACGGAGAAGCCCCCTCCGGACACGCCTGTGCGGCGGCACCGAAGCGCCGCCGCACAAGAGCGTCACACCCCACAGCTCGCACCCCGGGAGCCGTCCCGAGCGGCTCCAGGGGGCGTCGGCTCACCAGAGCTGGGCGAAGTTGACCGCGATGTTGTCGTTCGACTGATCGAGCGCCGTGAAACCGGAGCCGTTCACCTGGGCGGTGTTGTTCTGGTTGGAGGCCCCGTTGCCGATGGCCTGCTGCTGCGTCGTGGTCGAGTTGCCACCGTTGTCATCACCCACGCCACTGCCGTTCACGGTCGCCACACCCGCGTTGGATCCGTTGTTCGCGAAGGCTCCGTTGTCGGCCGCAGCGACGCCCGAGAAGAGCGCGGCAGCCAGCGGCACGGCTGCGGCGGCGGCGATGATGCGGGCGCTACGGATACTTGCCATGTCTGTTCCTCCAGTGCAGGAGGTACGCGCCGGCCGAGGCCTGGCGTACCCGGAAGTACGGCTTGGTCCAAGGCGGTTGGCCGACCACCCCGGAGTGTGCTGCACGACGTCGCGGGTCCAGAGTTGCCCACCGAATCCCCGGCGAACCACCCCGGAAGAGCTGATTCCCCCGCAAGCGTGAGGACATATCGATAAACACTCCTCGCGCCCCACCGGTCTGCTCGGAGGCCCGCGGAGCCCCTGCCGAATCGGGGCCCGGACCAGACATCGCACGAGGTGAAGCGTTCCGGCAGCCTTCTCCGCGGAGGCCGCGCAGGGGGGCGGCGCCCCCTCTACGAACACCCCGTCCGGCCCAATCCCGGCCCGCTTCCCCTTCCCTTCTTCGAACAGGCGTACGAAAATGAGGGCATGGCCACCACCGACCGCCATGCCACCACCCTCGCGCTCGCCCACGCCCTGTCGGCCGCCGAACGCGGCCTCGCGGTGATCCCGCTGTCCCGCACCAAGCTCCCCGCCCTGCGCTCCCCCCACCACGAAGATCCCCGGCCCACCCTCTGCCACGGCGGATGCGGACGCCTCGGACACGGCGTGCACGACGCGACGACCGACCCCCGGCGCATCCGCGAACTCTTCGCCGCCGCCCCCTGGGCCACCGGCTACGGGATCGCCTGCGGGTTGCCGCCCCACCACCTGATCGGCATCGACCTGGACACCAAGTCCGGTACGGACGCCTCGGCGGCCCTGCGCGAACTGGCGCTGCGCCACCTCTTCACGATCCCCGACACCGTCGTCGTGATCACGCCCAGCGGCGGCCGCCACATCTGGCTGGCCGGACCACCCGACACCGTGGTCCCCAATTCGGCGGGGCGGCTCGCCCCCGGCATCGACGTCCGGGGCGCCGGCGGCTACCTCGTCGGCCCGGGCTCCCGCACCGAGCACGGCCTCTACAGCACCGCGCCCGGCACCGCCCACCTGCCCCCCGCGCACTGCCCCCCGGCTCTGCTGCGCCTGCTCACGCCCCCGCCCCGCACCCACCAGCACGCACCCGCACACCGCCCGGCCGACAGCTCACCGGCCGGACACCCCGACGCGGACCCCCAACGCGGCCAGGGGCTGGTGCAGTTCGTCCTCGCGGCGCACGAGGGCCAGCGCAACACCCGCCTCTTCTGGGCCGCCTGCCGCGCCTACGAGAACGGCATCGGCGAGACCCTGGCCCCCCAACTCGCCGACGCCGCCCTCCACGTCGGCCTCACCGAACGCGAGGCCCTCTCGACCATCGCCTCGGCGGCCCGCCTCACCGGCCCCGCACATGAACCGCCCTCCTACGGAGGGCATGCATAGGGGCATGGGTAAGGGGCGCCCTCAATGGAGAACGCCCCTTACCCCCAGCATTCAGGCAGACGTTGGCGACGGTTGTGTGACGAGCTGAAGTCTCACTCGTTCAGCTCATCGCCGGGCAGTCTTCTCTCGGGCCCCGGCTTCGCGCAAGAAGCGGAGTTACGCACCATTCACGCACGTAGGCTCGTTCTGCTGGTCGTCGTCTGCCTCGCCACCCTGGCGTTCACCGTGCCCGCGCCGCCCCAGTGGCCCGGTGGTGCGAAGTGCCGTGACACGACGCTGGTCGGGGTGGCGCATCAGGACGACGACCTGCTGTTCATCAACCCCGCGATCGCCGAGGATTTCGACCGGGGGAATTGCCTCCGCGTCGTGTACGTGACAGCGGGTGACGCCCACCTGGAGTGGGCGGAAGGGTATGTCCTACGCCGCGAGATGGGCGTACAGCAGGCGTACAGCGCTCTCGCGGGCCGGCCGATGCGGCCCGGTGCGCCCAGCCCCTGGAAAGCCTCACCCGTGCGGGCCGGCGGGCGGACGCTGCACAGTGTCCACCTGGACAACGGACCGCTGCGGCCGGACATCCGACTGGTCTTCCTGCGGCTGCCCGACGGCGGCTGGAGCAGAGAGGCCGCGCGGCGTCAGAGCCTGCTGGCTCTTTTCCAGTCCAGAATCCGCTCGCTCGGCGCGGTGGACGGGTCCGCGCAGTACACGGAACCGGCTCTGATCAGCACCCTGGCTGCCCTCATCGAGCGTTTCCGGCCCTGCGACGTACGCACGCTGGACTTCGCCAACACCGCACTGAAGTCGTCCGGCAAGGAGTGGGCCGACCACAGCGATCACGCGGTCACCGGCCGGTACCTCCGCCTGGCGACCCTGCGGGCGCGCCCGGCGCGGCAAACGCCTCGCCTGACGGCATACGAGGGATACGGAAGCGGCTCGTCGCGCCCGCCCAATCTCGGCGCCGTTCAGTCGGCCCGGAAGACCGCCGTTTTCGAGCATTACTACATCCATGACGAGAGGCGGGTGAGCGACTGCCCCAGGCAGTACTGCGTACCCACCAGAAGAGCGGCGGGGCAGTACACGCGATGGCTCGAACGCCGTTACGCGCGCCGAGCGCCCGCACCCCGGCCCGGCACCGTCGTCTCCTGGATCGGCTCCACGGCCGCCCGCTTCACCGCATCCGAGCTCTGCCTGACCGGTGACCGCGGCGAAGTCCGCACCGAGCCCTGCGTCGGCACGGTCCATCAGCTCTGGCGCATCGCGGACGGGGAGCTGTGGACCGGAAGCGGGAGCGGGGTCGGCCGTCGCTGTGCGCGCGTCCGCGGCGGGGCGGTCGTGCTCGTCCCCTGCACCGGCGGATCGCCCCGGTGGATGATCACGCGGCGGGGACAGTTGCGCACCGGCGGGGTCTGCCTCACCCAGGACGACCTGCTGCGACCACGCCCCCGGCTACGCTCCGCCACCTGCACGACGGCAGATCCGGGCCAGCGGTGGTTCGTCCGCGGTCCTCAACCGCCCACCGACAGGCTGCCGTTCCGCACGTAGCTCGATGAGAGCCTTGACCGCGAGGCACCGAGCACGAAAAGGGGTGCCCTTCGGATAAGGGCACCCCTCTCACCAGCGCATACGCTGACCTGCTGCGGTGGGTGTGGGATTTGAACCCACGGTGGCGTGAACCACGACGGTTTTCAAGACCGTTCCCTTAGGCCGCTCGGGCAACCCACCCCGCGCCGTCCGCCGGAAACGGGATCAGGACCGCGCGGGGACAAGACTAGCGGGTCAGCTGTCTCCCTTGCGCTGGCCCAGGGTCACGTCGACCGTGTGCTCCTTGCCGTCGCGCTCGTATGTGAGCTTGACCGTGTCGCCCGGCTTGTGGGTCCAGATCTGGCCGATCAGGGTCGGGCCGCTGTCGATCACCGTGTCGTCCAGCTTCGTGATGACGTCGCCGGGCTTGAGGCCCGCCTTGTCCGCCGGGCCGTTCGGGGTGATCGGTTCCGCGCCGCCCGTGGCCTCCTGGGAGATCGTCGCGCCGTTCGTGCCCTCCTGCTGGAGGGAGACCGATGCGCCGATGACGGGGTAGACGGGCTGGCCGGTCTTGATCAGCTGCTGGGCGACCTGCTTCGCCTGGTTGACCGGGATCGCAAAGCCCAGGCCGATGGAGCCGGACTGGCCCGAGCCGCCGAGGCCGCCGCTCTCGGCCGGCTTGATCGCGGAGTTGATGCCGATGACCGCGCCGCGCGAGTCGAGCAGCGGGCCGCCGGAGTTGCCCGGGTTGATGGAGGCGTCGGTCTGCAGGGCGCTCATGTACGAGCTCTTGCCGCTCTGGCCGCCGTCGCTGGAGGTCACCGGGCGGTTCTTGGCGCTGATGATGCCGGTGGTGACGGTGTTCGACAGGCCGAAGGGGGCGCCGATCGCGATGGTCGAGTCGCCGACGGCCACGCGGTCGGAGTTGCCGAGCTTGAGCGGCCGCAGACCGTCAGGGGCGCTCTTGAGCTTGATGACCGCCACGTCGTAGCCCTCGGCGCGGCCGACGACCTCGGCGGCGTACTTCTTGCCGTTCGAGAACGTCACCTGGAGCTTGCCGCCCTCGGCCGCCGACGCCACCACGTGATTGTTGGTGAGGATGTGGCCCTGCGTGTCGTAGACGAAGCCGGTGCCCGTGCCGCCCTCGCCGCCGCCGCTCTGCGCCTCGATGGTGACGACGCTCGGCAGTGCCTTGTTCGCGATGTCGGCGACCGAACCGGGCTCGCGCTTGAGGTCGGCGGGGGTGTCGGGGGCGGACACCGTGGTCGAGCTGGTGTCGCTGTCGTTCCGCTCGGCGGCCCAGTAGCCGACGCCGCCGCCGATGCCGCCCGCGATCAGGGCAGCCGCGAGCACCGCGGCGACCAGGCCGCCGCGCCGGCCGCCGGGCTTGGGCTCCTGCGGGTGGTACGAGGCGCCCCAGCCGGACCCGGAGCCACCACCCGTGGCGTACGACGGCATGGCGGGCGGCTGCGGAGGCGGCCAGTCCGCGGCACCGGAAGCGCTCTGGGGGGCGCCTTGCGGGGCGTGCGCGGGAGCTGAATACGCCCCCTCGTGCCCCGGCTGCCCGGCCGGCGTGCCGGACCCGGCGGCGGACCTGGAGGCGGACCCGGCTGCACTGGAGTCGGCGGGAACAGCGGGAGCGTCCACCGGCGCGGGGGGCGTGGACGGGGCCTGGGGTACCTCGTTGCCCTCGTTCTCGGTGCTCACAGCTCTTCTCCTCGGTCCATGCTGTCGTCACGTACGTTCTCGGTCACGGCCAGGGGTGTGCCGACTGTGCAGTTGTCAGCTTTTCCCATGGGCTGTCAGGGCACCATAAGCCGATCCTGTGTGTTCGGCGTCCCGGCGGGGTGTCGTCCGGCGGAGGTGTCGTCCGGCGAGGTGTCGTCCGCCGAGCCGACGGGTACCCCGTGATGGCACCATGACGCGGTGACCCTCGCACGACAGCACCAGATTCAGGTCATTGCCCACCGCGGCGCCTCCGAGGATGCCCCCGAGCACACGCTGGCCGCCTACAAGAAGGCGGTCGAGGACGGTGCCGACGCCCTCGAATGCGATGTACGGCTGACCGCCGACGGCCATCTCGTGTGCGTCCACGACCGCCGCGTGAACCGCACGTCGAACGGGCGCGGCGCCGTCTCCGCCCTCGAACTCGCCGACCTCGCCGCCCTGGACTTCGGCTCCTGGAAGAGGCAGCACGGCGAGGCCGACGAGGACCCGGACTGGGAGGGCGGTTCCGCGGGCGAGGACACCTCCGTGCTGACCCTGGAGCGGCTCCTGGAGCTGGTGGCCGAAAGTAATGCCTCCGGACGACGGGTGCGGCTGGCCATCGAGACCAAGCACCCCACGCGCTGGGCGGGCCAGGTGGAGGAGCGCCTGCTGCTCCTGCTCAAGCGCTTCGGCCTGGACGCGCCGCCCGCCGAGGGTCCTTCGCCGGTACGGGTCATGAGCTTCTCGGCGCGTTCGCTGCACCGCGTACGGGCCGCTTCGCCGACGCTGCCGACCGTCTACCTGATGCAGTTCGTCTCGCCGCGCCACCGCGACGGCCGCCTTCCGCAGGGTGTGCGCATCGCCGGTCCCGCCATGCGGATCGTGCGCAACCACCCGTCGTACGTGGCGAAGCTGAAACGCGCGGGGCACGAGGTGCACGTGTGGACCGTGAACGAGCCGGGGGATGTCGAACTCTGTGCCGAACTGGGCGTCGACGCGATCATCACCAACCGCCCCAAACAAGTTCTGTCCCAACTGGACCGGCTGGGACTCCGGTAACTCCGGTTACAGGGAGTGCACCGGCGCGTTCGGTACGTATTCGATCGTCACGAGTGCGTCACCGGGCGGGGATTGGCCGGTTTCCGGTCCAGTCCAATGGGGCATCCACACCGTGGCGTGGGGCGAAGGAGGTCTCGGGGGTGGCGTTGGTGGTGGCACGGGAGGTGCCCACGTCGTCGAGCATGGCCGTACCCCATGGCCCTGCGGGCGTGGGGGAAGCAAGACACCGTATGCGCGATCAGCTGCGCATGAGCGGGGTCTCGGAGTCGGTCGTCGACGATGCCGTACTGATCCTGTCGGAGTTGCTCAGCAATGCCTGCCGGCACGGCAGGCCGCTGGGCCGCGGGATGGTCGGCGACGGGGATGTGCGGGCGGCCTGGCACGTCGACAAGGCGGGCCGGCTGACGGTCGAGGTGACGGACGGCGGCGGTCCGACCCGTCCGGCCCCGGCCACCCCGTCGGTCACGGCGCACGGCGGCCGCGGGCTCAACATCATCACGGCGCTCGCCGACGCCTGGGGGGTCCGTGACGACGTGCACGGCGAGGTCACCGTCTGGGCCGTCGTCCAAGCCGCGCACCACCGCGAGGATTTCGCTACGCGCGTCGCCGCCCCGTCGGCGGCCGCGATATCCGAGCTCGCCTTCGTGGACCCCTTCGACGAGCTGGACTGAATGCGCTACGGGCTTCGGCGAGCCGGACCGAACCCCCGACGCGCTTCGGCGGGCCGGACTCGATCCGCGAACGGCTAGGCTCGCGCCCGTACGCAAGAGAGCCGCAGCCGGGAGACACCCAAGATGGCCAAGAAGCGCCCCCAGCCCAAGGGCAAGCAGCAGCCGCAGCTCAAGGGCGGCCCCGGAGACGGGGAGATCCCCGTCGTCGGCGCCCGTGAACCCTGCCCCTGCGGTTCGGGCCGCCGCTACAAGGCCTGTCACGGCCGGGCCGCCGCGCACGCGGTGACCGAGCTGGTGCAGCGCCCCTTCGAAGGCCTGCCCGGCGAGTGCGACTGGGTCGCGCTGCGCGAGCTGGTCCCCGCCGCCACGGTCGAGCTGACGCTCAAGGGCGGCCTTCCCGAGGGCATCCCCTCGGTCTCCCTCGCCACCGTGCTGCCGATGGCCTGGCCCGCGCTGCGCCGCGACGACGGCTCGGTCCTGATCGGCCTGCAGAACGACACCGCGTCCGGTGACATCAGCCGCGATCTCGCCGACACCCTGCAGCGCGCCCTGGAGGCCGAGCCGGGCACGCCGGTGAAGGGCCGCCGCGCTCCGGCCGACGGTCCCCGGCTGCAGGATCTGCTCGACCCGGAAGGCGCGTTCGAACCGGTCGTGCACCCCGGCTTCGAGTTCTGGGTGCCGGACGCGGACAACGCCACCCCGGAGGTGGCCGCCTCCCTGGAGCGGGCGAACGACGCCGCCATCCCGACGGCGAAGCTGACCGGTGTCGACGCCGCGTACTGGTGCGAGACCCCGGAGAAGAACCACCTCCGCTGGGTCATGCCGCACCCCGAGGAGAAGCTTCTCGACGCGCTGGCCCGCCTGCACGCGGCCGGCACGTCGAGCCTCGGCGAGGGCACGCGCCTGGTCGGCTCCTTCCGGGCGCACGGCCTGACCGTGCCGGTGTGGGACCTGCCGACCGGGGTCTCCGCCGCGGACGTCGAGAAGCCCGCCGCGGAGTTCGCGGAGCGGCTGGCGGCGGCCCTCGCCTCGGACGCCCCGCTGACCGCGGACGAACGCCGGGCGCGCGGCGGCCTCACCAACCGCCAGGTGACGCTCAGCTGACGCAGGATGCCCGACTGTCCGTGCCGTACCGACTGACCCACCAGTCAGTCGGTACGACACGAAGTGGAATGCAGGGCTCCGGTCGCGGCTCCCTGGAGTCACGGTGAAATCCCTGTCCGGATAACTGGGATCGAATTTGCCAGGAGCCGATCTCTTGTTACCGTTCAGGTAGCCCGGTTGCTGGTGCATCCCCCGTCGCCAGCAACCGGGCCCTTTTGCGCCCGGGGACCGGTTCAGGACTCAACTGTCCTGCGGCGATGCCGAGTTGCTTCCCGCCCGCAGCAGCAGTCCTTCCGCCTCGCCCGCCGCGTACTCCGCCACCGCCGAGTACGCCGTCGCAGCGCCCGTCGACCGCTCGCGCGGGGTCTCGCACGCTGCCGGTTCGTCCCCCGCCGCCACCTCGCAGTACAGCTGCACGGTGCGCGCGTCCGGGCCCATCAGGGTCAGGACCGCGGTCAGCTCCTCGCCGGTGGCATTGCGGTAATAGGTACGCGCCCAGGTGTCCCGGCCCAGCGTGAGGACACAGGTCTGTGCTTCGAGGCCGTCGGGCGAGGAGAGTTCGGGGCCGCACCGGGCGGCGGTGGTCGCTCCGCGGTCCGCGGGCGACGAGGACTCCGGGCCCGTCTCCGTCGCCCGACGCTGCCCCGAAGAGGCGTTCGAAGGAGTGGGTGAGGGGGAGGGGAGGGGCGACTTCGCGTCACCGTCGCCCACCGGTCCCGCGGACGCGCCCGCGAGCGGCAGGAGGGCCGTGACGGCCACGACGCCCAGGAGCACGAGCAGGCGGGGTTGCATGAGCCGAAGATAACGACAGTGGGCGCACGGCCTGCTCGCCGCGCGCCCAATTCCGCTACATCTCGGGGGCGCTCACACCCGTACGAGTGAGCGCGTCCACCACGGCGTCCACCACCGCTTCGACGTCCGGCACCCAGGGGGCGGCGGAGCCGGGCAGCGGGGCCCGCTCCCAGCGCACCCGGCCCTGTCCCGTGTCGGAGGGCGGCAGGGCGAGATAGCCGCCCTCGCCGTGGAAGCGGAGCGAGCCAGGGACGCGGTCCTTGGCATAGAGGAGCTCGCCCAACTGGGCCATGGAGTACGGCGCGACGAGCAGCTGGAGTCTGGCCTCGGTGGCGATCACCGGGCCGAGCCTGATGCCGGCCTCGTCGAGCGCGGCGAGGGCGCGTGCGCCCGCGTCGAGGGGGAGGCTCACGGCGCACGGGGCGCGGCCTCCGGTGGCGAGTACGACGGGTGCGCCGGGTCGGTTGGTCCACCACCAGCGGACCATCCGCTCGTCGGTGGTGGCGGCGAGGAGGCCGGGGTCGAGGGGGTGCGCGCCCGGTACCGCGCAGTCGGGGTCGGGGCAGGCGCACCGGCTGCCGTCGCGCCGGTCGAGACCGACTCCGGGCAGTACGGGCCACCGCCATGCGGTCGCGAAGGTCAGAGCCGCGCCGAGCTGTCCGGCACTCCGGCCGGGCTTCCTTCCGATTCGCCAGGACAGGAGCCTGCGTCGCCTTCCGAGGATCTCGCGCATGAGCGCTCGTTCCTTTCCGTTGCACGCCGGCGTTAGCCGGGGAGACTGCGGGCCACATCACACCATGTGTGGATCACTTCGCTGTACGTACGAGCTGGCACATCCGACCCCAGCCTGTGGCATGGGGAACCACTCTGAACCGAGCGTTGACGTGGCGTGGGGTGGCGGCGCCTGGCGTTTGCCGTCCCGCGATATTGCTTGCCGCCTCCGCCACGGGAGGATGGGGCACGGTCGTCGTGAATGAGGACGCCCGGGTCCTTGGTCAGGTTCCGGACGGACCCCAACTGCCCCTGGCCATCACTGAGTACGTACCCAGCGCGACCACTGCAACGCTCTACCGAACAACGTCAGTCGACCCTAATATGCCCTAACCCGGCGCTTTTTTCAGCCAACTTAACAAGATCTTTTACTGTGCTCCCGAATACCTCGGACACCAGGAATCCCAGCAGGACAATGCTGGACATCCCCTCACCAGGGCGTGTACATCTGGAGACATTGCTAGCGGCGCATAATGACATGGGGGTTTGCGATGCTATCGAGCATTACGCACCGGCCGGAAAGCCGTCAGCCATGAACGCCCCGCACCTCCCGAAAGTGGCTGGAATCGATTCAACAGTTCCGCCACCGGCCCACACTGTCGCGCCCGGCGCGCAGGCCCCGCCCGCCGCAGCGTCCACGGAGGGCACTTCCCTACCGAGCGCGCCCTGCGCCGTGCTCCAGGACCGGCTCGCCG
This sequence comes from Streptomyces sp. NPDC050732, assembly GCF_040654255.1. Taxonomy (NCBI): domain Bacteria; kingdom Bacillati; phylum Actinomycetota; class Actinomycetes; order Kitasatosporales; family Streptomycetaceae; genus Streptomyces; species Streptomyces sp. NPDC050732. The sequence continues at coordinate 127,564 of NZ_JBFAHP010000012.1, forward strand.
GCTGGGTCTCCGACCTGACCACGCTGCACGAACTCACCGAGCGGCTCGTCCGCACGGGCACCCTCGACGAGGCGCTGCGGGAGCTCCTGCGCGCCGGTGCCGCCCTGGTGGGCGCGCGCCGCGGACTCGCCGTCGTCGAACCCGGCGACGGCCTCGGACCCGACACCACCATCGGCCTCGGCCTGGCCCGCGCCGACCTCGGGCACATCGAGACGGTGCCGCGCGCCGCCACCGCGTACGGCAGGATCCTGGACGCCCCCGAGGGCCGGCCGGGTGCCGTGCCGCAGGAGATCGCGCAGCCCGACCTGCTCGCCGATGAGGGCCTCGACCCGCTCCACCGCGAGGTCGCCCACCGCCTCGGCTACGCCGCCAGTTACGCGCTCCCCCTCGCCACCGAGACGGCGGGCCGGATCGGCGCAGCCACCTGGCTGTACGACGAGCCCGCCGAGCCGGACGAGCGCAGACGCCACCTCGTCGGGCTGTACGCCCGGCAGGCCACCGAGCACGTGGCACGGCTGCTCGAACTGGACCGCGCCCGCACGACCGACGCCACCCTGCGCGAGGAGCTCATGCCGTCGCGGCTGCCCCGGGTCGCCGGGGTGCAGCTCGCCGCCCGGCACCGCACGGGGCCGCGCGGCGGCGGCGACTGGCACGACGCGCTGCCGCTGCCCGACGCGGCGCTGGGCCTGGCGGTGGGCTCCGTGACCGGGTCGGGGCCGAGCGCGGTGGCCGCGATGGGACGGCTGCGGGCCTCCCTGCGGGCGTACGCCGTGATGGAGGGCGAGGACCCCGTCGCCGTCCTCTCCGACCTGGAGCTGCTGCTGCGGCTGACCGAGCCCGCGCGGTCGGCGACCGCCCTCTTCGCGTACTGCGAGCCCGCCCTGCGCAAGGTGGTGCTCGCCGGGGCGGGCCACAGCCCGCCGCTGATCATCGGGGAGCGCCGCACGGAGTTCGTGGAGACCTCCCTGTCCGCGCCGCTCGGCATGCTCGCCTGCTGGGAGGCGCCGAGCGTGGAGCTCAGCCCCGAGCCGGGAGAAACGGTGCTTCTGTACACCGACGGGCTTCTGCACCGCACCGGCGAGCCGATGGACCGGGCCTTCGCGCGGCTGCACGCGGCGGCGGCGAGCGTGCCGAGGGCCATCAGGGACGACCCCGGGGCGATCGCCGACCACGTGCTGCACGCCGTCCTGCCCGACGGGCTCGACGCCGTGGACAGTGAGGAGGACGTGGTGCTGCTCGCGGCCCGTTTCGAGTGAGGCCACGGGCACTCTAGGTAAGTGGCCTTCCGGCCCTGGGACCCCTTCCGTACGCCCGTACGATGGAGGACGGCCCAGTGTCGTACATAGGAGGCAGATCGTGTCGGAGGCGCTCAACCCGGAGAACCCGGAAGAGACCGAAGAAGAGCCGATCAAGCAGCGCAAGAACGGCCTGTACCCGGGCGTTTCCGATGAGCTCGCCGAGAACATGAAGTCCGGCTGGGCCGACACCGAGCTGCACGACCTGCAGCCGATCGCGCAGGCCGAGCACACCGCCGCCCGCCGTGCCGCGCTCTCCGCGCGCTTCCCGGGCGAGCGCCTGGTGATCCCCGCGGGCAACCTGAAGACCCGTTCGAACGACACCGAGTACGCCTTCCGCGCCTCCGTCGAGTACGCGTACCTGTCGGGCAACCAGACCGAGGACGGCGTCCTCGTCATGGAGCCGAAGAGCGACGGCGGCCACGACGCGACCATCTACCTCCTGCCGCGCTCCGACCGCGAGAACGGCGAGTTCTGGCTGGACGGGCAGGGCGAGCTCTGGGTCGGCCGCAGGCACTCCCTCACCGAGGCCGAGAAGCTGTACGGCATCCCCGCGTCCGACGTGCGCGAGCTGGCCGGCAAGCTGCGCGAGGCGACCGGCCCCGTCCGCGTCGTGCGCGGCTACGACGCCGGCATCGAGGCGGCCCTGACCGACAAGGTCACCGCCGAGCGCGACGAGGAGCTGCGCGTCTTCCTCTCCGAGGCCCGCCTGGTCAAGGACGAGTTCGAGATCGGCGAGCTGCAGAAGGCCTGCGACTCGACCGCCCGCGGCTTCGAGGACGTCGTGAAGGTCCTCGACAAGGCCGAGGCCACCAGCGAGCGCTACATCGAAGGCACGTTCTTCCTGCGCGCCCGCGTCGAGGGCAACGACATCGGCTACGGCTCCATCTGTGCCGCGGGCCCGCACGCGACCACGCTGCACTGGGTGCGCAACGACGGCGCCGTCCGCTCCGGAGACCTGCTCCTGCTCGACGCGGGCGTGGAGACGCACACGTACTACACCGCGGACATCACGCGGACGCTGCCGATCAACGGCCGCTACAACGAACTGCAGAAGAAAATCTACGACGCGGTGTACGAGGCCCAGGAGGCCGGCATCGCGGCGGTGAAGCCGGGCGCCAAGTACCGCGACTTCCACGACGCCGCGCAGCGCGTGCTCGCCGAGAAGCTCGTCGAGTGGGGCCTCGTCGAGGGCCCGGTCGAGCGCGTCCTGGAGCTGGGCCTGCAGCGCCGTTGGACACTGCACGGCACCGGCCACATGCTCGGCATGGACGTCCACGACTGCGCCGCCGCGCGCACCGAGACGTACGTGGACGGCACGCTGGAGCCCGGCATGTGCCTGACGGTCGAGCCCGGTCTGTACTTCCAGGCGGACGACCTGACCGTGCCGGAGGAGTACCGCGGCATCGGCGTCCGGATCGAGGACGACATCCTCGTCACGGAGGACGGCAACAAGAACCTGTCGGCCGCTCTGCCGCGCACGTCCGACGAGGTCGAGGCGTGGATGGCGCGACTCAAGGGCTGACCCGCACACGCGGGACGAAGGGCCGGTTGCCTCCGGGGGCCGGCCCTTCGGCGTTCCTCCGGCCCTTCGGCGTTCCTCAGTGGGCCGCCCGCTCGTCCTCGCCCGCGACCTTGGCGGTGCTCAGGGCGATGCGGTTCCAGGTGTTGATGGCGAAGATCAGGGCGAGGACACGGGCCAGTTCGGACTCGTCGAAGTGCCGAGTGGCCTCTACGTAGACATCGTCCGGGACGCCGCCCCGGGAGACGAGCGTGACCGACTCGGTCAGGGCGAGGGCCGCCTGCTCCTTCGCGGTGAAGAAGTTACGGGCCTCGCGCCACACGCCGACCATGTGAAGCCGTGCCTCGTCCTCGCCGGCCTTGCGGGCGTCGGAGGTGTGCATGTGGAGGCAGTAGGCGCAGCCGTTGAGGAGCGAGGCGCGGATCTGGATCAGTTCGACCAGGGCCGGGTCGAGGCCGTCGCGGGCGGCGGCGTCGAAGCCGATGAGTGCCTTGAAGGCCTTGGGGGCGGCCTTGGCGAAGTTGAGGCGGGGGGTGTGCTCGTGGTCCTGCGGAGTGGCGGCGGGGGTGGCGGTCGCGGTCTGCGTGGCGTTCGTGTTGTTCGTCATGACCATGAAACTACGGGCCGGAAAGACCTCGCGTAGGGTGCATTCCCATGCCGGAATCATGGGTCAATTTGGCGGAGCGCATCGGCAGTGACCTGCACGTGGACCTCTCCGGTCCCGGCAGTCGCCGCGCCGTTCTCATCCGTGCGCTGCGGGAGGCCGTGCGCGAGGGGCGGCTCCCCCCTGGCACCCGGCTGCCGCCCTACCGTTCGCTCGCCGCCGACCTCGGCCTGGCCCGCAACACGGTCGCCGACGCCTATGCGGAACTGGTCGCCGAGGGCTGGCTGACGGCGCGGCAGGGCTCGGGGACGCGGGTGGCCGAGCGGGCCGCGCCGCCCAAGCGCCCGCGCAGGCCGAAGCCCGCTCCGGCACGCCCCGCCGCACCCGCGTACGACCTGCGCCAGGGCACGCCGGACGCCGCCTCCTTCCCGCGCACGGCGTGGCTCGCGGCCGCCCGGCGCGCTCTTGCCGCCGCGCCCAACGAGGCCTTCGGGCCCGGCGATCCGCGCGGCCGTGTCGAGCTGCGCCGGGCGCTCGCCGACTATCTGGCGCGGGCCCGCGGGGTGCGCGCCGACCCCGGACGGATCGTGGTCTGCTCCGGGTTCGCGCACGCCCTTCGGCTGCTGTTCGCGGGGTCGCGCGGGGCGGGCGGCGGGGTGCTGCGGGGGCCCTTCGCCATGGAGTCGTACGGGCTCGGGTTCCACCGGGAGATCCTGGCGGGCGCGGGCGTGCGGACCGTGCCGCTGGGCCTGGACGAACAGGGCGCCCGGGTCGAGGAGTTGACCGAGGGCCCGCGGGTGCGGGGCGTACTGCTCACGCCCGCGCACCAGTTCCCGACCGGCGGCCCGCTCCACGCCGCCCGGCGCGCGGCGGTCGTCGACTGGGCCCGTAGCAGCGGCGGTCTCATCCTGGAGGATGACTACGACGGCGAGTTCCGCTACGACCGTGAGCCGGTCGGCGCCGTACAGGGCCTGGATCCCGAACGGGTCGTCTACCTCGGCTCGGTCAGCAAGAGCCTCTCCCCCGCCGTGCGCATCGGCTGGATGGTGCTGCCCGAGCAGCTCGTCGACGGCGTGCTCGCCGCCAAGGGGGAGCGGGAGGCGTGGGCGAGCGTCCTCGACCAGCTCACGCTCGCCGAGTTCATCTCCTCCGGTCAGTACGACCGGCACATCCGCCGGATGCGGCAGCGCTACCGGCACCGTCGCGACCGGCTCGTCACCGCTCTCGCCGAGCGCGCCCCGCACATCACGGCCACCGGCATCGCGGCGGGCCTGCACGCGGTGCTGCGGCTGCCGCCGGGGACGGAGGCGTCCGCGGTCAAGGCGGCGGCCTGGCAGGGGGTCGCGCTCGACGGACTCGCCGCGTTCCGTCACCCGGGGGCGACGATGCCTGCCCGGGACGGTCTCGTCGTCGGGTACTCGACGCCTACGGAGCACGCGTACGGCGCCGCGGTGGAGGCATTGCTGCGGGCGCTGCCACCGGCCGACGGGGAGCTGCCGCCCGCCGACGGGGAAGGCCTCACGCCGTCATCAGCGGCGCGTCCTCCCGCCACTTGAGGATCTTGTCGAAGCTGATCACCGCACCGCTCCTGCCCGGCTTGTTGCCGAGGTGGACATGGTCGGCGAGTTCTCTGATCAGGCACAGGCCCCGGCCGTGCTCGTCCGTCTCCGCGGCGGACGGCCGGGGCGCGGGACAGCCGCGCGCCGTGCCGGGAAAACCGGGCCCGGAGTCGTCCACCTCGATGCGGCACTTCTCGCCGTCCAGGTAGGCCGTGACGCGGTAGCCGCCCGGTGCGGCCCCGGGAGCGCCCGCGCCGCCGTGCTCGACGGCGTTGGCGCACGCTTCGCTGAGGGCGACCGACAGGTCGTAGGAGACGTCGGGGTCCACGCCCGCCGTCTCCATCGTGCCGATCAGCAGCCGGCGGGCGAGCGGAACGCTCGCGGCGTCGCGCCGCAAATGGAGAGACCACCAGATGCTCATGCTCCAGCCTCCTGGCCGCGGCTCGACATACCGATACGTATTGCCGCGCGCGCCCCCGAATAAGCGCCCGAAGGACGTGAGACCGCCCATACGGCGGACGCGCGCCCCCCGTCAGCCGGTGTAGGACGGCGGGGCAGAACACGGCGCTCGCACCGCCTCAGGCCCACCAGAGCCACACCCATCACCTGGAACAGGACCTTCCGGACCTGCCGTACGCATGGGGTGGGCCCAGTGCGATGATGGCCCGGCCATGACTGCCCCCCACCAGCGCGAGACGCGCGACGGAGCCGACCTCCGGCTGCTGAGGGCCGCGACGTTCGCCGCGGTCTGCGTCGTGCTGTCCGCCGGGGGCCATGTGCTCGCTTCCTGTGTCGCCGTCCCGCTGTGGACGCTCGGCGCGGGCTTCCTCGTCGTCCTCGCGGTCGCGCTGCCGCTCGCCGGGCGGGCCCGTTCGCTGCCCGGCATCGCCGCGCTGCTCGCGACGGGACAGCTCGCTCTGCACGCCCTGTTCGGCCTCGGCCAGCACGGCACGGCCGCGGCGACCACGGTGCACGGTGACGCGTCCCTGGTGGAGCGGGCCGCACGCCTGGTCTGCGGTGCGGGCGCCGCGACGATCACGCCCGCGCAGGCCCACCGGATCCTCACCACCGCCGGGCTCGGCCCCGGCGGCGCCGGCGCTTCCGGAGCGGGCCAGTCCGCCGGGCATCAGCACGGCCGGTCCGCCGCCGCGGCCGCGGACACCGCCCTTGACTCGGTCGCGACCGGCGCGTCGCACACCGGTGGCATGGGGTCGATGGGCGCGATGGCGCTCGTGCCGTCCCTGCCCATGCTCGTCGCGCACATCCTCGCGGCCCTCGCCGCCGGCTGGCTGCTCCGCAGCGGCGACCTCGCGCTGCTCCGCCTCGTCCGGCTCGCCAACGGGGCGCAGGGTGTCGCGGAAGGAGCGCTCGTACGCTCCCTGCGCTCGGCTCTCACTCTCGTGCGCGCCCTGCGGGCGGGTCTGCCCGGCGCGCCCGAGACGACCGGTCCGCGGCCGCCGCGCACCGCGCTGCTCGCGCCGCCGAAGCCGCGCACGGTCGCGCTGGAGGACGCGGTGATCAGGCGTGGGCCCCCGGCCGGGGCCCACGACGTCGAACTCGCCGCCTGACGCGACACACTCCACACCGCTGCACGGAGAACGCTCCGCACCGCAGTACGGAGGGGTCGCTCGGCGCGCACGCGCGCGTGCCCGACGCGGCCGCGCTCACCCCTCGTACTGATCACCACTGACGAAAGTGGAGTGTTCCTGTCATGAAGATGTCCCGTATCGCCGCTGCCGGCACCGTCTCCGCCGCCGCTGTCATCGTGCTCTCGGCCCCCGCGTTCGCGCACGTCAGCGTCTCCCCGGAGGGCCAGGCCGCCAAGGGCGGATACGCCACGGTCAACTTCAAGGTGCCGAACGAGATGGACGACGCCTCGACCACCAAGCTTGAGGTCTCCTTCCCGGCCGACCACCCGCTCGCCTCCGTGATGACGCAGCCCGTCCCCGGCTGGACCGCGAAGGTCACCAAGAGCAAGCTCGACAAGCCGCTGGAGATCCACGGCGAGAAGATCGACGAGGCCGTCACCAAGGTCACCTGGACGGCCGACGGCAAGGGCATCCAGCCCGGCACCTTCCAGAAGTTCCCGGTCTCCATGGGCCAGCTGCCCGAGGACGCCGACGAACTCGTCTTCAAGGCCGTCCAGACGTACGACAACAAGGAAGTCGTCCGCTGGATCGAGCCGCAGCAGAAAGGCCAGGAGGAGCCCGAGCACCCGGCGCCCGCCCTCCCGCTGACCGCCGCGTCCGACGGCCACGGTGGCGCCGCCGGCACCGCGAAGTCGGACGACAAGTCGCACGACACGGCGAGCGCGTCGTCCGACTCCGACAGCAGCGACACGACCGCCCGCGTCCTCGGCATCGTCGGCATCGTCGTCGGTGCGGCGGGTGTCGCGTTCGGCGTGCTCGCGGGCCGCCGTCGCGTCACCGGCTGACCCACCGGCCGAGCCACCCGCGGGGCGCACCGGCGCGGCGCACAGCCGCCCCGGTGCGCCCCGGCCCCCTCACATCTGGGACATTTTCGTATGCGCACCAAGAGCTCGAAGAGCTATGCGAAGAGCACCGACAAGAAGCTCGCCGCCGCTGCCCTGCTGGCCGTGGCCGCCCTCACCCTGACCGCGTGCGGCAGTGGTGACGACAACAAGAAGCCGGTCGCCGAGGTCTCCGTGGAGACCGACTCGGGCAAGGCCGCCACGGTCCTGGACAAGCCGTACAAGAAGCCGGACCTCGTCCTCACCGACACGCACGGCAAGAAGTACGACCTGCGCGAGGAGACCAAGGGCAGGCCGACGCTCATCTACTTCGGCTACACGCACTGCCCCGACGTCTGCCCGCTGACGATGAACAACATCGCGGTCGCCAGGAAGGCCCTGCCCAAGGCCGACCAGGACAAGCTGAAGGTCGTCTTCGTGACCACCGACCCCGAGCGTGACACCCCCGCCGAGCTCGGCAAGTGGCTCAAGGGCGTGGACGCCGACTTCATCGGCCTGACGGGCGACTTCGACACCATCCAGGCCGGTGCCCGCCAGCTCGCCATCAACGTCGAGCCGTCCAAGAAGGACAAGAAGGGCAAGATCATCTCGATGCACGGCACGCAGGTCTTCGCCTTCTCCCCGAAGAGCGACGCGGGATACGTCCTGTACAGCGACAAGGCCACCGCGGCCGACTACACCAAGGACCTGCCCAAGATCGTCAAGGGACAGAACCCGTGAACCACCGCACCACCCGGCACCGCGCCCTCGCCGCCGGGGCCATGGCGCTGACCGCCGCCCTCGCTCTGGCGGGCTGCGGCGACGACTCGGGCTCCGGCTCCGGGGACACCGCGAAGAAGCCCGAGCTGAAGGTCAGCGGGGCCTACGTCCCCGAGCCCACCATGGACGACATGGCGGCGGGCTTCTTCACGCTGACGAACAAGGGCAGCGCCGACCGGCTCACCTCCGCCACCAGCGACATCGCCGGTTCCGTCACGCTGCACAGCACCGAGGGCGGCGCGATGAAGGAGGAGAAGTCCTTCGCCGTGCCCGCAAACGGCGAGCTCGACTTCGCGAGCGGCGGCAACCACCTGATGCTCGAAAAGCTCAAGCGCAAGCCCAAGCAGGGCGAGAAGATCGCCATGACCCTGCACTTCCAGAAGTCGGACCCGATCACCGTCGAGGTCCCGGTCAAGGAAGCGACGTACAGCCCCAAGCAGCACAAGTCGCACTGAGGGACGGATCGTTGATGCAGACCATCGCTCCCCGCTCCAGGGCCGTTGCCCGGGCCGGTACAGCTCCCCGCCTCTGGCGGCTCCTTCTGGTGCTCCTCGCCGCGACCGGCGTCTTCCTCGCCGGTGCCGGGCCCACGTCCGCGCATGCCGCGCTGACCGGCAGCGACCCGAAGCAGGGAGCGGTGGTCGACAAGGCCCCCGACCAGGTCAAGCTCACCTTCTCGGAGAAGGTCGCCATGTCGGACGGCTCGGTGCGGGTGCTCGACCCGTCCGGCAAGCGGGCCGACACCAGGAAGACGACGGACCTGGGCGCCAACACGTACGGCGTGAAGCTGCGTCCTGGCCTGCCCGACGGCACCTTCACCGTCGCCTACCAAGTGGTCTCCGCCGACAGCCACCCCGTCGCCGGTGCCTTCACCTTCTCCATCGGCGCGCCCTCCGACACCAAGGTCGCACTGCCCGACCAGGAGGCCGGCGGCGGCCTGGTCGGCCTGCTCTACGACATCGTGCGCTACTTCTCGTACGCCGGGTTCATCCTGCTCGTCGGCGGTGCCGCCTTCGTCCTCGGCTGCTGGCCGCGGGGCGCCGGGGCGCGGCCCGTGCAGCGGATCGTGACGTCCGGCTGGGTCGCGCTCACCGCCTCCACGCTCATCCTGCTGCTCCTGCGCGCCCCCTACACCGGCTCCGGGAAGCTCGCCGACGCCTTCGACATGGGCAAGCTCGGCGACGTCCTCAACACCAAGACGGGCGCCGCGCTGGTCTCCCGGCTGCTGCTGCTCGCCGCCGCCGCGCTGTTCATCGCGGTGCTCTTCGGCGCGTACGAGAAGCGGGAGGACCCGAAGGAGAAGAAGGACCTCACCTTCGGGCTCGCCATCGGCGGCACCGTCGTCGCCATCGGCATCGCGGCGACGTGGGCGATGGCCGAGCACGCCTCGACCGGCATCCAGGCGGGCATCGCGATGCCCGTCGACGTGCTGCACCTGCTGGCCGTCTCCGCCTGGCTCGGCGGACTCGCGACGCTGCTCGTCGCACTCTTCCGCACGACCGCCGTGGACGCGTCGGCCGTGCAGCGGTTCTCGACCGTGGCGTTCACCAGCGTCGTCGTGCTGGCGGCGACCGGCACCTACCAGTCGTGGCGGCAGGTCGGCTCGTGGTCGGCGCTGACCGGCACGTCGTACGGGCAGCTGCTCCTCGTCAAGATCGGCCTCGTCGTCGTCCTGGTGGGCGTCGCCTCCGTGTCGCGGCGGTGGACGGGACGGATCGCCGCCGAGGCGGGCGGCATGGCTCCGGAGAGCGCGGCCGCCGTGGTCGTCGAGCAGCGCGCGAAGCAGTCGGCGAAGCAGGCATCGAAGCAGACGGCGAAGACGGTGCAGAAGAAGCCGGTCACGGTACCGGCCTCCTCCGGAGACGCGGGCGACGACCCCAAGCGCTCCGCCCAGCTCGCGCGCCAGCAGGCCGCCATGGACAGCGCCCGCGAGAAGCGCGTCCGCGACGCCGACCCGCACCGCTCGGGCCTGCGCCGCTCGGTGCTCACCGAGGCCGGCATCGCCGTCGTCCTGCTGGCCGTGACGACCATCCTCACCACCACCGAGCCCGGCCGCACCGAGGAGGAGGCCGCCAACGCCACCGCCGCGGCGGCGACGCAGCGCTCGGGGCCACTCAAGCTCAAGGTGCCCTTCGACACGGGCGGCACCGACGGCAAGGGCGCCGTGCAGCTGGACCTCGACCCCGGCCGCGGCGGCAGCAACACCCTGCACCTGTATGTGAAGCGTCCGAACGGCAGCGCCTTCGACGTCCCCGAGGTGAAGCTCTCCTTCACCCTCGAATCGAAGGACGTCGGTCCGCTGCCCGTCGCCCCGGACCGCATCGCCACAGGACACTGGACCGCGAACGGCGTGCAGATCCCGATGGCAGGCAAGTGGAAGATCGCGGTGACGGTGCGGACCTCCGACATCGACCAGGTCACCGTGAAGAAGAACGCGCAGATCGGCTGAACGGAACAACCACCATGGCGGACAACGGGATTTCCAGGCGGCGGCTGCTCGGCACCGCCGGCGCGACGGGCCTCGCGCTCGGCGCGGCGGGCGGCGCCGTCGGCTACGCGGCGGCCCCGGACGCCTCGGCGGACTCCGCCGGCGCGTCACGGACGGAGCTCGCCTCCCTGGGCGCCGAACAGGTGATGTTTCACGGGAAACATCAGCCCGGCATCACCACGCCCCTCCAGGCCCGCGGCCACCTGGTCGCCTTCGACCTCGCGGCGGGCGCGGGCCACAAGGAGGCGGCGGCCCTGCTGCGCCGCTGGTCGGCGACGGCCGAGCGGCTGATGGCGGGCGAGCCGGCCGGCGGGGCGGACACGGCGGTCGCCCGGGACGCGGGCCCGTCCTCGCTGTCCGTCACGTTCGGCTTCGGTGCCTCCTTCTTCTCCCGTACGGGCCTGGAGAAGCGGCGCCCGGCCGCCCTGGCCCCGCTGCCCGACTTCTCCTCGGACCACCTCGACAAGGCGCGCAGCAACGGCGACCTGTGGGTGCAGATCGGCGCCAACGACTCGCTCGTCGCCTTCCACGCGCTGCGTGCCATCCAGCGGGAGGCGGCCGGGACCGCGCGCGTGCGCTGGCAGATGAACGGCTTCAACCGCTCGCCGGGCGCCACCGCGCGGCCCATGACGACCCGCAACCTGATGGGTCAGGTCGACGGCACGAACAACCCCAAGCCGACGGAGAAGGACTTCGACGAGCGGATCTTCGTGCCGGGCGACGGCGACCCCGCCTGGATGGCGGGCGGCTCCTACGTAGTGGTGCGCCGTATCCGGATGCTCCTCGACGACTGGGAGAAGCTGGACCTGAAGGCGCAGGAAGCGGTGATAGGACGGCACAAGTCGGACGGCTCACCGCTCACCGGCGGTACGGAGACGACCGAGCCGAAGCTCGACGCGACCGGCCCGGACGGCAAGGTCGTCATCCCGCTCGACGCGCACGCCCGCATCACCCGGCCCGACCAGAACGGCGGCGCCGCGATGCTGCGCCGCCCGTTCTCGTACCACGACGGCTTCGACGCCAAGGGTGAGCCCGACGCGGGGCTGCTCTTCGTCTGCTGGCAGGCGGACCCGATGCGCGGCTTCGTCCCGGTGCAGCGCAAGCTCGACCGGGGCGACGCCCTGTCGGAGTTCATCCGGCACGAGGCGAGCGGCCTCTTCGCGGTGCCTGGCGGGGCGGCGAAGGGCGAGTACGTGGGGCAGCGGCTGCTGGAAGCGTAGGACGCCGCTCTGTGAGACGCGTGAGCCGCGCCACGTCGGGCCCATTAGGGTGACGGTATGTCGGCCACGCGCTATACGTACCTGGGCCCCGAAGGCACCTTCACCGAGGCGGCTCTCCGCACACTGCCCGAGGCGGCCGCCCGGGAGCTCGTCCCGATGGTCTCCGTGCCCGCCGCGCTGGACGCGGTCCGCGGCGGCGAGGCGGCGGCGGCGCTGGTGCCGATCGAGAACTCGGTCGAGGGCGGCGTCACCACCACCGTCGACGAACTCGCCAAGGGCGACCCGCTGATGATCTACCGCGAGGTCGTGCTGCCGATCGCCTTCGCGCTGCTCGTCCGCCCCGGCACGAAGCTCAAGGACATCAAGACGGTGACGGGCCACCCCGTGGCGCAGCCGCAGGTCCGCAACTGGCTGGCCGCGCACCTGCCCGACGCCCTGTGGGAGTCGGCGGCGTCGAACGCGGACGGCGCCCGGCTGGTCCAGGAGGGCCGCTTCGACGCGGCCTTCGCGGGTGAGTTCGCGGCGGCGACGTACGGCCTGGAACCGCTGGTCAGCGAGATCCACGACGCGGCGAACGCCGAGACCCGCTTCGTGCTGGTCGGCCGCCCGGCCCGCCCCGCCGCGCCGACGGGCGCCGACAAGACCTCCGTCGTCATCTGGCTGGGCGACGACCACCCCGGTGCCCTGCTCGAACTCCTCCAGGAGTTCGCCGTGCGGGGCGTCAACCTCATGCGCATCGAGTCACGGCCGACGGGCCAGGGAATCGGCAACTACTGCTTCTCGGTGGACGCCGAGGGGCACATCACGGATCGCCGGGTCGGCGAGGCCCTGATGGGGCTCAAGCGGATCTGCCCGCAGGTGCGCTTCCTCGGCTCGTATCCGCGGGCCGGAGTGTCGACAGAGGACGTCAGGGCGCTGCGGCCCGGCACGACGGACAGCGAGTTCATCGCGGCGTCGGACTGGCTGGCGCACTGCCAGGACGGCCGTTTCTAGCCAGCCCCACGCCGGTTTCCGGGGCGTCTCGGCATCCCTTCCTGCGGTCCTACCTGCAGATTTACGTTGTCCACAGAAGTTATCCACAGGCACGCGTCTCGACCTGGGGACAAGTCGACAACGAAGCGCGACATGGTCGACAAATCGGCTCACAGCCCCCAAGTCCGTCCACAGGCCCGCACGTCACCCCTCGTCCACTCTTTTCTATTGATCAACTCTTTAGAGCGAGGCATTTCCACTCGAAAGAGGGTGTGCGGGTGGTTTGGGAAGGGATTCCCTGGACGCGTGAAGCCCTTTGAAAACGGCCCCTCCCGGCGTCCACAGATCTTTCGCACACCCTGTGGATAACCGTCCGGAAGGGCTGGTTCCTGTGGACAACCACGGTGGAGGGGCGGCCCAAGTCCCGCCTCCCACAAGGGGTTCCGGTCAAGGCCGTGGACGCGCTCTGCCCCCTTTCGGGGAATAGTGCCCTTTTTATTGACCGGGGGTCGGCCCGCTCGGGACGGAGCTTTTCCGGCCGCCTCGAACCGGAAATTCACATTCCGGCAAACCGGGCATAACGTACACAATGGAATATGGAGTCGTTGGCCGGAAGCACGCAACGGTAGCCTTGAGGGGTGATTGACCTTCGCCTGCTCCGTGAGGACCCCGACCGTGTTCGCGCCTCCCAGCGCGCCCGTGGAGAGGACGTCGCGCTTGTCGACGCCCTGCTCTCCGCCGACGAGCGCCGCAGGTCGTCCGGCCTCCGCTTCGACGAGCTCCGCTCCGAGCAGAAGGCGCTCGGCAAGCTGATCCCCAAGGCCGCGCCCGAGGAGAAGCAGGAGCTCCTGAAGAAGGCGGGCGAGCTCTCCGCCGCGGTCAAGGCCGCCGACGCCGCCCAGCACGAGGCCGACGAGGAGACCAAGCGCCTCCTGGGGCAGCTGGGCAACCTCGTCCACCCGGACGTCCCGGTCGGCGGCGAGGAGGACTTCGTCGTCCTCGACACGATCGGCACCCCCCGCGACTTCGCGGCCGAGGGCTTCGAGCCGAAGGACCACCTGGAGCTCGGCGAGGCGCTCGGCGCCATCGACGTCGAGCGCGGCGCGAAGGTCTCCGGCTCGCGCTTCTACTACCTCACCGGTGTCGGCGCCCTGCTGGAGCTCGCCCTGGTGAACGCCGCGATCGCGCAGGCCACCGAGGCCGGGTTCATCCCGATGCTGACGCCCGCCCTGGTCCGCCCGCGCGCCATGGAGGGCACCGGCTTCCTCGGCCAGGCCGCGGAGAACGTGTACCACCTGGAGAAGGACGACTACTACCTGGTCGGCACCTCCGAGGTCGCGCTCGCCGGCTACCACATGGACGAGATCATCGACGCCGACAAGCTCCCCTTGCGGTACGCGGGCTTCTCGCCCTGCTTCCGCCGCGAGGCCGGCACGTACGGCAAGGACACCCGCGGCATCTTCCGCGTCCACCAGTTCGACAAGGTCGAGATGTTCTCGTACGTCGACCCGGACGACGCGGAGAACGAGCACAAGCGCCTCCTGGAGTGGGAGAAGCAGTGGCTGACCGGCCTCGGCCTGCCCTTCCAGGTGATCGACGTGGCGACGGGCGACCTCGGCGCCTCGGCCTCCCGCAAGTTCGACTGCGAGGCCTGGATCCCCACCCAGGGCAAGTACCGCGAGCTGACCTCGGCCTCCAACTGCGACGGCTTCCAGGCCCGCCGCCTCTCGGTGCGCATGCGTGACGGCAAGAAGATCCAGCCGCTCGCGACGCTGAACGGCACGCTGTGCGCCGTCCCGCGCACCATCGTGGCCCTCCTGGAGAACCACCAGCAGGCCGACGGCTCCGTGGTGGTGCCCGAGGTGCTCCGCCCGTACCTCGGGGGACGAGAGATCCTGGAGCCCATCGCCAAGTGAGCCACCCTGCTCCGGTCACGCCCGCCTTCCCGTACAAGCTGGTCGCGACCGACCTCGACGGGACGCTGCTGCGCCCCGACGACACGGTTTCGGAACGGACGCGCCAGGCGCTCACCGCGGCCACCGCGGCGGGCGCGGCGCACATCATCGTCACCGGCCGTGCGGTGCCCTGGACCCGCCACATCCTCGACGACCTCGGCTACGACGGCCTCGCGGTGTGCGGCCAGGGCGCGCAGGTCTACCACGCGGGAGAGCACCGCCTGCTCACCTCGGTAACGCTCGACCGGCAGCTTGCGGGCCTGGCGCTCGCCAAGATCGAGGCGGAGATCGGGCCGCTCGCCCTCGCGGCGAGCCGCGACGGCCTCGACGGCGAGGTCATCGTCGGCCCGGGGTACGCGGTCCAGGACGGCCCGCTCCCGGCCGTCCCCTTCACGGACGTCGCCGACCTGTGGTCCGCTCCGCTGAACAAGGTCTACATCCAGCACCCCGGCCTGAGCGACGACGCGCTCGCCGAGGTGGCGCGCAAGGTCGCGGGCGACCTGGTCGGCGTGACCATGGCGGGCGAGGGCATCGTCGAGCTCTTGCCCCTCGGCCTCTCCAAGGCCACGGGCCTCTCCCTGGCGGCGCGCCGACTGGGTGCGAAGGCCGTGGACACGATCGCCTTCGGCGACATGCCGAACGACATCCCGATGTTCGCCTGGTCCGCTCACGGCGTCGCCATGGCCAACGCCCATGACGAGCTCAAGGCGGTGGCGGACGAGGTGACGACGTCGAACGAGGCGGACGGCATCGCGGTGGTGCTGGAGCGCCTCCTCGGCTGACGCGGCCCGTGACCGCGCCCCGGGTCCCGCCCGGGGCGCCCGCCCTGCCTACTCCTCCCCGGCCAGCGTCAGCGACCTGAGCTTCTGTCCCGCGTACCAGGTGGCGAGCGCGGTGACCGCGACCAGCAGGACCGCCGCGGCCGGCAGGCCGACGTCCGAGGTGATCAGGTCGCCGTCGCCGACCTTCTGGGCCACGGCGAGGGACCACTGCTGCACGCTGAGCGTGCGGGCCCCGGAGACCAGCGACCCGAAGAGGGCCTCCCACACCAGGGCGTAGACGAGCCCGAAGACCACGGCGTGCCGGGTGACCGTGCCGAGCAGCAGGAAGATCGCGGCGTACGTGATGGAGGCGACCAGCGCCGCGACGGTGTAGGCGATGGCGATCTGCTGGCCGTTGCCGTTCAGGATCATCCCCGAGATGAAGGTGGGGATCGCGGAGAACGCCATGGTCACGGCGATGGCGACGATCAGCTTGGTGAAGATGATCGTGGGGCGCCCGACCGGCTTGGAGAGCAGGTAGACGACCGATCCGTCGTCGATCTCCGGGCCGATGGCGCCCGTGCCCGCGATGACGCCGATGATCGGCACCATGGTGGCGAGCGCGAAGCCGCCCAGGACGTCGACGGCCACTTGGTCGTCGGCACCGCTGAAGCCGCGTACGGCGGCGGAGATGACGATCAGCAGGACGGGCAGGGCGAAGAGGATCAGAGCCCGGCGGCGGCCGAGCAGGGCCCGGTAGGTGAGCCGGGCGACTGTGGGGTTGTACACGATGGCTCCCTTTCAGGCCGCGACGAGGTAGGAGAAGACCGACTCAAGGGATTCGTCCGAGGGCGAGACCGTCAGGAGCCGGATGCCGTGCTCGCGGGCGACCCGGGGCAGCAGCGTCGTGAACCGGCCGAAGTCGACCGCCTGAATGCGCAACGCGCCCTCCTTGAGGTCGACTTCGATGCCGGCCGTCGAGGGATCGGCGATCAGCGCGGCGGCCAGCGCACGGTCGTCGCTGGAGCGGACCAGATAGCGGTGGGGCCGGTCGGTCATCAGCCGGCGGATGCGGCGGAAGTCACCGCTCGCCGCGTGCCGTCCGGCGACGATCACCTCGATGTGCGAGGCCAGTTGCTCGACCTCTTCGAGGATGTGCGAGGAGAACAGGACCGTGCGGCCCTCGTCCCCCATGGCCCGCAGGAGCTCCATCAGCTGCATGCGCTGGCGCGGGTCCATGCCGTTGAAGGGCTCGTCGAGCAGCAGTACGGCCGGGTCGTGGACGAGGGCGGAGGCCATCTTCACGCGCTGGCGCATGCCCTTGGAGTACGTGGAGATCTTCCGGTCCTGCGCGTACTCCATCTCGACCGTGGCCAGCGCCTTCTTCGCGGCCCGCTCGTCCAGTCCGTGCAGTTCGGCGTTGGCGACGACGAATTCGCGGCCCGTGAGGAAGTCGTACATGCCCTCGCGCTCGGGGACGATGCCGATGTTCTTGTAGCTCTGTTCGTTCCGCCAGATCGGCCGGTCGTCGAGGGTGACGCTGCCTGTGGAGGGGGCCAGGAAGCCGCCCATCATGTTGATGAGGGTCGACTTGCCCGCGCCGTTCGGACCGAGGAGTCCGGTGACGCCGGGGCCGATGTTCATGGTGATGTCGTTGACCGCCACCACGTTCCCGAACCAGCGGGAGGTGTGGTCGATGTTGATCGTGCTCACAGCCCGACCTTTCGGTAGCGGCGCATCAGGGCGCCGTAGCAGCCCGCGATGAGGCCGAGGACGACGACTACGTAGACAATGCCGACGCCGGACGAGGGGCCGTTCCCTCCGGGGAAGGCGGACGTCGCGCCGAGGAAGGCGGTCTGCACGCCGTCGATGAGCGTGATCGGCGAGAAGAGTCCGAGCCAGGCGATGGCGTCGTAGCTGCCCTGTTCGTAGGCGATCGCCTGCACGGTCGACACCGCGCCGTAGGTGATGGTCAGGACGGCGATGACGGCGGCGATGCCGAAGCCGCGGCGGGGAGTGACCGCCGAGATGACGAGTGCGATGCCGGAGAAGAGCAGGGAGAGCAGCGCCACGGAGACGAGTCCCTGGGCGAATCCCTTGCTCTGGTCGGCGAAGTCGAGCTTGGCGAGCAGCGCCCCTACGTAGAGCACGAGGAGGGGGGCAGCCGTGAGGACGAAGAGGGCCGAGGTCATCGCGGCGAACTTCGCCACTACGTAGTCACCGCGCTCGATGGGCCGGGAGAAGTAGAGCGGCACGGTTTTGAAGCGCAGGTCCCGGGACACGGTCTGCGGGGCCTGGGCGGCCAGGAAGAGACTGATGACGGCCTGCAGCACGATCGCGTAGCGCGTGTAGTCGAGGGGGAGGTCCTTGGCCTTGGTGGCCACGGCGACCGCCACCATGATCGCCGCGGGCAGGCACATCACCGCGAAGAGGATCATCGGCAGGACCTTGGACTTGGCGGAGCGTCCGAGGCCGTAGGCGCCGCGCAGGCTCTGGGAGAAGAGCGAGCGGCGGGCGTAGGCGCGGCCGAGGCGCGGTCCTTCGTAGTTCCGGTAGCCGATGTTGTGGATCCGGGTGGACTCGGAAGCCCGGGCGGGATCGGGGATGCGGGTGGACTCAGTGCTCATCGCGCCGGCCTCCTGTCTGCTGGGCGGCCGCGGCGACGGGCTCCGGCCGGGACGCGTCCTGGTCCTTGAAGACCTCCGCGATGTGGTGCCTGCGCTGTTCCATGCGGATCAGGCCGAGGCCGAGGTCGGCGACGAGGTCGCGCACGATGTCGTACGTCTCCTCGCCCTCCGCGGTGAGCAGGATCGTGTGTCCCGCGCCGGGCAGTTCGCCGCCGGTCTCCGTGCCGATGTCGCGGGCCCGCAGCGCGTCCCGCAACGCCCGGGTGCCGTCGGGGTGTTCGTCGCTGTCCGTGACCTCGACGGCGAGCGTCGTGGTGGTCTGGGTGAAGTCGGTGGTGGAGCTGGACCGCAGGAGCTTGCCGCCGTCGATGACGACGACGTGGTCGCAGGTGCGCTCCAGCTCGCCGAGCAGGTGCGAGGTCACCAGGACCGAGATGCCGAAGTCGGTGTGGACGCGGCGGATCAGGGCGAGCATCTCGTCGCGGCCGACCGGGTCGAGGCCGTTCGTCGGCTCGTCCAGGAAGACGAGACGGGGGTCGTGGACGAGGGCCTGGGCGAGCTTCACCCGCTGCTTCATGCCGGTCGAGTAGCCGCCCATGGGGCGGTACCGCTCTTCGTAGAGCCCGACGTGGCGCAGGGTGTCCGCGGTGCGCTCGCGGGCCGCGGCGGGCGGGAGGCCCGACATGCGCGCCATGTGGACGACGAACTCGGTGGCCGAGACGTCGGGCGGCAGGCAGTCGTGCTCCGGCATGTACCCGACGCGCTCGCGGATCTCGCCGCCGCGGGTGGCGACGTCGAGGCCGAGCACGGCGGCCCGGCCCTCCGTGGCGGGGGACAGACCCAGCAGGATCTTGATCAGTGTGGACTTGCCGGCTCCATTGGCTCCGACGAGTCCGGTCACACCGGGCCCGATGTCCATGGAGAGCCGGTCAAGCGCGGTCACCCTCGGGAACCGCTTGCTCAGGCTTTCGGTCGCGATCACAGTCACGTTTCGACGGTAGTGGCGCAGACCACACCGGCGCGTCAGACCATGGGCCTGCCCTGCCCTCACTCTGGAGTATTACGGGCCCGTAGGGGTCGTCCGGAAGTCGCCCCCTGGGGGATCTCCCGGACCTGTCCCGCAGGGTCGGGCAGAACTATTGACGTAGCCGCCGGGCATTGTCACATTCGTCAGTGTCAAGTTACGACCGCGTACGGCGATGGACCGGACACGGGTGGACCGGACTCGGGACGGACGGTGGCATGACCTCAGCAGTGGCAGGTGAACTCTCCGCGGAGCTGCGGGGGTTCAGGGAAGTGCAGACCCTCGCGTACGCCTGCGCGGAGGCGGTCGCGGCACAGCTCAGGCCGGGTGTGACGGAGCGCGAGGCCGCGCGGATGCAGCGCGAGTGGCTGCGCGAGCGGGGTGTGCGGGACTGGTTCCACCTGCCGTTCGCCTGGTTCGGGGACCGCACGGCGTTCGTGAACTTCCGGGTGCCGCTGCAGTTCTTCCCGACCAACCGCAAGCTGGAGCCGGGGATGCCGTTCATCCTCGACATGGCCCCGGTGTACAAGGGATTCACGGCCGACATCGGCTATTCCGGATGCCTCGGTCTCAACCCCGTGCACGACAAGCTCCTCGCCGATCTGGAGGCGCACCGCGAGCTGATCCTGCGCGAGGTGCGCGAGCGCCGCCCGCTGCGGGAGATCTATGAGGACGTGGACCGGCTCATGGTCCGCCAGGGCTATGCCAACCGCCATCGCGCCTATCCCTTCGGCGTCATCGCGCACAAGGTCGACCGCGTGAAGGAGCGCCGGCTCACCCCGCACCTCTTCGGGTTCGGCACACAGTCGCTGAAGGGACTGGCGAGCGACGCCCTGCGCGGCCACCGGGACGGCTGGTCCCCGCTGTGGTCGCCCTACAAATTCTCCGACCACCCGCCCCGGAAGGGGCTCTGGGCGGTCGAACCGCACCTCGGTTTCAGGGGTACGGGCGCGAAGTTCGAGGAGATCCTGGTCGTCACCGACTCCAAGGATCCCGAACAGAGCGCGTTCTGGCTGGACGACGACCTGCCGCATGTGCGGCGCTGGGCTGAGGAGAGGGCCGCCGCATGACGACGGGAGACATCGCCAAGGGCACCGGCACGGGCCTGCGGGACGCACGCGAGCGCTGGGTGCGCACGGGCGGGGTGGAGCTGTGCGTCGCCGAGCTCGGCGACCCCGACCGGCCCACGGTCCTGCTGGTGCACGGCTATCCGGACTCCAAGGAGGTGTGGTCCGAGGTCGCCGAGCGCCTCGCGGACCGCTTCCACGTCGTGCTGTACGACGTCCGCGGACACGGCAGGTCGACCGCGCCGCGGCCGCTGCGCGGCGGCTTCACCCTGGAGAAGCTGACCGACGACTTCGTGGCGGTCATCGACGCGGTCAGCCCGGCCAAGCCGGTGCACGTGGTCGGGCACGACTGGGGTTCGGTGCAGTCCTGGGAGTTCGTCACGGTCAAGCGGACGGAGGGCCGCATCGCGTCGTTCACGTCGATGTCGGGCCCGTCGCTCGACCACTTCGGCCACTGGATCAAGAACCGCATGTCCAGGCCCACGCCCCGCAAGGTGGGCCAGCTGCTCGGCCAGGGCGCCAAGTCCTGGTACGTGTACATGCTGCACACCCCCGTGCTCCCCGAGCTCGCCTGGCGCGGCCCGCTCGGCAAGCAGTGGCCGAAGATCCTCCAGCGCGTCGAGAAGCTCCCGGCGGGAGACTATCCGACGCCGTCGCTGCCCCAGGACGCCGCGCACGGCGCCTGGCTCTACCGCGACAACATCCGCGCGAGGCTGCGCAGGCCCCGCTCCGACGCGTACGCGCACGCGCCCGTGCAGCTCATCACGCCCTCCGAAGATGCCTTCCTCTCCGAGCGGCTCTACGACGAGCTGGAGCTGTGGGCCCCGCAGCTGGTCCGCCGCACCCTGACGGCCAAGCACTGGGTGCCGCGCACCCGCCCCGACCAGCTGTCGGCCTGGATCGGCGACTTCGTCACGGCGAACGAGGACGGCGTGCCCGCCAAGGGCAGCGCGGCCACCGGGAAGTACGCCGACCGGTTCGCCGGCCGACTCGTCCTGATCACCGGGGCGGGCAGCGGCATCGGGCGGGCCACCGCCTTCGCGTTCGCCGAGGCGGGCGCCCGCGTGGTGGCCGTCGACCGGGACGCGGAGAGCGCGGCACGCACCGCGGAGATGTCCCGCCTGATAGGCGCCCCGGACGCCTGGGGAGAGACGGTCGACGTCTCCGACGAGCAGGCCATGGAGAAGCTCGCCGAGCGGGTCGCCACGGAGTACGGCGTGGTGGACGTCCTGGTGAACAACGCCGGTATCGGGCTCGCCGGCTCCTTCCTCGACACCACGGCCGAGGACTGGAAGAAGGTCCTCGACGTCAACCTGTGGGGGGTGATCCACGGCTGCCGGCTCTTCGGCAAGCAGATGGCCGAGCGCGGCCAGGGCGGCCACATAGTCAATACCGCGTCGGCGGCGGCGTACCAGCCCTCCAAGACCCTGCCCGCCTACAGCACCTCCAAGGCGGCGGTCCTGATGCTCAGCGAGTGCCTGCGCGCGGAACTCGCCGACCAGGGCATCGGTGTCTCCGCGATCTGCCCGGGCTTCGTGAACACGAACATCACGACGACGTCCCGCTTCGTCGGCGTCGGCGCCGACGAGGAGAAGCGCCGCCAGAAGAGGTCCGCCCGGCTGTACGGCCTGCGCAACTACCCGCCGGAGAAGGTCGCCGACGCGGTCCTGCACGCCGTCGTCAAGAACCAGGCGGTGGTTCCGGTCACCCCCGAGGCCCGCGGCGCCCGCTTCATGTCCCGCCTCAGCCCCAAGGCCCTGCGTGCGATAGCCCGATTGGAGCCGCCGCTGTGAGCACGGAGGAGCACTACACGATCGTTCCGCGCCGGGTCTCGTTCGACTGGGACGGGACACCACTGCACTGGATACCGGACGAGCCGACGGCCACCCACGTCATCAACGTCCTGCATCTGCTGCTCCCCGCGGGGGAGCGGTGGTTCGTGAAGGTCTTCAAGGAAGGCCTGCCACTGATCACCGACCCGGTGCTGCGGGGGGACGTCAAGGGGTTCATGGGTCAGGAGGCCACGCACAGCGTGCAGCACGCGCACGTGCTCGACCACCTGGCGGCGCAGCACCTCGACACCGCCGACTTCACCCGGTACGTCGACTTCCTCTTCGAGAAACTCCTCGGCGAGAGGCAGCCGTTGGGGGTTCCGGTATCAACCCGCGAGTGGCTGCGGTTCAGGCTGTCGATCATCGCCGCGATCGAGCAGTTCACGGCAGTCCTGGGGAACTGGGTCCTGCACGCGGAAGGCCTCGACCGCGCCGGGTCCGACGAGGTGATGCTCGACCTGCTGCGCTGGCACGGCGCGGAGGAGGTGGAGCACCGGGCGGTGGCCTTCGACATGTTCCAGCACTGCGGCGGGCGGGGCCTGCCCCGGTATGCCCGCCGGGTCGCGGGCATGACGGTCACGGCGCCCGTGATGCTGTACCTGTGGATCTGGGGCACGGCCTATCTGATCCGTCACGACCCTCAACTCGCGGGCCTGCGGTATTCACTGGCCGAGCACAACAGGGCGGTCCGCAAGGGCCTGCTGCCCACCTGGCGCGAGATCGGCACGGCCGTACCCCGCTACCTGCGGCGGTCGTACCATCCGTCGCAGGAAGGCTCGTTGCGCAAGGCCGTCGAGTATCTGGCGCAGTCGCCCGCGGCACGGGCGGCGGCGGGCGCGATCGGCCGGACAGCCACTGCCTAGCGGTCCCGTCGCGGGCCCCGGCAAGAGTCATCACGGAGGACGGGCAGCGTGGAGTACCGCATCGAGGACCTGGCGCACCACAGCGGGGCGACGGTCCGCACGATCCGCGCCTATCAGGACCGGGGGCTGCTTCCCCGCCCGGAGCGACGCGGCCGGTCCAATGTGTACGGGGACCCGCACCTGGCACGGCTGCGGCAGATCGCGGACCTGCTCGACCGCGGGTACACCCTGGCCTCCATCAAGGAGCTCCTGGAGGCCTGGGACGCGGGGCGGGGCCTCGGCGGTGTGCTTGGCCTCGCCGTGGAGGTCGACGGGCCGTGGACGGACGAGAAGGCCGACCGGATCACCCGTGCGGAGCTCGACGCGGCCTTCGGCGGTACTTCGGACGAGGCGGCGGTGGCCGACGCGGTCGCCCTCGGCGTGCTGGAACCGATGCCGGGGTGCGAGGACGAGTTCCTGGTGCCGAGCCCTCAAGAGCTGGCGGTCGCCGTCGAGTTGCATGCCGCGGGCGTTCCGTTGACGGCGATTTCGGGCCATTTGCGGGAGTTGAGGGTGCAGGTCGAGCACATAGCATCCCGTTTCCTGGAGTTCACGACGGAGCACGTCTTCGCCCGCTATCTCGGAAATCATCCGCCGACCGAGGCGGATGCGGCCGAGGCCGCGGAGCTCGTGCGCAGGCTCAGGCCGCTCGCCCAGCAGTCGGTCGACGCCGAACTGGCGCGCGCGATGCGCCTGTTCGCGACCCGGCACCTTCGCCAGCACCTCGACCCCGACGAGCCGACGCCGCAGGCGGACGAGCCCCAGCTGGTGCCGGTGCCCGGCGCCACAATGCGGGCCGTGCAGGCCCTGGTTGGCGAGGAGCACGCGGCGGCGTTCATCGCGGCGGCCACCGAAAGGGAGGTTCAGACAAGGACGTTGGACGCACTTGCCTCAACTGGTCCGAAAGTCGGGCATGTTGCTCAAATGCCGCCCACCGCCCACTAGTTGTCCACAGAATTACCAACTGGCCTGTGGATAACCCGACTTGGCTGTGGATCAAACCTTCGGGCCTGAATCCCTCGGTGAAAAGCTGGTGGCCGGAGATCGAGTGCGCGGGAAACTGATCGCCGTCAGCCGAGCTGGCGGACAGCCTCCGTGGCGATCCGCTCGAACACGGCCTGGTCCGCGGCGAAGTCGGAGCCGGGGATCGGCCAGTGGATCGCGAGCTCCGTGAAGCCGAGCTCCTGGTGGCGGCCTGCGAAGTCCACGAAGGCGTCGAGGGACTCCAGCGGGCGGTTGCGGTCGGGGGTGAAGCCGGTCAGCAGGATCTTGTCCAGTTCGGCCACGTCCCGGCCGATGTCCGCGCAGGCCTTGCCGAGCTTGTCGACCTGGTTCCGGATCGCCTCCCGGGACTGCTCGGGAGTGCCGGACTCGAAGAGCTTCGGGTCCCCCGTGGTCACCCACGCCTGCCCGTGCCGGGCCGCGAGCTTCAGACCGCGCGGGCCGGTGGCCGCGACGGCGAAGGGCAGCCTCGGCCGCTGCACGCAGCCCGGGATGTCGCGGGCCTCCCGCGCCGAGTAGAAGGTGCCCTCGTACGTCACCGAGTCCTCGGTCAGCAGCCGGTCGAGCAGCGGCACGAACTCGCCGAACCTGTCGGCGCGCTCACGCGGCGTCCAGGGCTCCTCACCGCTCTTCAGCAGCGTCGTGGCGTCGAACCCGTTGCCACCGGCGCCGATGCCGAGCGTGATCCGGCCGCCGGAGATGTCGTCGAGCGAGATGAGTTCCTTGGCGAGGGTCACCGGGTGCCGGAAGTTGGGCGACGTGACGAGCGTGCCCAGGCGCAGCCGCTCGGTGGCCGTCGCGGCGGCGGTCAGGGTGGGCACCGCGCCGAACCACGGGCCGTCGCGGAAGGTGCGCCAGGCCAGGTGGTCGTACGTGTACGCGGCGTGGAAGCCGAGCTCCTCGGCCCGCATCCACTGGTCGCGGCCGCCCTCCTGCCAGCGTCGTACGGGAAGAATCACGGTGCTCAGGCGCAAACTCATGCCTCAGAGCTTACGGCGGGGCGGACAGGGCCCGAGGCGGGCGGGCTACGGCCTGAGCGGCCCGCCGGGCCGCACCCGGAGCACTCAAATGTGCGCCCCACCGCACGGCCGTGCGCGCATATGCGGGACAATCGACGGGTGACCTCAGCTACCCCAGGGCCCCAGATCCCGGCTTCCACCGCACCCGCAGTCGGCGGCCCGGCCGCGCCGCGACCACGGCCCCGGCTGATCGCGACGGACCTGGACGGCACCCTGCTCCGCGACGACAAGACAGTTTCGGACCGTACGGTCGCCGCGCTCGCGGCCGCCGAGGAGGCGGGCATCGAGGTCTTCTTCGTGACCGGCCGCCCGGCCCGCTGGATGGACGTCGTCAGCGCCCATGTCCACGGTCACGGCCTCGCCATCTGCGGCAACGGCGCCGCGGTGGTCGACCTGCACGGCGGCCCCGGCACCCACAGCTTCGTCAAGATCCGCGAGCTGGCACGGGAGTGCGCCCTCGACGTCGTCCGCAGACTGCGCGCCGCGGCACCGAGCACGTCCTTCGCGATCGAGCGGACCGGGGGGCTCCACCACGAGGAGACTTATCCGCCGCTGCACATGGAGCCGGGTGAAAGCGTCGCGCCCGCCGAGAAACTGCTGGCCGAGACCCTGGCGGACTCCGCCGTCGCCGTGCAGCCCGTCCTGAAGGTCCTCGCCTTCCACCCCGGCCTCGCCCCGGACGAGTTCCTGGTGCTCGCCCGCGCGGCCATCGGCGACCGGGCCACGGTCACCCGTTCCAGCCCGAGCGCCCTCCTGGAGATCAGCGGCCCCGGGGTCTCCAAGGCAAGCACCCTGGAGCTGTGCTGTGCCGAGCGCGGCATCACCCCGGCGGAAGTCGTCGCCTTCGGAGACATGCCCAACGACATCGAGATGCTCGCGTGGGCGGGCACGTCGTACGCGATGGGCAACGCCCACCCGGACGTCATCGCCGCGGCCTCCGGGCGCACGGTCGCCAACAACGACGACGGTGTCGCTGTCGTGATCGAGCAGATCCTGGCGGACCGCTAGAGCCTGACGCCGCGCCGGGCCAGCCACTTCCGCGGGTCGACCCCCGAGCCCAGGTGCGGCGTGAGCCGCGTCTCGAAGTGCAGATGCGGCCCGGTCGAGTTGCCGGTCGTGCCGGCCTGGCCGACCCACTGGCCGGCGCGCACGCGGTCCCCCTGGTCGACGGTGACGGCCGCGAGGTGCGCGTACTGCGTGAAGTACCCGCCCTTGTGCCGCACCACGACCTCGATGCCGAAGCCCCCGCCGCACGACACGCTCTCCACCCGGCCCGCCCCCACCGACCGCACGGGCGCCCCGATGCCGACCGCGAAGTCCTGCCCGGTGTGCCGGCCGGCCCAGCGGCCGCCGACGCTGTCGAATCCCGCGGAGAGTTCGTACGTCTCCACGGGCGTGACCCACGCGCGCGTGGCGGGCTTTCTCCGCTGGTGCAGACGTACGGCACCGCGGCACTTCCCCGCCGCGACCGACCGGTCGGCCTCGCCCTGGAGGCTCCACCGCGCCGTCTCCAGCTTCCGCTCGATGCCGCGCTTCAGCTTCGCCAGGCGTGCGGTGCGCCGAACCCACGAGCGCCTGGCACGGTCCGCCCTGCCCTTGGCGGCGGCGAGACCGGCCACCGCCCGCCGGGTCTTGGTGACGGCGCTGTTGACGGCAAGGTCGGCGTGCCACAGGGCGCGCCTGCCGCGCATCACGGCGTCGGGGCTGTCGGCGAGGAGCAGCTGCGCCGTGTAGGGGAGACCTCCGCCGGTGCGGTACTGGGCTCTGGCCATCCTGCCGAGGTCGTCATGGAGCACCGCCACGTGGCGCCGCTCCTTGGAGAGGAGTCGGTCCAGTTTCCGGACCTTCGCCTTCTGGAGGCGTGCTGCCCGATGGCCCTCTTCGTAGCGGGCGGTCGCGGTGGAGGCCTCTTCGTAGAGCCGTGCCACGTCGGCGCTCGCACTCGGTCCCTCGGAGGCCGCGACGGGCGGCACGGGCCCGAGCAGCGCGCACAGCAGCACCGGCACGCAGAACATCCGCACCCGCAGGAGCGGGTGCGGACGACGGCGGCGGCTGGGACACCGGCGGCTCGGACACATGTCACGGATCGTTGCCCGCCCCGGTGGCGCGGATCCTGCGCGACTCGTGCAGTCGGGGGGCGCGGTGCCCCGTACGGACCAGGCGCATACCGCCGAACAGGCTCCCCCTGCGTCCGCCGAACAGGCCCCTCCCCCCACCGCCGAACAGACCCTTCCCGCACGGTCAGTACGGTGCCTCCCACACCACCGTCGTACCGCCGCCGTCCTCACCGATCCCCGGCCCGTACCAGCTGTCGCCGCCGAGCGACTCCGCGCGCCGCTTGAGGTTCTTCAGGCCGCTGCGCCGACCGCCCTTCGCGATGCCCACGCCGTCGTCGGCGACGGTCAGGCGTACGCCCTGCTGCCCGTCCGGGAGGACCACCGTCGAGTCGACCACGACGTCGATGCGGGCCGCGTGGGCGTGCCGGAAAGCGTTGGACAGTGCTTCCCGCAGCGCGGCGATGAGGTTCTTTCCGGTCAGTTCGCCGACCACCGTGTCGACCGGCCCCACGAAGTGGTGCGAGGGCTTGAAGCCGAGGGGGACGGCGGCCATGTTGATCTCGCGCAGGACGCGGGTGCGCAGCCCCGACGGAGCTTCGGCGGGCCCCTGCTGGAGCGCGAAGATCGCCGTGCGGATCTCCTGGATCGTCACGTCCAGTTCGTCGACCGCCCTGCCGACGCCGACCTGCACCTCCGGGACGACCGACCTGCGCTGGGCGCTCTCCAGCATCATCCCGGTGGCGAACAGGCGCTGGATGACGAGGTCGTGCAGGTCCCTGGCGATCCGGTCGCGGTCCTCGTAGACCGCGAGCCGCTCCCGGTCCCGCTGGGCCTCGGCCATCATCAGCGCGAGCGCGGCCTGCGAGGCGAACTGGGTGGCGAGGGTCCGCTCGGCCTCGCTGAAAGGACGTGCCCCCCGCGCGCGGGGCGTCACCAGCGTCCCGAGGACCCGGCCGTCGCTCTGCAGCGGCAGCATCATGACGGGGCCGTAGGCGCGGGCGAGTTCGGTCATGACGCGTGGGTCGCTCGCCGCGTCGTCGATGAACACGGACTCCCCTTCGAGGAGGTCGGCGACGATGCGGCTCTCCGGAGGGACGACCATGCCGAGCGCCCCGGTCGGTTCGTCCGAGGAGACCGCGACGATCTCCATGCCGCCCTCCTCGTCGGGCAGCAGCACGATGCCCGCGGCGGAGTCCGCGAGGTGCCTGGCCTGCTCCGCGACGACCGCGAGCGCCTCCTCCGCGTCGCTGCCCGCCAGCAGGGCGGTGGTGACCGCCACGGAGCCGTCGATCCAGCGTTCGCGCTGCTTGGCGGCTTCGTAGAGGCGTGCGTTCCCGATGGCGATGCCGGCCTCCGTCGCGAGTACGCGGACCATGTGCACGTCGTAGTCGTTGAACTCGGCGCCGTCCCGCTTCTCCGTCAGATAGAGGTTGCCGAAGATCTCGCCCTGGACGCGGATGGGGACGCCGAGGAAGGTCCGCATCGGCGGGTGGTGGCGCGGGAAGCCGCAGGAGCGCGGGTCTACGGAGAGGTCGGCCAGGCGCAGCGTCCTCGGCTGGTGGATGAGCGCGCCCAGCAGCCCTTTGTGGCCGTCGGGCAGGTGCCCGATCCTCTCGGCGGTCTCCTCGTCGATGCCGTGGTAGACGAAGTCGGAGAGTCCCTCGCCGTCCTCGGCGACGACACCGATCGCGGCGTAGCGGGCGTCCGCGAGCTCGGCGGCGGTCTCGCAGATGCGGTCCAGAGTGGTGTGCAGTTCCAGCCCGGTGCCGACCGACCGCATGGCTTCGAGCAGTTGCGGCACCCGGGACGTCAGCTCGGGCGAGAGCCCTTGGAGGGTGCGGGTCGCCCGCGCCGCCGCCCGCACCGAGTCCGGTGTGCCGTCGGGGAGCGGGGAGTCGGCGGAGGCCGAGGGTGCTGACATGCCTTTGAGCCTAGTAAGTCCTATTTGCAGGGGAAAGTCGAGGTCACCTGCGCCGGGCCACCCCGGAATCCGCCGCCCTCACCCCGCCACCAGCAGATCCGCCGCCCGCTCCACCTCCAGCATCCGCCGCAGCGGCCCCTCCTCCGCGGCGAGCTCCGCGTACGTGCCGCGCTGCGCCACCCGCCCGCCGTCCAGCACGAGCACCTCGTCCACGGCGTCGAGCCCGGCAAGCCGGTGCGTGATGAGCAGCGTCGTGCGCCCCTCGGTCGCGGCCAGCAGGTCGGCGGTCAGGGCGTCGGCGGTCGGCAGGTCGAGGTGTTCGGCGGGCTCGTCCAGGACGAGGACGGGGAAGTCGGCGAGCAGCGCGCGGGCCAGCGCGAGGCGCTGTCGCTGTCCTCCGGAGAGGCGGGCTCCGTGCTCGCCGACGAGCGTGTCGAGCCCGTCGGGCAGGGAGTCGACCCAGCCGTCGAGCCGCGCACGCTCCAGGGCGGCACGCAGTTCGCTGTCGGTGGCGTCCTTCTTGGCGAGCAGCAGGTTCTCGCGCACCGAGCTGTCGAAGATGTGGGCGTCCTGGGCGCACAGCCCGACCATGCCGCGCACCGTGTCGCCGTCCAGCGCGGCCGCGTCCGTGCCGCCGAGCGTGTACGTCCCTTCGTACGCCCCGAGGAACCGCAGCAGCACCTGCGCGAGCGTCGTCTTGCCGGCCCCGGACGGGCCGACCACGGCGATCCGCCGCCCCCGGTCCAGCGTCAGGCCCACGCCCGCTAGCGCGGGCGCGTCGGCGGACTGTCCTTCGTAGCGGGCGCGCAGCCCTTCGACGCGCAGCGGGAAAGGCGTACGAGGGGCCTCTGCGGGCACGGCGGGCTCGGGGACCGGCACGGGTGCGTCGAGGACTTCGTAGACCCGCTCGGCGCTCTTCCTGACCCGCTGGCGGTACTGCACGGCGAGCGGCAGCCCCATTACCGCCTCGAAGGCGGCGAGCGGCGTGAGGACGACCGCGGCGAGGGCCACGCCGCTCAGCCGCCCGTCGTGAACGGCCTGCACGCCGACGAGCGCGGCGGCGGCCACGGTGAGCCCGGTGACGAGGGCCCCGAGCCCGTCGCCGAGCGCGGTGGCGGTGGCGCCCCGCGAGGCGATCCGCGTCAGCTCGGCGTCGGCCTCCGCGGCCTTGGCCGTACGCCGCCGCAGCGCGCCGGCGACGGTCAACTCCGCGGTCCCTGTGAGGAGATCGGCCACGCGGGTGGCGAGTCTCCCGCGCGCGGGTGCCAGCTTCCGCTCCGCGCGGCTGGCCACGGCGCCGCTCACGAGCGGCACACCGACCCCCGCCGCGAGCAGCCCCGCGGCGAGCACGGCGCCCGCCTCGGGCAGCAGCCAGGAGGTGAAGCCGACGGCTCCCGCGCCGACGACGGCCGCGGCCGACGCGGGGAGCAGCCAGCGCAGCCAGTAGTCCTGCAAGGCGTCGACATCGGCGACCAGACGGGAGAGGAGGTCGCCGCGCCGGGCCCCGCGCAGACCGGCAGGGGAGAGCCGCTCCAGGCGCCGGTAGACGGCGACCCGGGTGTCGGCGAGCATCCGCAGCACGGCGTCGTGCGAGACGAGGCGCTCGGCGTACCGGAAGACGGCGCGGCCGATGCCGAAGGCGCGGGTCGCCGTCACGGCGATCATCAGGTACATCACCGGGGGCTGCTCCGAGGCCCGCGATATCAACCACCCTGACGTGGCCATGAGGCCGACGGCACTGGCGAGCGCGAGGCTCCCCAGGAGCAGCGCCAACTGCCCTCGCCGGGCCCGCGCGGCGTGCCGGACCCGGGCCAGCACCCTGCCCCGCGGACGGCCGGCCTCGGCACCGGCCTCGGCGTCACTCACGGGCTGGGCGGCCACTTGGCCGCCGTGATGGTCTCCCGTACCGCCGGACGGTACGGGTCGGCGCGCCTCCGGAAGCGCGGAAGCCGCGGCAGCGACAGCGGCGTCCAGCCGTACGACACGGTCGGCGACGGCCAGCAGCGCCGGCCGATGCACGACCAGCAGCACGGTCCGCCCGACGGCCAGCCGGCGAACCGCCTCGACGACCTCCGCCTCGGTGCCGCCGTCCAGGGCCGCCGTCGGCTCGTCGAGCAGCACCACGGGCCGGTCGGCGAGGAACGCCCGCGCCAGCGCGAGGCGTTGCCGCTGCCCCGCCGACAGCCCGGCGCCGTCCTCCCCCAGCACGGTCCGCGCCCCGGCGGGCAGCGCGTCCACGAACTCCAGGGCGCCCGCCTCGCGCAGAGCCTCACGCAGCTGCGCGTCGTCCGCCTCCGGCCGCGCGAGCCGTACGTTCTCCGCGATGGTCCCGGCGAAGAGGTGCGGCCGCTGCGGCACCCACGCGATCCGCTCGCGCCAGCGTGCGGGCGAGACCTCCGCCAGGTCGACGCCCCCGACCCGCACCCGCCCCTCGGTGGGCGGGACGAACCCGAGCACCACGTCGAGCAGCGTCGACTTGCCGGCCCCGCTCGGCCCGACGAGCGCCACGGTCTCCCCGGGCGCCACCTCGAAGGACGCCCCGGAGACGGCGTCCGACGTCCGTCCCGGATACCGGACCGTCACGCCTTCCACGCTCAGGACGCCCGCGGGCGCCGCCCCCGTCCCGGCGGCCGGCACCGGGGTCTCCAGGACCTCGAAGATCTCCTCGGCGGCCGAGAGCCCCTCCGCCGCCGCGTGGTACTGCGCGCCGACCTGCCGCAGCGGAAGGTAGGCCTCGGGGGCGAGGACGAGGACGACGAGACCGTCGTACAACTCCATCTCGCCGTGGACGAGCCGCATGCCGATGGTCACCGCGACCAGCGCGACCGAGATCGTCGCGAGCAGTTCGAGGGCGAACGACGACAGGAAGGCGATGCGCAGCGTCCGCATCGTGGCCTGCCGGTACTCGCCGGTGATCTTGCGTATCGACTCGGCCTGCGCCTTGGCGCGGCCGAAGACCTTCAGCGTCGGGAGGCCCGCCACCACGTCGAGGAAGTGGCCCGAGAGGCGCGAGAGGAGGCGCCACTGGCGGTCCATGCGGTTCTGTGTGGCCCAGCCGATCAGGATCATGAAGACCGGGATCAGGGGCAGCGTCACGACGATGATCGCCGCCGACACCCAGTCCTCGGTGACGATGCGGGCCAGCACCGCCACCGGCACGACCACCGCGAGCCCCAACTGCGGCAGGTAGCGCGAGAAGTAGTCGTCGAGCGCGTCCACGCCACGGGTCGCGAGGGAGACGAGCGAGCCGGTCCGCCGGCCCGTCAGCCACCCCGGCCCGAGCTCGCCTGCACGCTCCAACAGCCGCCCCCGCAGCTCCGACTTGACCGCCGCACTGGCCCGGTGCGCGGCGAGTTCAGTGAGCCAGGAGACCAGCCCCCGCCCCACCGCCACCAGGGCCAGCAACATCAGCGGAGTGAACAGGTCGTCTACGGAGTGGCCCTTTTGGAAGGCGCCCACCACGATCTCGGCGATGAGCATCGCCTGCCCGACCACCAAGCCGGCCCCGAGCAGCCCCAGCCCCACCACAGCGACCAGGAAGAAGCGAGTGGCGCGGGCGTACCGCAGCAGACGCGGGTCGATTGGTTTCACGTGAAACACACCCTCCGAAGGACGGGGGACGGGGGAGCCGGGGCGACAGCGGACTCAGCGCGGGGCATCCGCGAGGGACTCAGTGCGCGGCATCCGCGATGTGCTGCGTCCCGATGCGCTTGCGGAACACCCAGTACGTCCAGGACTGGTAGAGCAGCACGACAGGCGTCGCGATGCCCGCGCACCACGTCATGATCTTCAGGGTGTACGGACTCGACGAGGCGTTGGTGACCGTGAGGCTCCACTCCTCGTTCAGCGACGACGGCATGACGTTCGGGAAGAGCGTCAGGAAGAGCATCGCGACGGCCGCCGCGATCGTGATCCCGGACAGCGCGAACGACCATCCCTCTCGCCCGATCTTGATGGCCACGATGGCGCCGACCAGGGCGACCACGGCCACGACCATCGCGATCAGGCTCTTGCCGTCGCCCTTGTCGGCCTGCGTCCAGAGCAGGAACCCGAGCGCGAGCACGGCCGTGACGAGGCCCAGGCCCAGCGCCGTCTTCCGCGCCCGCACCCGGATGTCGCCCACCGTCTTGAGCGAGGCGAACACCGCGCCGTGGAAGGTGAACAGCGTCAGGGTGACCAGGCCGCCGAGGAGCGCGTACGGGTTGAGCAGGTCCACGAAGCCGCCCACGTACTCCTTGTGGGCGTCGATCTTCACGCCGCGCACGATGTTGCCGAAGGCGACGCCCCACAGCAGCGCCGGGATCAGCGAGGTCCAGAAGATCGCGTGCTCCCAGTTGGTCTGCCAGCGCTCCTCGGGCCGCTTGGCGCGGTACTCGAAGGCGACACCGCGGACGATCAGGCAGATCAGGATGATCAGGAGCGGCAGGTAGAAGCCGGAGAAGAGCGTCGCGTACCACTCGGGGAAGGCGGCGAAGGTCGCACCGCCCGCCGTGAGCAGCCACACTTCGTTGCCGTCCCAGACGGGGCCGATGGTGTTGATGAGGACCCGCTTCTCGACCCGGTCGCGGGCGAGCAGCTTGGTCAGGATGCCTATCCCGAAGTCGAAGCCCTCCAGGAAGAAGTAGCCGATCCACAGGACCGCGATCAGTACGAACCAGACGTCGTGAAGTTCCATGTCCTCGTCGCTCCTTCCTTCCGCTTCAGTAAGAGAAGGCCATGGGCCGGTCGGCGTCGGAGTCGGAATCGGAGTCCTTGCCCGATCCGGGTCCGCTGATCCTGGTGGGCGGGTTGAGGTCCGCCTCGGTCAGCTCGGGCGGTCCCGACCTGACGTACTTGAGCAGCAGCTTCACCTCGATCACGGCGAGGATCGCGTAGATGAGCGTGAACCCGATCAGCGAGGTGAGCACCTCGCCCTGGGAGACCCCGGGCGAGACCGCGTCCCTCGTGCGGAGGACGCCGTAGACCACCCAGGGCTGTCGCCCCGTCTCGGTGAAGATCCAGCCCCAGGCGGTGCCGATGAGGGGGAAGATCAGCGTCCACTGCGAGAGCCGCCACCACCACGTGCCGAGCTTCGGCGCGAGTTCCTTGTTCTTGGTGAGCATCAGCTTGGGTATCTCGTCCGCGCCGGTGCGGTGTTCCGGCGCGAGCCAGAACTTCTTCCGCGTCAGCCAGAGGCCCGCGGTGCACAGCGCCATCGAGACCCCGCCGAAGCCGATCATCCAGCGGTACGACCAGTAGGCGGTGGGGATGTTGGGCCGGTAGTCGCCGGGCCCGAACTTGTCCTGCGCTTCCTTGTTGAGGTCGTTGATGCCGGGGATCTCGGCGCTGAAGTTGTTCTTGGCGAGGAAGGAGAGGACGCCGGGGACCTCGATGGCGACCTTGTTGTGGCCCTCGGCGACATCTCCGTACGCGAAGAGCGAGAACGGTGCCGGCTTCTCGGTCTCCCACAGCGCCTCGGCCGCCGACATCTTCATCGGCTGCTGCTCGTACATGACCTTGCCGAGGGTGTCGGCGCTGACGACGGTGAGCAGCGTGCCGACGAACGCGGTGACCAGGCCGAGCCGCAGCGACATCCGCATGGTGCGGATGTGCTGCTTCTTGCGCAGGTGGAAGATGGCGATGCCGGTCATGAAGGCGCCGCCGACCAGGATGGCCGCCGAGATGACGTGGAAGAAGTTGACGAGCGTCGTCTCCTGGAAGAGCACCTTCGAGAAGTCGGTGAGCTCCGCACGCTTAGTGCCGTCCCGCTCCACGATCTTGTAGCCGACCGGGTGCTGCATAAAGGCGTTGGCGGCGATGATGAAGTACGCCGACAGGACGGTGCCGATGGAGACGATCCAGATCGTGGCGCAGTGCAGCTTCTTCGGCAGCTTGTCCCAGCCGAAGATCCACAGGCCGATGAAGGTCGACTCGAAGAAGAAGGCGATCAGCGCCTCGAAGGCGAGCGGCGCCCCGAAGACGTCACCGACGAAGCGGGAGTAGTCGGACCAGTTCATGCCGAACTGGAACTCCTGCACGATGCCGGTGACGACACCCATCGCAATGTTGATCAGGAACAGCTTTCCCCAGAACTTGGTCGCCCTGAGGTAGTGCTCCTTGCCCGTCCGTACCCATGCCGTCTCAAGGATCGCCGTGAGGGCGGCGAGGGAGATCGTCAGGGGGACGAACAGGAAGTGGTAGACGGTCGTGATGCCGAACTGCCATCGCGCCAGAGTTTCCGGCGCCAGAGCCAGGTCCACTGCGTCTCTCCTTACTCACCGTGCCCACAGCGACCGGTCGCCCCTTTTGTCCCACCCATCTCGGGGCGAAGCGGGGCACGCTTGTGAACGCGTTCACATTCACAAGCATTATGTCGTACTGGCTGCCGAAACCCGAAAGGGGGTCCCCCTTACCGACGGGAACGCGAAAAGAAGGCCCCGGGCACCTGCCCGGGGCCTTCCACCACAGCGATCTCAGAGCTCCTTGCGGAAAGCCTCCGCCGCCTGCAGGAAGATGTCGTTGGCCTCGGTCTCGCCGATCGTGGCCCGCATCCCCTCGCCCGCGAACGGCCGCACGACCACGCCGGCCTTCTCGCACGCCGCCGCGAAGTCCGCCGTACGGTCGCCGAGCCGCAGCCACACGAAGTTCGCCTGCGTCTCAGGCACCGTCCAGCCCTGGCCCCGCAGCGCCTCGACCACGCGCGAGCGCTCCGCGACCAGCGCGCCGACCCGGCCCATCAGCTCGTCCTCGGCCCGCAGCGACGCCACCGCCGCGTCCTGCGCGAGCTGGCTCACACCGAAGGGCACCGCCGTCTTGCGCAGCGCGGCGGCCACCGGCTCGTGGGCGACCGCGAAACCGACGCGCAGGCCCGCGAGGCCGTACGCCTTGGAGAACGTACGGAGCACACAGACGTTCGGGCGGTCGCGGTAGATCTCGATGCCGTCCGGCACCTCGGGGTCACGGATGAACTCGCGGTACGCCTCGTCGAGCACGACCAGGACGTCGCCCGGCACCCGGTCGAGGAACCGCTCCAGCTCGGCCCTGCGGACGACGGTGCCCGTGGGGTTGTTGGGGTTGCAGACAAAGATGAGGCGAGTGCGGTCGGTGATGGCGTCGGCCATCGCGTCGAGGTCGTGCACCTCGCCGTCCGTCAACGGAACCCGCACCGACGTGGCGCCACTGACCTGCGTGATGATCGGGTACGCCTCGAAGGACCGCCACGCGTAGATGACCTCGTCGCCCGGGCCCGACGTGGACTGGAGCAGCTGCTGGGCGACGCCGACGGAACCGGTGCCGGTGGCGATGTGCGAGGCGGGCACCCCGAAGCGGTCGGCCAGCTCGCTCATCAGGGCCGTGCACGCCATGTCGGGGTAGCGGTTGAAGGACCCGGCGGCGGCGAGCGCGCTCTCCATGACGCCGGGGAGCGGCGGGTAGGGGTTCTCGTTCGAGGACAGCTTGTAGGCCGCGGGACCGTCGGCCGCCGCCGCGGGCTTGCCCGGCTTGTAGGTGGGGATCCCCTCCAGCTCGGCGCGCAGCCTCGGGTTCGTCTCGCTCACCGCAGTCCTCCTCTTAGCCAGTCACACCAGTTCGAATACTGCTTACCTTATGAGGATTCGGCGCCGCTGCGAATGGCCTTCCGACATCGGCTCACGGGCGGTCCCGCTCCAGCCGGCGCAGGCGCGCGAAGCGGGGGGGAGCGCCCCCTGCTCCGCCTCGCGCCGGTGGCTCGCTCCGTGGCGCGCATCCCCCGTGAAGGTGAGTTGAGACCTCTTCGAGACCTGACTCATTCGGCAGGCCCGTGCGCGACGATCAGGTGCAGCTACCTGTGGATCTCGCCAACTGCCTTTGCTTCCAAGGTCATTGACCCCATGGGGCCATGCAGAAACGTGCCTGTCAACGCGTGCATATGCGCCCCTGCTACCCACCCCCATGAGCCCTACTATCGGCTCGCCATGACAGCAGCAGGGAAGCACCAGGTGAGCCGAGCGGAGACCGCGCGCCGGGGCAACCGGCAGAGTCGAGCGGGGATCAGAGACGTCGCCGCCGCCGCCGGTGTCTCCATCACGACTGTCTCCGACGCCCTCAACGGCAAGGGTCGGCTCCCCGACGCCACCCGACGCCACGTCCGCGAGGTCGCAGAGCGGTTGGGCTACCGCCCCTCCGCGGCGGCCCGAACCCTCCGTACCGGCAAGTCGGGCCTCATCGGCCTGACCGTGACGACATACGGGGATGAACCTTTCACCTTCACCGAATTCGCCTACTTCGCCGAGATGGCCAGAGCCGCCACATCGGCCGCACTCGCCCGGGGCTACGCCCTGGTGATCCTGCCCGCCACCTCGCGCCGCAGCCCCGTCGACGTGTGGTCGAACGTCGCACTCGACGGCACCGTCGTCGTCGACCCCTCCGACCACGACCCGGTGGTCAGCGAGCTGGTCCGGCAGGGCCTGCCGGTCGTCTCCGACGGCCGCCCGGCAGGCTCGCTCCCGGTCACCGCCTGGGTCGACAACGACCACGAGGCCGCGGTCCTGGAGATCCTCGACCACCTCGCGGCCGCCGGTGCCCGCCGGATCGGCCTCCTCACCGGCACCACCACGGACACCTACACCCACCTGTCCACCACCGCGTACCTGCGCTGGTGCGAGCGCGTCGGGCAGGACCCGGTCTACGAGTCCTATCCCGCCCACGACCCGTGCGCGGGCGCCGTCGCCGCCGACCGGCTGCTCGCCAGGCCCGACCGCCCCGACGCCGTGTACGGCCTCTTCGACCCCAACGGCACCGACCTGCTCGCCGCCGCCCGGCGGTACGGCCTGCGCGTCCCCGACGACCTGCTGCTCGTCTGCTGCAGCGAGTCCACGGTGTACGCCACCACGGAACCGCCCATCACCACGCTCTCCCTCAAACCGCGCCGCATCGGCACGGCCGTCGTGCAGCTCCTCATCGACGCCATCGAGGGCCTCGACACGGGCCGGCCCGTCGAGCAGGTGATACCGACCGAACTGATCGTGCGCACCTCGTCCGAGCGACGTCCGCCCCGCACGACGGTCAGTCCGCCACGCTCGTCAGGCTCCGGCTGACCGCTCGCTCTCTCGTACGCGGACCTGGGCAGAGGTCGGCTTCCTCCCCGCCACCAGCGGGGAAACCTCTGCCCAATTCGGGAGAAATCCGCAATGAACCGGGGTCCGGCACCGATTCACCACCCCTGGTGCACCACACAGCGGGAGCCGCATTCCTATGATGGGCGGACGACACCGCGGGCCGCAGCGACCAAGCAGTCCGATCTCGGTGCAGATGCGGCGCAATGGTGGTGGAGGGGTCGATGACTCAGGGGGCCGGTCAGGGACCCGAGGTGCGGACGGCGACGCTGCGCGACTTCCGCGTACCCGCGTACATCCATGAGACGACCGGCCCCGCCGCGGGAGGTCCTGGATCGCCCGGCGAGGCGCCGGACGAGGGGTACACCCCCACCCAGCGCGACCTGCCGGTCATCAACCGCGGGGACACCGTCCAGGTGCAGGTCATGCCGGAGCCCCCGCAGCCGCGGGCGAGCGACGAGCACGGCCCGCTGTTCGTCGTCGGCGATGTGCACGGCTATCTGGACGAGCTCGTCGCGGCCCTCCAGGAGCAGGGCCTCGTCGACGCCGAGGGCAACTGGTCCGCGGGGAACGCGCGCCTGTGGTTCCTCGGCGACTTCACCGACCGGGGGCCCGACGGCATCGGCGTCATCGACCTCGTGATGCGCCTTTCCGCCGAGGCCGCCGCCGCCGGCGGCTACTGCAAGGCGCTCATGGGCAACCACGAGCTGCTCCTGCTCGGCGCCAAGCGCTTCGGCGACACCCCCGTGAACTCCGGCGCGGGCACCGCCACCTTCCAGGCCGCCTGGCTCCTGAACGGCGGGCAGAAGACCGACATGGAGCGCCTGGAGGACCACCACCTGCAGTGGATGGCCCGTCTCGACGCGATGGAGGAGGCCGACGGCCACCTCCTCGTGCACTCCGACACAACCGCCTATCTGGATTACGGCGACTCGATCGAGGCGGTGAACGACACCATCCGGGAGACCCTCACGCGCAACGACGCGGACGAATGCTGGGACCTCTTCCGCAAGTTCACCAAGCGCTTCGCCTTCCGCGACGAGTCGGGCCCCTCGGCCGTACGGGAACTTCTCGACATGTACGGCGGCACGCGCATCGTCCACGGCCACAGCCCCATCCCCTACCTCCTGGGTGACGTCGGCTCCGAGGACGAGTCGGACGGCGGCGGTCCGGTCATCGAGGGCCCGCACGTCTACGCCGACGGCCTCGCCATCGCCATGGACGGCGGAGTGACCATGGCCGGAAAGCTGCTGGTCCAGCAACTCCCCCTGGGTATCTGAGCGCTATCCGGGCAGACGCCCCTCTACACGATCACGCTGGCCAGGGGGGCAATTTCCGGAAACCCCCTGTCACCGCGTGCCGTCACGGCTCTACCATCGGCTTATCCGTAGCAGGCTCCCCTCCGTTTCTGCCCAACGGCTCGTAGCCATGCGAGCCTCAGCCCTACGGAGCATCGGGGGATGCACATGAACAGCGCTCCACACCTGCTCAATGAGGACCGCCCCGAGTACGAGCGGATCCTCGATGAGGCGCTGCGCACCGCACCTGACCGTCCCGAACTCGCCGCAGTGGGCCAGCGGCTCAACACCGAACAACTGCGCACCATGGCCCTGAACGCGACAGCACTGATCACGGCCGCGGCCGCGGCCGAGTACGCGCACTACGTGAAGGTTCGCGAGGAGTTGCGCGAACCTCGACCGTCGTCCACGTCGATCCGCGAAGGGAATGGACAGAGCGCCGCGGAGTCGGGCTCCGGCGGCGTCAGCCTCGCCACCACGATGGGCGAGGTCGCCGAACCAGCGGCAGCGGGAGCCGGGGCGATCGCCGTCGTCGCGGTCCTCGCACCCGTCCTCGCGGGGGCGGCCGCCGCGATATTCCTGCTCGTCGGCTACATCCTGAAGATGCTCACCCCCGAGCCCGCCTTCGCGGACACCCTGCTCACCGCGGGATGGCTGTTCGGCGCGCTCACCGCGGGGGGCATCCTGGTCGCCGCGGTCGGCCTCCTGCTGACCGCCCTGCGCAACGGCTCCACCTCGCTCCCGGCAGCACTGCACGGCGAACGGAACGAGGAGTTGACCCGCGCCAGGGAAAACTGGAGCCGGGCGCTCCTGGAGCGGGGCGTCGTGCCGTTCCTGCGGGAGGCCCTGACGGAACC
The DNA here is from genome assembly GCF_040654255.1 of Streptomyces sp. NPDC050732. NCBI lineage: Bacteria > Bacillati > Actinomycetota > Actinomycetes > Kitasatosporales > Streptomycetaceae > Streptomyces > Streptomyces sp. NPDC050732. The sequence goes on from NZ_JBFAHP010000012.1 coordinate 167,867, forward strand.
GGGCGGGGCCTCCGCGGCCCGCACACCGTCGACGAACTCAGGGGTCTCCGGGGCGAATGGCCGCATGCCTCAACTCGGCTATCACCGGCCGGGGTTCAGCAGCCCGGACGGCGGCCCGACCGCGGGGCCGCGTCCGAGCTTCTCCAGCCCCGACTTCTCCAGCCCCGATTTCGGCGGGCCCGACCACAAGCCGGAGTAACGAGGCCGGGGCCGGGCCGGGGCCAGGCCATGAGGCGCGACACCGCCTCGGCGCGCCGCTGTCGGCGAGCGGCGGCGCAAGCCGAAGGCGTACCGACAGGTGGGTGGGACCGACACGTCCGCGACCGCCCCGTCCACACGGACGGGGCCGCCCACGACGTCCACCGACAACCGGCAACCATGCCGACGACAGTGCACGCGCGGGAGCAGGGCAGTGGCCGGCACGGCCGAAAAGCCGGCACACGCCTTGCTCCCGCGGCTCAGTCGGCGATCGGCAGGTAGACCCGGTTGCCCGCCGCGGCGAACTCCTTGGACTTCTGCTCCATGCCCGCCGCGATGTCATCCGAGTCCAGATCACCGCCGTGCTGGCGACGGATGTCCTGGGAGATCTTCATCGAACAGAACTTCGGCCCGCACATCGAGCAGAAGTGTGCTGTCTTCGCGGGCTCGGCCGGCAGCGTCTCGTCGTGGAACTCCCGTGCCGTGACCGGGTCGAGGGCGAGATTGAACTGGTCCTCCCAGCGGAACTCGAAGCGCGCGTCCGAGAGCGCGTCGTCCCAGTCCTGGGCGCCGGGGTGCCCCTTGGCGAGGTCCGCCGCGTGCGCCGCGATCTTGTACGTGATGACACCGGTCTTCACGTCGTCGCGGTTGGGCAGGCCCAGGTGCTCCTTGGGCGTGACGTAACAGAGCATCGCCGTGCCCCACCAGCCGATCATCGCGGCGCCGATGCCGGAGGTGATGTGGTCGTAGGCGGGCGCGATGTCCGTGGTCAGCGGGCCGAGCGTGTAGAACGGCGCCTCCTCGCAGATCTCCTGCTGGAGGTCGATGTTCTCCTTGATCTTGTGCATCGGGACGTGACCGGGGCCCTCGATCATCGTCTGTACGTTATGACGCTTGGCGATCGTGTTGAGTTCCCCGAGGGTCCGCAACTCGGCGAACTGCGCCTCGTCGTTGGCGTCCGCGATCGAACCGGGCCGCAGGCCGTCGCCGAGCGAGTACGTCACGTCGTACGCCGCGAGGATCTCGCAGAGCTCCTCGAAGTGCTCGTAGAGGAAGCTCTCCTTGTGGTGCGCGAGGCACCAGGCGGCCATGATCGAGCCGCCGCGCGAGACGATGCCGGTCTTGCGGCGCGCGGTGAGCGGAACGTACGGAAGTCGTACGCCCGCGTGCACCGTCATGTAGTCCACGCCCTGCTCGGCCTGTTCGATGACCGTGTCCTTGTAGATCTCCCAGGACAGCTCCTCGGCCTTGCCGTCGACCTTCTCCAGGGCCTGGTAGAGCGGCACGGTGCCGATCGGCACGGGGGAGTTGCGCAGGACCCACTCGCGGGTCGTGTGGATGTTGCGGCCGGTGGACAGGTCCATGACCGTGTCGGCGCCCCACTGGGTCGCCCAGGTCATCTTGTCCACCTCCTCCTCGATGGAGGAAGTGACCGCGGAGTTGCCGATGTTGGCGTTCACCTTCACCAGGAACTTCTTGCCGATGATCATCGGCTCGATCTCCGGGTGGTTGACATTGGCGGGGATCACCGCGCGCCCCGCGGCGACCTCTGTCCGGACGATCTCCGGGTCCATGTTCTCGCGGATCCCGATGAACTCCATCTCGGGCGTGATCTCGCCGCGGCGGGCGTACGCCAGCTGCGTCACCGCCTGCCCCTGACGGCCGCGGCGCGGCTGGCGGGGGCGGCCGGGGAAGACCGCGTCGAGGTTCTTGAGTCCGCCGCGGGGCGAGGTGTGCTTGATGCCGTCGTCCTCGGGACGGGGCGGGCGGCCCACGTACTCCTCGGTGTCGCCGCGGGCGATGATCCAGTTCTCCCGCAGCGGCGGCAGTCCGCGGCGGACGTCGGTCTCGGCCGACGGGTCGGTGTACGGGCCCGAAGTGTCGTACAGGGTCACGGCCTTGCCGTTGGTGAGGTGCACCTGGCGGACCGGCACCCGCAGGTCGGGGCGCGAACCCTCGACATACGCCTTGTGCCAGCCGATGGACTTCCCGGCCCCGTCAGCCGCGACTGTGCTCTCAGAGTGCTCGTCGCTGCTGGAGGCAGGCGTGCGTGCGTCCGATGTGGTCATGAGACCTACTCCCTACGCCGGCATTACCCGGTAACAGGTTCGGCGGTCGACGCAGCGAATCCCGTACGTTTCGTGCACTCTTCGTGCCGTTTCGTACGGAGGTCAGCGCCCTCTCAGCCCGGTGCTCCGAGCTCCCGCGATTGCAAAGGTGGCTCCACGCTAGCGTCATGTCGGCCGCGCTGAACAGAGGGCCCCCTCCGTTCTTGCGATGATCGGTCAGTGACCACCACACAGCCGCCGCCTCCGCCGCCCCCGCAGCCGCCCTCCTCCGGGATGCCTCCTGAGGGGCATGGACATGGGTCCGGACACGGAAATGGGTCCGGGTCCGGGCACGGGCATTCCCACAGCCACGGCCCGGCCGCGCCCGTCTCCAAGCATCTGCGCAAGGTCATCGCCGCGGTCCTGATCCCCTTCGCCACCGCGGTCGTCGTGGGGCTCATGGTGCTGTGGCCCGGCGGCACGCCCTCGCACGAGCGGACCGGCGTCGGTTTCGACCGGCAGACGCAGTCGGCGAAGGTGACGAAGGTGCAGGAGCTGCCCTGCAAGGACCTCAGCCCCTCACAGCCCCCGCCGACCGGCGACACCTCCACCCCGGAGGGCCAGTCCGCGCAGTCCCGGGCCGAGGGCACCTGCAAGAAGGCGACGATCGAGGTGAGCAGCGGCAAGGACAAGGGCCGCACCTTCATTGAGTTCATCCAGCCGGACTCGCCCCGGCAACTCCGCAAGGGCCAGGAGGTGGTGGTCGCCTACGAGCCCAAGGCGCCCGAAGGCCTGCAGTACTCGGTCACCGATGTGAACCGCAAGATCCCGATGGCGCTGCTCGCCGGCATCTTCGCGCTCGCCGTCGTCGTGGTGGGACGGCTGCGCGGCGTGATGGCCCTGGTCGCGCTCGCCATCAGCTTCATGGTGCTCACGTTCTTCATCCTGCCGGCGATCCTGCAAGGTTCGAATCCGCTGGTGGTGGCGGTGATCGGGGCGAGCGCCATCATGCTGATCGCGCTCTATCTCTGCCACGGCCTCACGGCTCGCACATCGGTCGCGGTACTCGGCACGCTCATCTCCCTCCTGCTGATCGGGCTGCTCGGCTCGCTCTTCATCGGCTGGGCCGCCCTCACCGGCAACACGGACGACAACACCGGCCTCATCCACGGCCTGTACCCGTCCATCGACATGAGCGGCCTCCTGCTCGCGGGCGTCATCATCGGCTCGCTCGGCGTACTCGACGACGTCACGGTCACCCAGACCTCCGCGGTCTGGGAACTGCACCAGGCCAACCCGACGATGGGCTGGCGCGGCCTCTACCGCGCGGGCATCCGCATCGGCCGCGACCACATCGCCTCGGTCGTCAACACCCTCGTCCTCGCCTATGCGGGCGCCGCGCTGCCCCTGCTGCTGCTCTTCTCGATCGCTCAGTCCAGCGTGGGCACGGTGGCCAACAGCGAGTTGGTCGCCGAGGAGATCGTGCGCACCCTCATCGGCTCGATCGGCCTGGTCGCCTCGGTACCGGTGACGACCGCGCTGGCCGCCCTGGTCGTCTCGGCGGACCGCACGTCCGGTATCGGTGCGGGCGTCGGCGCCACCGGTGCCGGCTCCGGTGGCGAGGGCCGTGGGACTGGAGCCCGGCCTTCCCGCGGCGGGAAGGGGCGCCGCCGCAAGCGGTGACCGCGGCGCCGACAGCCCCGGCTGCGATCCATACCGTCGATGCGGTGGGTGCGGTCGATGCGGTCGATGCGGTCGATGCGGTGGGTGTAGTCGATGCCGTGAAATGCACCAAAATGCCTATGGCTCTCCTCCCGTTGACGACGCCGAATCAGCCCGCGTTCTGCTCCTCCGCGAGGATCCGGTCGAGTGCCTCGTCGAGGTGCGTCTCGAAGTCGGCGAGCGCCCGCTCCTGCCCGAGCGGCACCAACTTGTCCGTGCGGTCGAGGAAGGCGAGCAGCGGTGGGATGCCCACCCGGAACAGCGCCCGATCCGCACCGACCTGAAGCCTGATGAGGGCCTCGTCGAGCAGGCCGGAATCGGTCGGCTCGACACGCACGTCTCCGTCCCCGCACGGCCTCCCCACTCCGTCGATCAACAGCTCCCGCCCGAAGGCCCAGGTCACCGGCGTGTCCCCCGGCAGGTGAAACGTCAGCCGCACGGCATAGGGATCGTCGATCTCATAGCGCAGCTCCACCGGGATACGGAACGACAGCTCCTCGGAAACGAGGAAGCTCATCATGACCTCTGCCTGCACCGTCTCGCCCATCGCGCGCTACCCCGTCGCTTCTCCATCAACTGGCCAGGGACCAACTCCCTGGCACCAAGGGAATCTTGCTCAACGTGCGCATCAGATCACAAGGAGTGAGTTTTCAGATGCTGATAGAGAAGGCGAGTGTCCCTAGTAGCTTTCCGACCTCCCGTTGCAACTGGTGGGCTGCGGGCAGCAACCGGTCGGCTTGGCTGGAGGGAACAGAAATGGCCATGGTCGCCGCGGTGTCACCCGCTGTGATCGGGATCGCCGCGCAGACCGTCCCGAGGGCGTACTCCTGACGCTCCACGACGGGCCGCATCCGCTCCCTCGATTCGAGCCGCCGCTTGAACGTGTGGTCGTCCCGGACCGAGTAGCGCGTGATCGACTGGACCGGGTAGCGGTCGAGGTGGTCCTGTCGCGCGTCGTCGTCGAGCTGACCGAGGAGACACTGACCGATCGCGTGGGCATGTCCTGTCTCCCGGAAGTCCGCCCACTCCTCCACGGCGGGATTGCCCGGGGTGTCGGCGACGGCGACGATTTCGATCTCGCCCTCCCGGTAGACGGCGAAGTACACGGGGACGCCGATGGTGTCGCGCCAGTGCGCCAGGGAGTCGTCGATCCTGCCGCGCCGGTTCTGCTGGGCTCCGCTGCTGCTCAGCCGCTCGGCGGCCTCGCCCAGGACGAACAACCCCTTCTCCCGGCGCAGATAGCCCTCGTGGGTCAGGGTGCGCAGCAGGTGATACGCGGTGGGAAGGGCGAGCCCGGCCTCACGCGCCAACTGCTTGGCGGGAGCGCCGTTTTGATGCGAGGCGGCGGCTTCCAGCAGTCGTATAGCCCGCTGCACGGAGCCGATGAGGGTCGGCCCGGCGGCTCCAGGGGCTCCGGGGGCCGCCTCTGCGGCGTCTGTTCCGTCTGTTCCGTCTGTGAAGTCGTCAACCGGTGAAGTGGTGGGGTCGACCGCGGCCAAGGTTCGCTCCCTAAGCGTGCGCCCGTTACGCGGAGACCGACCCCCGCGTCGGAATCCGGACTCTAATCCTCGGCCATCGCCCCATGCCGTCCCACCGGGAAACTTCCCCCGGCCGGGGGAACCGTTGCGAAAAGTCACCAGTCGGTGCGCGATGACGAGGAGCCGGATATGAACTTCCGTACGACGTAGATGAGTCCACCGACCAGCGCTACGAATATCAGCGCCTTGAAGAGCAGACTGACCACGAATCCGACAACGCTCGCTATCAGGCCGCCGAACACGACGAGTGCGATGACCGGCACGGCCACCCACTTCACCCACCACGGCATTCCCGCAAAGATCTCCTTCGCTGCCATCGTCCTTACCTCTCTCCGCTCTGTCCGCACTTCCGCGCTCTTCGCATCGGTGCGGTTCCATCGGCGCGGTTCCTGAAAACTCTGCAGGTTCCCGGCTTCTCGCATTCGATGCTAGGGCGCCGAAGGCCTCCACGGAGGCCTCGGAGCCCTTGTCCTCCCCTGATCCGACCCTGAGGGAACCCCGAGGTCGCAGCCCTGAAGAGGTCAGCCTCCGGAGGGAGCCAGCCCGTCGGCCGGCGGGAGTCAGGCCTCCGGGGGAGAGAAGACGACGAGCACGCGCAGGTCCTCGCTGATGTGGTGGAACTTGTGGGCGACACCGGCCGGCACATAGATGACGCTGCCCCGCGCCACCTGCGTGGTCTCCATGCCGACGGTGATCGAGGCCCGGCCGCTGACGACCATGTAGACCTCGTCCTGCCCGTGCGGCTGCTGTGGATCGGCCTCCCCGGCGTTGAGCGCGTACAGCCCGACCGACATGTTCCGCTCACGCAGGAACTGCAGGTAGGCGCCGTCGTTGGCGGCGCGCTCCGCCTCCAGCTCGTCCAGTCGGAATGCCTTCATCGCCCTCGTACACCCCTCGCTCGTGAGCCGGCCCTTCCCGGCCCATGTCTGCCACGATCAGACACATGAAGAATTTCGTAGTCAAGACGATCGCCAACGCCGCGGCCTTGGCCGTCGCCGTATGGGTGCTCGACAAGATCACCCTGACCGGCGACAGCACGGGCAAGAAGGTGGGCACGCTCATCGTCGTCGCCCTGCTCTTCGGGCTGGTGAACTTCCTGGTCAAGCCGGTGGTGAAGGTCCTCACCTTCCCGCTGTTCATCCTGACGCTCGGCCTGATCACCCTTGTGGTCAACGCCCTGATGCTGCTGCTCACCTCGTGGCTGGCCGACAAGTTCGACGTCAGCTTCCATGTCGAGGGCTTCTGGACCGCCGTCCTGGGCGGCCTGATCATCTCGATCGTGTCCTGGGCCCTGAACGTCGTCCTCCCCGACGACAAGGACTGACCGAGGCCTTCCGGATGTGGCCGAGAATGGTGGAGGCGGCGGGCCAAGGCCTGCTCGGCCCTGTACGTGCAGCAGTGGAAAGGCGGGCGGCATGACGGAATCAGGACCTATAGGCGGGCCTGTGGGCGATGGCTCGGAGGGCGGCCGGGGCGCTTCGGCGGGCATCGGCGACGGCACGCGCGCGGTCCGGGTCGGGCTGCCCGAACCGGTGAAGCACGAGCCGACGCTGCCCGGCCCGGTGTTCGCCGCGCACTTCCACCTGCCGGGCGATCCCACGGGCGGTTACGCCTACGGCCGCGACGAGAACCCCACCTGGACGCACCTGGAGCGCGCGATCGGCGAGCTCGAAGCGCCGGACTCCGGCGCGGACGTCGAAACGCTGGTCTTCGCCTCCGGCATGGCCGCGATCTCGGCGGTGCTGTTCTCGCAGCTTCGTGCCGGCGACGCGGTCGTCCTGCCGGATGACGGCTACCAGGTCCTCCCCCTCGTCCGCGAACAGCTCACGGCGTACGGCATCGAGGTGCGCACCGCTCCGACCGGCGAAGACGCCCAGCTCGACGTCCTGGGCGGGGCGAAGCTGCTGTGGATCGAGACGCCGTCCAACCCCGGACTCGACGTGTGCGACGTTCGGCGGCTCGCCGACGCGGCACACGCGCGTGGCGTGCTGGTGGCGGTCGACAACACCCTGGCGACGCCGCTCGGCCAGCGCCCCCTCGAACTCGGCGCCGACTTCGCGGTGGCCAGCGGCACCAAGATGCTCACGGGCCACGGCGACATCCTCCTCGGGTACGTGGCCGGCCGCGACGCGGAGCTGATCGCTTCCGTACGCCGCTGGCGCAAGATCGTCGGGGCGATCCCGGGGCCGATGGAGGCCTGGCTCGCCCACCGCTCGCTGGCCACGCTGCAGCTGCGCGCCGACCGGCAGAACGCGAACGCACTGGCCCTCGCCGAGGCGCTGCGAGGCCGCTCCGAGGTGTCGGGGCTGCGCTATCCCGGGCTGGCCGACGACCCGTCGTACAAGATCGCCTCGCGGCAGATGCGGCGCTTCGGGTGCGTGGTCTCCTTCACGCTGCCCACGCGCGCGCGTGCCGAGCGTTTCCTCGAAGCCCTGCGCCTGGTGGACGACGCGACGAGCTTCGGCGGTGTGCGGTCCACTGCCGAGCGCCGCGGACGATGGGGCGGGGACGCCGTTCCGGAGGGTTTCATTCGCTTGTCCGCGGGAGCCGAGGACACTGATGACCTTGTGGCGGATGTGCTGCGTGCGCTGGACGAGTCGGCCGGATCCACGGACTGACCGCGCCCGACACGGGCCCGCAGCACGCCTCCTGTACGACAGGCCGCACCCCGGCTACGTACAACGAACGGTCCGAGCCTCCCCCCTCGTGGCTCGGACCGTTCCGGTTCCGCGCGCGAGGAACCGCGCCAACAAGGCTAGTTGACTCTGTGTCAGTGTCCAATCACCGTAGCGACAGAGTCCTATCGACATATTTATAGTGAGCGGGCCCTGGGGCACGAAGGGGAGGAACGTCACTATGGACCTGGCCCTGCTGCGCACCTTCGTGACGGTGCACCGGGCCGGGTCCTTCACGCGTGCGGCGGCGCTGCTCGGGCTCTCCCAGCCCGCCGTCACCTCCCAGATCCGGACGCTGGAACGGCAGTTGGGGCGGCCGCTCTTCCTGCGCCAGGCCCGTGGCGTGACCCCCACGACCATCGGCGACGAACTCGCCCACAAGGCCGCACCCCATCTGGACGCCCTCATGGAGATCGCCGAGGCCGGACTGGACGAGGACTCGTCGGTACGCACCCTGCACCTCGCCGGACCGCCCGAGTTCACCGCGGAACGCGCTCTGCCCGCGCTCACCGCCCTGAGCGGCCAGGAGGGCCGCAGCCACGCCCTGCGCGTCTCGTTCGGCAACGCCGAGGAGGTGCTGGAGGGGCTCTCCGCCGGGCACCACGACCTGGCCATCACCACCGTCCGGCCGCGCGGCCCGCTGCTCACCGCGACACCGCTCTGCGACGAGGAGCACGTCCTGGTCGCGGGGGAGCCCTGGGCGGCCCGTCTCGCACCCGGCAGACCGCGCCGCCGGGCATCGCTGCCGCTGGAGAACCTTCCGGTGGTCGAGGTCCATGAGTCGCTGCCGTTCGTCTCCCGCTACTGGGCCGCTGTCTTCGACGGCCGCCCCGTGGCGTCGGGCGCCGTCATCGTGCCGGACCTGCGCGCCGTCCTCTCCTGCGTGGTCTCGGGCGCGGGCCTCGCCGTGCTGCCCCGCTACCTGTGTGCCGCGGCCCTGGAGCGCGGCGACATCGTGACGCTCCTCGACCCTGCGGTGCCTCCTTTGCGCACGTACTTCTTGGCGGTGCGCACCGGGACACTCGCCATGCCGCACATCGCGCGGGCGCACGAGTGGCTGTTGCGCACTGCCGCCGGCTGGGCTTGATGGGGGGCGCGGCTGGTCCACGATGTTTCACGTGGAACAGTCCGGGCCACATTTCCCCCATGACCGTCCGACCCGTGGTCAAGCGCACCGCACGCGCCGTCCTGCTGGACGGCGACGACCTGATCCTGATCAAGCGCACCAAACCCGGTGTCGATCCGTACTGGCTCACCCCGGGCGGCGGCGTGGAGGCGGAGGACGCCTCCGTCGTCGACGCGCTCCACCGTGAGGTCCACGAGGAGCTCGGCGCCAAGATCACCGATGTCGTGCCCTGTTTCGTCGACACCGTGGAGCACATCGCCGAGGACGGCGCGGCCGGCGTGAAGGTGCAGCACTTCTTCGTCTGCCGCCTGGAGTCCATGGACCCCGCCCTGCGGCACGGCCCCGAGATCGAGGAGCCGTGCGGCGAGTACGAGATCGTGCACGTGCCCTTCACACGGGTCGGCATCGCCTCGGTCCATCTCGTACCGCTGTCGCTCCGGCACTACCTCGACGGCAACATCGAGGGCGTACGCGCGATGCACGCCCCCGACCTGGGCTAGCGCCTGCCTAGTCCGACGCCACCAGTTCCTCGACGGAGTCGTGGCGGATCCGGCCCTCGGGGATGCCGATGTCCCGCAGGGCGTCCACTCCGTTGCGGATCATGCCGGGTGGTCCCGAGAGATACGCGTCGTACTCGTTCCACGGGCCGTACTCCCGCACCGCGTCCGGCAGTTGCGCCCGCTGGTCCACGATCGGGCGAACGGCCAGCCAGGGGTGGGACTGCTGGAGCCGCAGCATCGTGTCGATGTCGTACAGATCGTGATCGGTGCGTGCGCCGTAGAAGACCTCGACGGGGCGCCGCCTGCCGTGCTCGGCGACGTCCTCGACGAGCGCCTTGATGGGCGCGATGCCCGTGCCGCCGCCCAGACAGAGCAGGCCGCTGTCGGTGGTGTGGTCGACGGTCATCGAGCCGGTGGGCGGGCCGAGCCGCAGGATGTCACCGGGGCGGGCGTGGTGCACGAGGGCGTTGGACACCCAGCCGGCCGGGACGGCCTTGACGTGGAAGGACAGCAGCCCGTCGGAGCGGGGGGCCGACGCGAAGGAGTAGTGCCGCCAGACCCGCGGCCACCAGGGGGTCTCCAGGCTGGTGTACTGCCCGGCGAGGAAGGGGTACGGCTGGTCGGGCCGGACGGTGACGACCGCGATGTCCGGGGTTCTCAGGTCGTGCGATACGACCTCGCCGAACCACCAGGCGGGGGCGCGCAGTTCGTCCTCCGCGGCCGCGTCGATCATGACCTGGGAGATCGTCGTGTACGTCCGGACCCAGGCGGCCTCGGTCTCCTCGTCCCAGCCGGCGCCCGCGTACCGGCTCAGCGCGCCGATCAGGCACTCACCGACGGCCGGATAGTGCTCAGGACGGGTGCCGTACTTGCGGTGGCCGCGCCCGAGATTCTTCAGATACGAGACGAGGACGTCGGTGTGGTCGATGTGCTCGGCCGCGGTCAGCAGGGCCTTGAGGATCCGGTCCCGCTGGGCGTCCATCGCCGCGGGGAAGAGAGCGCGGAGGTCGGGGTGCCGGGTGAAGAGGAGGGCGTAGAAGTACGAGGTGACCTTGTCGGCGACAGGGCCTATCTCCGCCATCGTGCGCTGCACCAGGACGGCGTCGGGGGACGCGGCCTGCGGCGGCTTCGCCCGTGGGGCGGAGATCGGGGGCGAGGTGTTCTGGGCCTGGGGAGCCGGGGTGTCCGGAGTCGGGACCTCCAGGGGCAGGGCCTCCGGGGTCGTTGCCCGGGGAGGCGGGGCCTGCTGCGCCGGTAGGGCGGCGGAGACCGCAGAGGCGCCTGAGACGGCCGGGGCTGCGGATATTCGCTCGTCCGCCGGCTCCTCGACGGGCGCCGCGGAGGTGCCGGAGGGCTGCCTGTCCTCGTCCTCCGGCCGCTTCGACGGCCTGCGCGGGGTAAACCAGCCCCCCTCGCCGCCGGAAGTACCGTCATCCGCCGACGCGGTGGTCGGAGCGTCCATGCTGTGCCTCGCCTCGAACATCTCTCGGTCGGTCTGCGCACTTCCTGCCGGAAGCTGCCTGTGTTCCCCGCTCTGCCTCGATGGCCGGTACGGCCACATTGAACCCCGTGCACCCGGACCCTACGGACAAGTAGGTCGAGAATGTGACATTGCCCGCAGCCGCCTCACCGCAGCTTCCCATTCGACATCACCGCGCCAGGCGCATAACAGGAAGTACGGGCTCTCGATCTCTCTGCCCCGTTAGGCTTCATTTACCTGCGCGCGTCCCCCCGGAGTGCGCAGAGACGCACCGGCCCGAACCTTGATCGACCATACCGGCAGCGGCCGGACGCACAAGTCCCTCTCCCCTTGGCCCGGAACTTGGCCCGGAATTCATCGGCCCTGCCTGCCAATTGCCTCAATTACCGGCCGTGCCGGACCAATTCGTACGCCTTACGCAGATCCCGCCCGACATAGGAGTGGGTGGCGAGGCTCACCAGCCGTTCATCCGCATTGATCGCCACAGAAACAGGCACCACGCCGAACAACTCCAGGTCGGAAAGCGAGTCGCCGTACGCGACGCAATCGCTCCGCCCCACCCCGAACTCTTCACAGAGCCGGTCCGCGATCTTCACCTTGGCCGCCGCGTTGAGAATGCCCGTCGGATCGACGGGCTGGGTGAACGGCACGGCGGGAAAACGCGAACCGTGCGCGGCATGCGCACCCCACCCGATGAGCCGCTCCACGAAGAACGACGGCGAGAGGGAGACCACCGCGCAGTAGTCACCGCCCTCTCGGATCTCGGCCCAGGTCTCCTGGATGCCGGAGAGCCAGGGTGCCCCGTCGAAGGCCGACGTCACCTGCGCCTCCGTGAGCTCCGCCCACAACGCGTGCACACGCACCGCGTACTCCGGCGAACCGATGTGCCCCGCCACGAACTCCCGCTCCAGCTCCGCGATCTCGGCATCCAAGCCGAGCTGTCGCGATATCTCCACGGGGGCCGCCGTGCCGTGCAGCAGCGTCCCGTCCAGGTCGAAGAGGTGTAGGCGTGCCATGTGGGCCGAGGCTAGTGCCCACGGCTGGTTCTGCCCTCGGATGCCCCTCGATGCTCTGCGTGGCCACCATGTTTCACGTGAAACGTCGCCGCCCTTCCTGCCGCTTCCTCCGGCACCTATCCACCGTGGCCGATGACGAGGTGTCCAAAAGCAACGTGCTTCTGCCCACAAACGGGTGGACGCCGAGGTTGTACGTCAGACAGCCTGACCCGCGTGTCGACACCTTCCCTCTCCGCACTGCCCATCCGCCGACTGACCCCCCGCGACCTCAAGGCCTGCGCCGACCTGTCCGAGGACCGGGGCTGGCCCCGTGAAGAACACAAGTGGGGTCTGCTGCTGTCGGCCGGAACGGGTTACGGCATCGACGACCCCGACGGCGACAGCCTCATCGGTGCCTATGTAGTGACCCAGTACGGCCCTCTCCAGCGCCCTGCCCTCGCGGCGATCGGCATGGTCCTCGTCGCCGAGCGGTACGCCCGCCGGGGCATCGGCCGCCGCCTGATGCAGTACGCCATCGAGGAGGCGGCCACCACCCCGCTGACCCTCCACGCGACACCGAACGGCCGCCCGCTCTACGAGCAGCTCGGCTTCAAGGTGATCGGCCGGGCCGAGATGGTCAAGGGGCACTTCACCGCGGTGGGGCCCGCGCCCGACATCGCCACCAGGCCGGCCACCGCGGAGGACCTCGGCGCCATCCTCCGGCTCGACACCGAGGTGTTCGGCCATGACCGCATGCATGTGATCACCCGGCTCCCCGCCTTCACCGACCAGCTGCGGGTCGCGGAAGCCGGCGGCGAGATCATCGGCTACGCGGGGGCTTGGCCCAACATGGAGACCCAGGTCGTCGGGCCGCTCGTCGCGCGGGACACCGAGACCGCGAAGGCCCTCATCGCCTCGCTCGGCGCCGGTACCGACCGCCCTCTGCGCACCGACATCGACGTACGGCACACCGAACTTCTGGCCTGGGTGAAGGAGAACGGCCTTGAGTCCATCGCCTTCAACGCCGTGATGGCGTACGGCACGCCGGAACTGCCCGGCGACTGGACGCGCCGCTTCGCACCGCTGACGGTCGCGGCGGGCTGATTCGACCGACGAGCGCGCACGTCACACGTTGATGTACGCGCGTTATGCCCCTACGCGAGGGCCTCAGCAGCCGCCGTAGCGAAGCCGTGGTCCTGCTGCGGGGCGCCGCCGCCGACGCCGATGGCACCGATCAGGCGGCCGTCGCGGTGGACCGGCACCCCGCCCGCGATGAAGAGCAGCGGACGGTCGAGGGCGGTGGGCAGGGTGTGGAAGAGGCCACCGGGCTGGACCGTGTCGACGAGGTCTGCGGTCGAGGCGTCCAACTGGAGGGCGGTGTAAGCCTTGCGGGTGCTGGTCTCGCCGGAGATCAGCACGGCCCGGTCGTCGCGCCGGAAGGCGAGGAGGTGGCCTCCCGCGTCGAGGACGGTGACGCTGACCCTGACCCCGGCCTCCTCGGCCGCACGGCGGGCCGTGGTGACGAGTGCCTCGGCGTCCTCGATGGTGAGCGGGGCGACAGCGGTGGTGGTCTTGGTGGTGCTCATGAGGGGTTTTCTCCTTGCGGGTGGTGTTGGGGGGGGGAGAGCAGTGGCTGGGGGTGAGGACTGATCCGGGGGCGGGGATAGCTCAGTGATGGACGGGCGTGCGCTGCTCTACCGGTACCGCGCCTGTCACGACCACGCTCGGGCCTCCGGAGCGGCGCTCCAGGGCCGCCGAGACGAGGGCCAGGACGAGGGCGGAAGCGGCGAGTACCGCACCGACCCAGTTCGGGGCGGTGTAGCCGAGGCCGGCGGAGATGACGAGGCCACCGAGCCAGGCCGACAGCGCGTTGCCCAGGTTGAAGGCGCCGATGTTGACCGCGGAGGCGAGCGTCGGAGCACCGGATGCGTAGTCCAGGACCCGCTTCTGCAGGGGCGGCACGGTCGCGAAGCCCAGGGCGCCGATCAGCAGGATGGTGACGGCGGCCGTGATCTTGTTGTGCGCCGTGAGGGTGAACAGGGCGAGCACGAGGGCGAGGGAGCCCAGCGCCGCGTACAGCATCGGCATCAGCGCGCGGTCCGCGAACCGTCCCCCGACGAGGTTGCCGCCGACCATGCCGAGCCCGAAGAGGACGAGCAGCCAGGTCACGGAGGAGTCCGCGTAACCGGCGACGTCCGTCATCATCGGCGTGATGTAGGTGATGGCCGCGAAGACACCGCCGAAGCCCAGGACCGTCATCGCCATGGCGAGCAGCACCTGTACGTTGCGGAAGGCGCCCACCTCGTCGCGCAGCCGCACGCCTTCCGGCTTGGGCAGATCCGGCACGAGCTTGGCGATGCCGAAGAGACCGAGGACGCCGAGGGCGGCGACGATCACGAAGGTGACGCGCCAGCCAATGGCCTGGCCGACGAGCGTGCCGAGCGGAACACCGACCACGTTGGCCACGGTGAGACCCGAGAACATCATGGCGATCGCGCCCGCCTTCTTCTCGGGAGCGACCAGTTCGGCCGCGACGACCGAGCCGATGCCGAAGAAGGCGCCGTGGGCGAGTGACGCGACGACGCGACCGGCCAGCATCACGCCGAAGACCGGGGCCACGGCGGAGAGCAGGTTGCCGACGACGAAGAGGCCCATCAGCAGCATCAGCATCCGCTTGCGCGGGATACGGGTGCCGAGGGCGGTCATCAGGGGAGCGCCGAGCACCACGCCGAGGGCGTACCCGGTCACGAGGAAGCCTGCGGTGGGAATGGAGACACCGAAGTCACCCGCGACCTCGGGAAGCAGTCCCATGATCACGAATTCGGTGGTCCCGATTCCGAAGGCCCCGATCGCGAGGGCCAGAAGCGCGAGAGGCATGGATCTACCTTCCAAACGATTGCAGGTGCGCTTAACGTGCGTCCACAATAGTTGCACACGCGGGCTAGTTGCAACCGCTGGATATTGCACTGGTGGACTATCCTGGGTGCAGCCGCTCCGGGACGGAGGAACAAGAGCCATGACAGCGACCGACCCCGCACTCACCGCGCTCGCCCAAAGCTGGTGCGCCCTCTCCTTGCTCCACGGGAAGATCGAGGCCCACGTCGAGCGTGCCCTCCAGACCAAGCACGGCCTCAGCGTGCGGGAGTACAGCCTTCTCGACGTCCTCAACCGCCAGCACGACGGCGAAGGCGGCCATCTGCAGATGAAGCAGGTCGCCGACGCCGTGGTGCTCAGCCAGAGCGCGACCACCCGCCTGGTGACCCGGCTTGAGGAGCGCGGCCTGCTGTCCCGCTACCTGTGCCCCACCGACCGCCGCGGCATCTACACGGACGTCAGCGAGTCCGGCGCCGCGCTGCTCGCCGAGGCGCGCCCCACCAACGACGCAGCCCTGCGGGAGGCGCTCGACGAGGCCGCCCGGAATCCCGAGCTCGCCCCGCTGGTCAAGGCCGTCGAGACACTGCGCGTACCGGCGTGAGGCCGCGGGCAACGTTCTCCACACGGCCTCCGCGGCTGCGGCCATGCGCATAGGCTGTGGCCATGGGAGATCTTGAGATACGCCCTGCTGTCGCCGCGGATCTGCCCGCCATCGTGGGCATGCTCGCCGATGACCCCCTGGGCGCCACGCGCGAGTCGCCGGACGACCTCACCCCGTACATGACGGCGTTCGAGCGGCTGGCCGGCGACCCGAACCAGCACCTGGTCGTCGCCGAGCGCGAGGGCCGTGTCGTCGGCACACTCCAGCTCACGATCGTTCCGGGTCTCTCCCGGAAGGGGGCCACCCGCTCGATCATCGAGGGAGTGCGTGTCCACACCGACGAGCGCGGCAGTGGCCTCGGCACGCGGTTCATCGAGTGGGCCGTCGAGGAATCCCGGCGCCAGGGCTGCCAGTTGGTGCAGCTGACCTCCGACGCCACGCGCACCGACGCCCACCGTTTCTACGAGCGGCTCGGCTTCTCGGCGTCGCACGTGGGCTTCAAGCTGCAGCTCTGAGGCTGCTCCTGCGGTTGGCGCGAGGGCCTGTTTCACGTGAAGTACTCAGGGCCTGTTTCACGTGAAACGCCTCGCTGTTTCACGTGAAACAGGCCCTCGCGCCGTCCAGAGCTAGAAGCCGCGCCACCCCTGCGGGTCCACCCCGCCCGGCACCGGCGCCCCCTCGTCGTACGGCTTGCGTGTGAAGACGAACGAACCCAGGTCGAGGTGGCTCACCGAGCCGTCCGGCCGCCGTACCGCCCGCAACAGCTCACCGGCGTAGTACCCGTTGAGCCCCGTCCACGTACCGTCGCCGTTGGGCCGGAACCGGGCCTGGCGCCCCTGGCCGGACAGCGGACCGAGCTCCACTCCACCGTCGGCTGCCAGGCGGAGGACGAGCACCTGAGTCCCCCAGTACCAGGGGCCCGCCAACTCCAGCACCCTCTTCTCGACTTCGGGGAGCGGCCGCCACGGCTCCGGGATGCGCGGCTCCGCGTCGGCCACGATCTTCACCAGGTCCACGGCCAGCGCCGCCACCGGCGGCCCCGACGTGCAGTTGGCGAGCGCGACCGCTGCGATGCCGTCCGCCTCGCTCACCCACAGGGCGGCGAGGAAGCCGGGCAGCGACCCTCCGTGCCCGGCCAGGCTGCCCCTCTCCCACCGCAGCAGATCCACGCCCAGGCCGTACGCCCTGTCCCATTCCCCCATGGGCAGCGGAGCCGACGGTGTCCGCATCTCCCGTACGGAATCCACGCTGAGAACCCGGTCGTCGCCCTTCACCAGGAAGGATCCGAAGCGCACCAGATCCGCCGTCGTGGACCACAACTGGCCGGCCGGAGCCATCAGCCCCAGATCTTCGACGGGCTCCGGCATCATCACGTCCGCCCAGGGATGCACGGCCCAACCACCGGCATGCGGGTCCTGCGGCTGAGCACTCGTGCGAGTCAACCCGAGCGGCTCCAGCACTTCGCGGCGCAGCACCTCCTCCCACGGGGCGCCCCGCAAGGCCTCCACCAGCGAACCGAGCAGCGTATAGCCGGGGTTGGAGTAGTGGAAGCGTCGGCCGACGGGGTGCTTGAAGGGGTCGTCCCCCAGGACATCGGTGAGCTCCGGGCGGGTCGATCCCGGGGTGCGCTCCCACCACTCACCAGGGGTCTCGGCCGCCAGCCCGCCGGTGTGCGCGAGGAGTTCGGCGATCGTGGCCTCCCCCGCGCCGGTGCCCGGCAGGTGCTTCTCCAGCGGATCGCCGAGGTCCAGCACACCCTCGTCGCGCAACCGCATGACCAGGACGGCGGTGAAGGTCTTGGTGATCGAACCGATGCGGTACTGGACGTTCTCGTCCGGCTCGTGCCCGTCCACCATGCTGCGGCCGCCGCTCCACACCAACGCACCGTCCCGGGCCACCGCGGCGGCCAGTGACGGGGTCCGGCCCTCCACCTGCGCGGTGGCGACGCGGTGCAGCAGGGCTCGGCGGGTGGAGGGGAGCAACTCTTCGTGAGGTGTCGTCATGGGACCAGTTCACCCGGGAGACGCGCATGCGTCGAGCGAATTCGAGGGCGTCGGCCCATCAGCTCTCCCAGGGCTGTGCCCCTGCGATCCGTCGCGTCGTGATGTTGATCCGGTTGAACATGTTGGCCGCTCCGATGGCGAGGACGAGCGCCGCCAGCTCCCGCTCGGTGAAGTGTTTCGCGGCCTCGTCCCAGATCGCTTTCGGCACCGGGTCGGGCCGGTCGGCGAGGCGGGTGGCGGCCTCCGCGAGGGCGAGGGCGGAGCGTTCCGCAGCGGTGAAGCAGGGAGTGTTCCGCCAGGCGGCCACCGCTGAGCGCTGCTCGACGGTGGCACCCGCCGCGGCGGCACTGCGTGCGTTCCCGGCCACGCAGACGCTGCTTCCGTTGATCTGGCTCACGCGCAGCTGCACCAGCTCGATGGTCGCCTGGGGCAGACCCTGCTTCCTGATGACCTTCGACAGGGTCAGCAAGGCCTTCATGGCCTCAGGGATGAGCAGGGCGGGGTGCTGCATACGAGCCTGCATTGAGTTTTCTCCTCAAGCGTCTGCCCGGCGCCGCTGTCTGCCG
Organism: Streptomyces sp. NPDC050732; assembly: GCF_040654255.1. Lineage (NCBI taxonomy): Bacteria > Bacillati > Actinomycetota > Actinomycetes > Kitasatosporales > Streptomycetaceae > Streptomyces > Streptomyces sp. NPDC050732. The sequence goes on from NZ_JBFAHP010000012.1 coordinate 186,193, forward strand.
CGGAGGCGTCGTGGTGGTCCGTCACTGCACCGACGAATCGCGACGCGGGAGTGTGAGCGGCGCGGGCGACCAGAGCCCGGCGGCCGTCCCGTCACGCAGGTGCTGCTCGTAGGTGACGACCTTGCCGTGGATGACGTCCAGACAGGCGTCGAGGTCGTCGATCTTCGCGCGTACGGCACGCTCGTGCTCCTGGAGCAGTGCGAGGCGGTCCGGTTCGTTTCCCGGCCCCGAGCGTACGAGCGCCGCGAACCTCCTGATCGTGGCGATCGGCATGCCCGAGTCCCGCAGCCGCCCGCACAGCTGGAGCCAGTCCACGTCCGCCTGGTCATAGACGCGTCGGCCACCGCCGGAGCGCGGGATCTCACGCAGGAAGAGCCCTTCACGCTCGAAGAACCGCAGGGCGTGCACGCTCAGGCCGGTCGCCTCTGCGACCTTCCCGATGGACAGCCCACCCGTGCCCCGGCCCACCTCATCGGGCCTTCCCCCGGGCGCATGGCCCGCATCCCCGCTCATGCCCCGACCGTACCCGGCCCCTGTCCCACGGCCTTGACCTAGCTCGCGCTCTAGGTTTTAGCGTCGCCGGCATGATCACCGAACAGCAGAAGACCGGCTCCGGATTCAACGCCCTCAGCACGGCCGACGACGTCCTCGCAGGCAAGGACCTGGCAGGAATCACCGCTCTGGTGACCGGCGGATACTCCGGTCTCGGCCTCGCGACCACTCACGCACTCGTCCGCGCGGGCGCGCACGTCGTCGTCCCCGCCCGCCACCCCGAGACCGCCGAGAACGCTCTGCGCGGCACTCCCCGGACAGAGGTGCACGCCCTCGACCTCGCGGATCCGGAGAGTGTCCGCGTCTTCGCCGATCGCTTCCTGGAAACCGGCCGCTCCCTCGACCTCCTCATCAACGGCGCCGGCGTGATGGCCTGCCCCGAGACACGCGTCGGCCCCGGCTGGGAAGCGCACTTCGCCGTCAACCACCTCGGGCACTTCGCACTGACCCACCGCCTGCGCCCGGCCTTCGCGCCTGGCGGGGCCCGCGTCGTGGCCGTCACCTCCTCCGGTCACTTCCTGTCCGACATCCGCTGGGCGGACCCGCACTTCCGCACGGGCTACGACCGATGGCTGGCCTACGCCCAGTCCAAGACCGCCAACGCCCTCTTCGCCCTGCACCTCGACCGCCTCGGTTCCGACCGCGGCCTGCACGCCTTCGCCGTACACCCCGGCAGCATCCTCACCCCGCTGCAACGCCACATCCCCCGCGAGGAGTGGCTCACGCAGGGCTGGGTGACTCCGGACGGCACACCGGCAGCCGGCTTCAAGACCCCCGAGCAGGGCGCGGCGACAGCCCTGTGGGCGGCGACCTCACCTCTCCTGGACGGCCGCGGCGGGGCGTACTGCCAGGACTGCGACATCGCCGAGTCGGCCACCACCGACGACATGCTGATCGGCGGCGTCAAGCCCTGGGCCGTCGACCCGGACGCGGCAACCCGCCTCTGGGACCTGTCCTGCGAACTCACCGGACTCAGCGCCTTCTGATCAGTTCCTGATCGGTTTCGGATCGGTGAGCAGATCGGTGAGGGCCACGCATCAGAGCCCTCCATAGTGCCCGTCCCAGGCCCGATACCCACACTGTTCTGCCGACGGAAGATATGTGCCCGACCGGGCCTCGACGATCACTACAGTCCGGTCCCATGACAACGGTCCCAATGGTCACAACGCGCACGGTCGAATATCCGGCAGACGGTCTGACGATGGTCGGGCACCTCGCCCTCCCCGCCGGAGTCGACCGCAGGCCCGCGGTCCTGATCGGCCCCGAGGGGACGGGTCTGAACGACTTCCAGCGCCGCCGGGCAGACGCCCTCGCCGAGCTGGGATACGTGGCACTGGCCTTCGACATCAACGGCGGGCGCTGGTTCACCGACCCGGAGGAGATGCTGGCGCACGCGATGCCCCTGCTCGCCTCCCCGGACCGGATGCGGGAGATCGGCCACGCCGCCCTCGATGTGCTGCGTGCCGAACCCCGGACCGACCCCGACCGGATCGCCGCCATCGGCTACGGCACCGGGGGCGCGATCGCCCTGGAACTCGGCCGCGACGGCGTCGACCTGCGCGTGATCGGGACGGTCAACGCACTGACCACGGGCCGTCCGGGCGAGGCGGCGCACATCCGTTGCCCCGTGTGGGCCGGGGTCGGGTCGGAGGACCCGATCATGCCCGCCGAGCAACGGGACGCCTTCGCCGCCGAGATGCAGGCCGCGGGCATCGACTGGCGCATCGTGGTCTACGGCGGAGCCTTGCACGCCTTCCACCACCCGCCGGTCGACCAGGCCGTCCTCCCCGGCGTCGGTCACCACCCGCGACACGCGCAACGGGCCTGGCGCGACATCGTCGGCCTGCTCGCCGAGTGCCTGCCCCTGACGGAGTGAGTCAGGGCCGGGCGAAGGTGTGGAGGGCCTTCCGCAGGCACGCGGCGAACTCGGCGGGGTGCGTGGTCAGACCGGTGTGCCCACCTGGGAAGCGCTGAAGTTCGATGCCGAAACGCTCGGCCAGCAGTGCGGCCGGGCGGTACGGCAACTCGCCGCGCGAGTCCTGACCGCAGGCGAGCACAAGGCGGTCCGACAGTGCTTCCAGCCGGTGGAGGTCCGGGACGTAGGACATGAAGCTCGGCACGATGCGTCCGACGAAGTACGGCAGGTTGGCCATCGTCTGCTCGGCCCGCGCCGCTGCTTGCGGCGGAAGTTTCACCTCCGCCTCCGCCTCCGCTTCCGTCCCCGTCTCGGCCTTCGGCTCACTGGTGTTGTCGTCCTTCTTCAGACCCGCTGCGAACACAGCCATAGCCGGCATGAGCCCCTGAGTGCGGAACGTCTCCTGCACGCGTGCGATGAGCACGCGGTGCTCGGGAGCGTCCGGCAGGACCTCCACCATCGGCGGCTCATGTGCCACGACCCGTTCGACGCATTCGGGATGAGCTGTGACCAGGTGCAGGGCGACGATCGCGCCCGAGCTGACGCCGAGTACGCGAGCGGGTTCAGCGGGCGACAGCAACTCCAGCATCCGGAAGGCGTCATCGGCGTGGTCGGCCACTCGCTGCTCGGCCTCGGGGTCGTCCAGCGTGCTTCGGGACATGCCGCGCGGATCGTAGGTCGCGACGGTGTACTCCGTGGCCAGGTCGTCGACGATGCCGTCGAACGAAGCCGCGCCACCCGTCCCACCGGGGATCAGCAGCAGGAGCGGGCCCCGGCCACGCACTTCGTAGTGGAGGGTCGCGCCCTTCACGCGCAGCCTGCCGATGGTCGGCGTGGTCATGAGGAGTCTCCTTCTCCGAACATGGGCTCTTGGGGCGGAGGCCAGTGCTCCAGGAGGGTGTGCAGGGCATCGAGCGCGCGGACCCAGGACTGCTGCGGCGAACGCTCGTGCGCGAACCCACCCGCCGCCTCCAGGGCGACGAACCCGTGGAACGTGCTGCGCAGCAACCGGACCGCGTCGGTCAGGTCGGGCTCGGCCAGGCCGTAACCGCGCAGCATGCCGTACGTCAGCTCGACCGCGCGCCGCGGTCCGGGCGCCTTCGCGGCCAGCTCGGGGTCGATCCGGATCGAGGTCTGCGTCGCCGCGTAGCGACCCGGATGTTCACGGGCGTACTCCCGCCAGGCGTCGGCGAACGCGACCAGCGCGTCCCTGCCCGCCAGTCCGGCGGTAGCCTCAGCGATGCGAATGGTCTTCTCGTCCGCCGCCAGCAGCGCGATCCGGCCACGCAGATCCTCCAGACCGCGGACGTGCGTGTAGAGGCTCGCGTCCTTCACGCCCAGCCGCCGCGCCACCTGCGACATCGTCACCTGGTCGAGCCCGACGTCGTCCGCCAGCTCAGCGCCCGCGATCGTCACCCGCTCCGCCGTCAGCCCGGCCCGCGCCATGCCCACCCTCCTCACATCCTTGAGACCCTAGTTCTATCCTAGGACTCCTAGGAAAGCCAGGCAGGAAGAGGCCCAATAGGCGGTTCAGCGCGGGATCAGGTCTGTGCCATGTCCACGAAGCGCGAGTAGTGGCCCTGGAAGGCGACGGTGATCGTCGCCGTGGGGCCGTTACGGTGCTTGCCGACGATGATGTCCGCCTCGCCCGCGCGAGGCGACTCCTTCTCGTACGCGTCTTCGCGGTGCAGCAGGATCACCATGTCCGCGTCCTGCTCGATCGAGCCGGATTCACGCAGGTCGGAGACCATGGGCTTCTTGTCGGTGCGCTGCTCGGGGCCACGGTTCAGCTGCGAGAGCGCGATCACCGGCAGCTCCAGCTCCTTGGCCAGGAGCTTCAGGTTTCGCGACATGTCCGAGACTTCCTGCTGGCGGCTCTCGGCCCGCTTGGAACCGCCGGACTGCATCAGCTGCAGATAGTCGATGACGACGAGCTTCAGGTCATTGCGCTGCTTGAGGCGTCGGCACTTCGCGCGGATCTCCATCATCGACAGGTTCGGCGAGTCGTCGATGTAGAGGGGGGCGGCCGAGACGTCCGGCATGCGTCGGGCGAGGCGCGTCCAGTCCTCGTCCGTCATGGTGCCGGAGCGCATGTGGTGCAGGGCCACACGGGCCTCGGCGGACAGCAGGCGCATCGCGATCTCGTTGCGCCCCATTTCGAGCGAGAAGATCACGCTCGGCATGTTGTGCTTGATCGAACAGGCGCGCGCGAAGTCCAGGGCCAGCGTCGACTTACCCATGGCGGGTCGGGCCGCGATGATGATCATCTGGCCGGGGTGCAGGCCGTTGGTGAGCTGGTCGAGGTCGGTGAAGCCGGTGGGCACACCGGTCATCTCCCCCGAGCGCGAGCCGATCGCCTCGATCTCGTCGAGAGCGCCCTCCATGATGTCGCCGAGCGGCAGATAGTCCTCGGTGGTGCGCTGCTCGGTGACCGCGTAGATCTCGGCCTGGGCGCTGTTGACGATCTCGTCGACGTCGCCGTCGGCCGCGTATCCCATCTGGGTGATGCGGGTGCCGGCCTCGACGAGCCGGCGCAGCACCGCGCGCTCGTGGACGATCTCCGCGTAGTACTCGGCGTTCGCCGCCGTCGGGACCGTCTGGACCAGGGTGTGCAGATACGATGCGCCGCCGACCTTGGTGATCTCACCGCGCTTGGTGAGCTCGGCCGCCACGGTGATCGGGTCGGCCGGCTCGCCCTTCGCGTAGAGGTCGAGGATCGAGGCGTAGATCGTCTCGTGCGCCGGACGGTAGAAGTCGTGGCCCTTGAGGACCTCGACGACATCGGCGATGGCGTCCTTGGAGAGCAGCATGCCGCCGAGCACCGACTGCTCCGCGTCGAGATCCTGCGGGGGGACGCGCTCGAACGACGAACCCCCGCCGTCCCAGCCGCCCTCACGGCCGCGCTCGTGCTGCTCGTCGCGGCCCCGGCCTCCGTCGCGGCGCTGGCGGGAGACGGGCAGACGGTCACTGGGACCGCTGTCGGCCCAGGGGTCGTCCAAAGGCTCGGAGATACTCACCGGGCCACCTCCTCCCGTCCGCCGCGCGGACCTCGCCGTGCCCCTCTTTCCTAAGGCACGACACTGACAAATAAGGGGGCCCAACTCCGGTTCTGACGCGTCGGTTTTACGGGGTTTCCGAGGTCGTACGACGAGGCGGGCGCCGGACCACGGTAGGCCTGTGGGCACCGTCAGCCAATCTGGTTATCCACAGGCGGTGTGGATGACGGGCCCGATGCTGTGGAGAACTCCGCCAAACCTGTGCACGGGCCGGTGGACAGCCCTGTGAACAAGCACTCAGCCAGTTTAAGAAAGCGCCTCTGACCTGCATCTTTCCCATCCACCGGCTGTGCAGAAGAAAAACTTTCCCACTCGGACCAAGATCGTCGCAAAACGCGTACGAGCGGGCGCCGAGCCCCAACTCAGGTAAGGGTCTAAAGAACATTGCATCTCTTACCTGTGGAAGATTACATTGGTGTCCATGACACAGGCTCCCGCGGCGCCCAAGGCCGCTCGGCGACGGCACGACCGAGAGATCATCGCGCTCGCCGTACCCGCCTTCGGCGCGCTCGTCGCCGAGCCCCTCTTCGTCCTGGCCGACAGCGCCATCGTCGGGCGCCTCGGCACCGCCCAGCTCGCCGGTCTCGGTGTCGCCTCGGCACTCCTCACCACCGCGGTGAGCATCTTCGTCTTTCTCGCGTACGCCACCACGGGCGTCGTCGCCCGCAGGGTCGGCGCAGGCGACCTCCAGTCCGCCATCCGGCAGGGCATGGACGGTATCTGGCTCGCCCTGCTCCTCGGAGCCGCGGTCATCGCTGTGGTCCTGCCCACGGCACCCGCCCTGGTGGATCTGTTCGGCGCCTCGGAGACCGCGGCCCCCTACGCCATCACCTATCTGCGGATCTCCTCGCTCGGCATCCCGGCCATGCTCGTCGTGCTCGCCGCCACCGGTGTGCTCCGCGGCCTCCAGGACACCAAGACCCCGCTGTACGTCGCGATCGGGGGCTTCGTCGCCAACGCCGTCCTGAACGTCGGTCTGGTCTACGGCGCCGACCTCGGCATCGCCGGCTCCGCCTGGGGCACCGTCATCGCCCAGTGCGGCATGGCCGCCGTCTACCTCTTCGTCGTCGTCCGCGGTGCCAAGCAGCACGGCGCCTCGCTCCGGCCCGACGCCGCCGGGATCCGGGCCTGCGCCCAAGCCGGTGCGCCACTTCTGGTCCGCACGCTCTCGCTGCGGGCCATCCTGATGATCGCGACCGCGGTGGCGGCCCGCCTCGGCGATTCCGACATCGCCGCCCACCAGATCGTGCTGTCCCTGTGGAGTTTGCTGGCCTTCGCGCTCGACGCCATCGCCATCGCAGGTCAGGCGATCATCGGCCGCTATCTGGGCGCCGGGGACCGGGACGGCGCACGCGCCGTCTGCCGTCGGATGGTGCAGTGGGGCATCGCCTCAGGTGTCGTGCTCGGCCTGCTCGTCGTGCTCGCACGGCCGTTGTTCATTCCGCTCTTCACCAGCGACGCCACCGTCCAGGACACAGCGCTGCCCGCCCTCGTCGTGGTCGCCCTCGCTCAGCCGATCTGCGGCATCGTCTTCGTCCTCGACGGCGTCCTGATGGGCGCGGGCGACGGACCGTACCTCGCCTGGGCAATGATCGTCACGCTGGCGGTCTTCACCCCCGTCGCCCTGCTCGTCCCCACGTTCGGCGGCGGCCTGACCGCGCTGTGGGGAGCGATGACCCTGATGATGGCGGTACGCATGGTGACCTTGTGGCTGCGCTCCCGCTCCGGCCGCTGGATCGTCACGGGCGCCACGCGCTGAGCGTTTCACGTGAAACAGCCCGAGCACTGTCTCGGGAAGCACGTTGGGGGGGCCCCCCCACGGGGGGGGGGGCCCCATGGGGGGGGGGGGGGGGTACCTTGGGTACTCGTTGGGGGGGGGGGGGCCCCTTCCCCCCGGCCCCGCCCCTGCCTTAGTACGCGGGTGGGTGAGCGGGT
>NZ_JBFAHP010000013.1:0-193647 GCF_040654255.1 Streptomyces sp. NPDC050732
GGGGGCCCTGGCCGGGGCGGGTGGTGGTGGGGGTCGGTCGTGCCCGGTCGCCCCGTCCCCCGCCCCCCTAAAAAACCGGGCCGCGCCCCGTAAGGGGCGCGGGGAACTGCGCGGTCAGCCCCCACGCACCCGCAGGTGACACACAAGAGCGTCACCCCTCGGGGGGATACCTCCGCGGTGTCCAGACGATCTGCTCCGCGCCCCCGCGCCGCCGCGACACCCGCGTCTGCGAGGAGCCGACGATCAGCAGCGTCCGCATGTCGACCTCGGCGGGGTCTAGATCACCCAGCCGCACCACCCGCACGCTCTCCTCGGGCCCGCCGACATCCCGCCCGAGGACGACCGGCGTGTCCGGCGCCCGGTGCTCCAGGAGCAGCTCACGTGCCTTGCCGACCTGCCAGGTGCGGCTGCGCGAGCCCGGGTTGTAGAGCGCGAGGACGAGATCCGCGGCGGCCGCCGCGGCAAGGCGCTCCGCGATGACCTCCCAGGGCTTGAGCCGGTCGGAGAGGGAGATCGTGGCGTAGTCGTGGCCGAGCGGGGCCCCGGCCCGGGCCGCCGCCGCGTTCGCCGCCGTCACACCGGGCAGCACCCGTACGGGAACGTCCGCGTACGCGTCCTGCGAGGCCGCCTCCAGGACCGCCGTGGCCATCGCGAAGACGCCGGGGTCGCCGCCCGACACGACGGCCACGCGGCGTCCGCGGCGCGCCAGTTCCAGGGCGAACTCGGCGCGTTCCGACTCGACGCGGTTGTCGGAGCCGTGCCGCCGTTGTCCGGGGCGGTGCGGCACGCGGTCGACGTACGTGGTGTAGCCGACGAGGTCGTCGGCGGCGGCGAGCGCGCCGCGCGTCTCGGGGGTCAGCCAGAGCGGCCCCGCGGGGCCGGTGCCGACCACGACGACCTCGCCGCGCTGCTCCGCGGGCGGTTCCGGCGCGGGCCCGCCGGTCAGCGGCGCCACCCGGCTCGGCAGCACCGCCACGGAGAAGTACGGCACCGAGTCGGGGTCCACGTCGGCGAGGCGGCCGGTGCGCTCGCCCTCCATGGTGGCGCGCTCGACGTAGCGGGCCTCGTCGAGGCGGCCCGCGCCCTCCAGGGCGCCGCGCACCTTCCCGAACGTACGGCCGAGCTTCATGACGACCGCCGAGTCCGTCGCCGCGAGGCGCGCGGCCAGCTCCTCCTCGGGGAGCGTGCCCGGCAGGATCGTGAGGATCTCCTCGGCCTCCACGAGGGGCTCGCCGAGCCGGGCCGCCGCCGCGCTCACCGAGGTGACGCCGGGGATCACCTCGGTCGGGTAGCGGTGCGCGAGGCGCTTGTGCATGTGCTGGTAGGAGCCGTAGAAGAGCGGGTCGCCCTCGGCGAGGACGGCGACGGTGCGGCCCGCGTCGAGGTGGACGGCGAGGCGGGCCGCGGCCTCCTCGTAGAACTCGTCGAGGGCGCCGCGGTAGCCGCCGGGGTGGTCGGTGGTCTCCGTCGTGACGGGGTAGACCAGCGGCTCCTCGATGTGGTCGGCCGTGAGGTGCTTCGCCGCGATGGAGCGGGCGATGGAGCGGCCGTGCCGGGCCGAGTGGTACGCGACCACGTCGGCGGACGCGATGACCTCGACGGCGCGCACGGTCATCAGGGAGGGGTCGCCGGGCCCGAGCCCGACACCGTACAGCTTCCCCGGGGCAGTGGTCTCGGTGTTCACTCCGCCTCGCTCGCAATCGCGTTGATCGCCGCCGCGGCCATCGCGCTGCCGCCGCGACGCCCCCGTACGACCAGGTACTCCAGGCCGGAGGAGTGCTCGGCCAGCGCGTCCTTGGACTCGGCGGCGCCGACGAAGCCGACCGGGATGCCGAGGACGGCGGCCGGGCGCGGCGCGCCTTCCTCGATCATCTCCAGGAGGCGGAAGAGGGCGGTGGGCGCGTTGCCGATGGCGACGACGGAGCCTTCGAGGCGGTCGCGCCAGAGTTCCATGGCGGCGGCGCTGCGGGTGGTGCCGAGCTCGGCGGCGAGGTCCGGCACCGACGGGTCGGCGAGGGTGCAGATCACGTCGTTGTCGGCGGGCAGCCGCTTGCGGGTGACGCCGCTCGCGACCATGTTCGCGTCGCAGAGGATCGGCGCGCCGTCGCGCAGCGCCTTGCGGGCGTCGGCGATCACCCGCGGGCTGTAGGCGAGATCCTTCACGAGATCGACCATCCCGCAGGCGTGGATCATCCGGACCGCGACCTGGCTGACGTCGGCGGGCAGGCCGTGGAGGTCCGCCTCCGCGCGGATGGTGGCAAAGGACTCGCGGTAGATCGCCGCGCCGTCCTTCTCGTAGTCGAACACTGTGCTCTCGCTCATCTCGTGGCCGTCGTTTTCATGGTGTTACGTGCCGTGGTGACCGTCTCGGTCAAGGTGCCGCCCGTTACGGGCACGGTCGAGCCGCCGGTGCGCACCGTCACCTCGTAGCGGTCGTCCCCGGTGGCGAGGACGTCGACCCAGTCGCCGTGCGGGTGCCCGCAGCGCCGCTCGCAGCCGGACCAGTGGACGGGGAGTCCGCCGGTGCCCGGCACGGCGTCGGCGCGGACGTCGGCGAGGGACTTGGCGCAGCCCGGGCGGCCGGTGCAGGCGCCGACGCCCAGCCAGGGCGAGTCGGGCGCGGTGACGTATCCGGCGTCGGCCAGCGCGGCCAGCCGTGCGCGGGCGGCGGCGCCGTCGGCGAAGCCGGGGAGCACGAAGCCGCGCCAGGGCGTGACCCGCAGCTCGTCGGCGGGGAGCGGGAGGAGGGCCCGCCACTGGGCGGCGCTCACGCGGCCGAGGGGCGCGTGGACCACCACCGCGCGGCCGACGACGCCCGGGGCGGGTGGCGCGGTGACCGGCGGCCGCGGGACGTCGGCGGGCGTGGCGGCGACGTCGGCCCGGGCCAGCGCGCCGGCCAGGTCCACGGCCTGCCCGGGGGGCAGTTCGCGCACGCGCCAGGCGCCGTTGCCCGCCTCGCGCGCGGCGTCGAGGAAGGCCCCGGCGGCGGCGAGCGCGGCGCGCGGGACGTCGGCCCCGGCGACCCGGAGGGCGTGCCCCCCGAGGCGTACGACCGCGGTCCCGCCCGATTCTGCGACCAAGGTCACATCGCCGCCGGGCCCGGCCACGTCCCCGCGGCCGTCGTCGAGGGCGAACAGGAAGCGGCCGGAGAGCGCTGTCGTCCACTCTTCGGCGCACAGGAGCCGGTCCAGGTCACGGGCCCACAACTGCACGTCGGCGTGGCCGAGTCCGTCGGTTCCTGCGAGCGGGGACGCCACCACGTTCCGCACCCGCTCGTGCCGCTCGGAGGGCAGCAGGCCGGCCTCCGCGAGCAGCCGGGAGAGTGCGTCGCCGCACGCGTCGCCGAGGCCGCGCAGCTCGATGTTGCCGCGCGAGGTGACGCTGAGGTTCCCGTCCGCGAGACGCTCCGCCGCGACCCCGAGCACCTCGGCCTGACGGCCCGTCAAAAGGCCGCCGGGCAGCCGGAGTCGGGCGAGGCGCCCGTCGTCCGCGAGGTGCAGTCGGAGGGCTCCGGGGCAGGCGTCGCCCCGGTCGCGTATGAGGGATTCGCCCTGGTCTGGGGATGGTGCTCGGGTGGGCGGCATGGCGGCGAGCATACCCACGCGGATCCGGCCGGTCGCCTCCCGAGACGGACCGTCCTGGCAGGTGGCCGCCCCATCGGCGGCGGCCAGGACTTACTATGCAGGCGGCGGGCTACCAAGTCCGTCGACGCCAGCGACGGCGTGGGTCCACCAGGACCCGAGGGAGGAAGCCCGGTGCGAATCCGGCGCGGTCCCGCCACTGTGAGCCCCACCCGCGTGGGGTGAGCCAGGAACTCCTGCCGTCCATACGACCACCCGGGGCGCGGACACCCCGAGGAAGGCCTGCGCCCGCATGCTTCTGCTGTTGTCGACCTCCGACACCGACCTGCTCAGCGCCCGTGCGGCGGGAGGCCCGGTCGACTACCGGTTCGCCAACCCGTCCCGCCTCGACCTCGACGGGCTGCCCGCCCTGCTCGACGGCGTCGACCTCGTCGTCGTACGCCTCCTCGGCGGCGTCCGCGCCTGGCAGGACGGCCTGGACCAGCTCATCGCCACCGGCCTCCCGGTCGTCGTGCTCACCGGTGAACAGGCACCCGACGCCCAGCTGATGGCCTCGTCGACCGTGCCGATCGGCATCGCCGCCGAGGCGCACGCCTATCTGGCGCACGGCGGCCCCGCCAACCTGGAGCAGCTGGCCCGCTTCCTCTCCGACACCGTGCTGCTCACCGGCCACGGCTTCGAGCCGCCCGCCGCCGCCCCCTCCTGGGGCCCGCTGGAGCGCACCGCCCGCGCCGGTGTCGAGGGCCCGACCGTCGCGGTGCTCTACTACCGCGCCCACCACATGAGCGGCAACACCGCCTTCGTGGACGCGCTGTGCGGTGCGATCGAGGACGCGGGCGCCCGCCCGATGCCGCTGTACGTGGCGTCGCTGCGCGCCCCGGAGCCCGAGCTGATCGACGAGCTGCGCGCCGCCGACGCCATCGTGACGACCGTCCTCGCGGCGGGCGGCACCAAGCCCGCCGAGGCCTCGGCCGGCGGCGACGACGAGTCGTGGGACGCGGGCGCGCTGACCGGCCTCGACGTGCCGATCCTCCAGGCGCTCTGCCTGACCGGGTCGCGCTCGGCGTGGGAGGAGAACGACGAGGGCGTCTCGCCGCTGGACGCCGCGAGCCAGATCGCGGTGCCGGAGTTCGACGGGCGCCTCATCACGGTTCCCTTCTCCTTCAAGGAGATCGACGAGGACGGGCTTCCCGCGTACGTGGCCGACGCCGAGCGGGCGGCCCGGGTCGCCGGCATCGCCGTACGGCACGCGCGTCTGAAGCACATCCCGGCCGCCGACAAGCGCCTCGCGCTGGTCCTCTCCGCGTACCCCACCAAGCACTCCCGCATCGGCAACGCGGTGGGTCTGGACACCCCCGCGTCCGCCGTCGCGCTGCTTCGCAGGCTCATCGCCGAGGGCTACGACTTCGGGCCCGAGGCCGAGATCCCGGGTCTCGTCTCCGGTGACGGCGATGAGCTGATCCGCGCGCTCATCGACGCGGGCGGCCACGACCAGGAGTGGCTCACCGAGGAGCAGCTCGCCGCCAACCCGGTGCGCATCCCGGCCGCCGACTACAAGCGGTGGTACGCGACGCTCCCGCAGGAGCTGCGCGACTCCGTCGAGCAGCACTGGGGGCCGCCGCCCGGCGAGATGTTCCTGGACCGCTCGCGCGTGGGCAACGGCGGTGACCCGGAGGGCGACATCGTGCTCGCCGCGCTGCGCCGCGGGAACCTCCTCATCCTCATCCAGCCGCCGCGCGGCTTCGGCGAGAACCCCATCGCGATCTACCACGACCCGGACCTGCCGCCTTCGCACCACTACCTGGCGGCGTACCGCTGGATCGCGGCGTCCGCGGCGGACGGCGGCTTCGGCGCCGACGCGATGATCCACCTCGGCAAGCACGGCAACCTGGAGTGGCTGCCCGGCAAGAACGCGGGCCTCTCCGCCGCCTGCGGCCCGGACGCCGCGCTCGGCGACCTGCCGCTGATCTACCCCTTCCTGGTCAACGACCCGGGCGAGGGCACGCAGGCCAAGCGCCGCGTGCACGCCACGCTCATCGACCACCTGGTCCCGCCGATGGACCGCGCCGACTCCTACGGCGACATCGCGCGCCTGGAACAGCTCCTCGACGAGTACGCGCAGATCAGCTCGATGGACCCGGCGAAGCTGCCGGCGATCCGCGCGCAGATCTGGACGCTCATCCAGGCCGCGAAGCTCGACCACGACCTGGGTCTTGAGGACCGTCCGGACGACGACGGCTTCGACGACTTCCTGCTGCACGTCGACGGCTGGCTCTGCGAGATCAAGGACATGCAGATCCGTGACGGTCTGCACGTGCTCGGTACCGCCCCGGCGGGCGCCGCCCGCGTCAACCTCGTCCTCGCGATCCTGCGGGCCCGCCAGATCTGGGGCGGCACGACCGCCCTGCCCGGTCTGCGCGAGGCCCTCGGTCTCGACGAGTCCGCGGCGACGCGCACCACCGCCGACGCGGCCGAGGACAAGGCCCGCGCGCTGGTCCAGGCGATGGACGACGCGGACTGGGACCTCGCCGCCGTCCCCCGCGACCAGGGTGAGCAGGTCGCCGCCGTCCTGGAGTTCGCGGCCCGCGAGGTGGTCCCGCGCCTCGCGGCCACCACCGCCGAGCTCGACCACTCCGTGCACGCCCTGAACGGCGGCTTCGTCCCCGCGGGCCCCTCGGGCTCCCCGCTGCGCGGCCTGGTCAACGTCCTGCCGACCGGCCGCAACTTCTACTCGGTCGACCCGAAGGCCGTCCCGTCCCGCCTCGCGTGGGAGACGGGCCAGGCCCTGGCCGACTCCCTCATCGAGCGGTACAGGACGGACAACGGCGAGTACCCCACCTCCGTCGGCCTCTCCCTGTGGGGCACGAGCGCGATGCGCACGGCGGGCGACGACGTCGCCGAGGCCATGGCGCTGCTCGGCGTCCGCCCGGTCTGGGACGACGCGTCGCGCCGCGTCACGGGCCTGGAGGCCATCCCGTACGAGGAGCTCGGCCGCCCCCGCATCGACGTGACGCTGCGCATCTCGGGCTTCTTCCGCGACGCGTTCCCGCACACGATCGGCCTGCTCGACGACGCGGTGCGGCTCGCCGCCTCGCTCGACGAGCCCGCCGACCAGAACTACGTACGGGCGCACGCCCAGGCCGACCTGGCCGAGCACGGCGACGAGCGCCGGGCCACCACCCGCATCTTCGGCTCGCGTCCTGGCACGTACGGCGCGGGTCTGCTCCAGCTCATCGACTCCCGCGACTGGCGCACCGACGCGGACCTCGCCGAGGTCTACACGGTGTGGGGCGGTTACGCCTACGGCCGCGGGCTCGAAGGCCGCCCGGCGCGCGCCGAGATGGAGACCGCGTACAAGCGCATCGCCGTGGCCGCGAAGAACACCGACACCCGCGAGCACGACATCGCGGACTCGGACGACTACTTCCAGTACCACGGCGGCATGGTCGCGACCGTGCGCGCGCTGCGGGGCACGGCCCCGGAGGCGTACATCGGCGACTCGACGCGCCCCGAGACGGTCCGCACCCGCACGCTGGTGGAGGAGACGAGTCGCGTCTTCCGCGCCCGTGTCGTCAACCCCAAGTGGATCGAGGCGATGCGCCGCCACGGCTACAAGGGCGCCTTCGAACTCGCCGCCACCGTGGACTACCTGTTCGGGTACGACGCCACGACGGGCGTCGTCGCCGACTGGATGTACGACAAGCTCACCGAGACGTACGTCCTGGACCCGACGAACCGGCAGTTCCTCCAGGAGGCCAACCCCTGGGCCCTGCACGGCATCGCGGAGCGCCTCCTGGAGGCGGAGTCGCGCGGCATGTGGGCCAAGCCGGACCCGGCGGTGCTCGAAGCGCTGCGGCAGGCCTACCTGGAGACCGAGGGCGACTTGGAGGACGGCGGCGACGAGGGCTGAGCCCCGAGCCAGGCGAGCGCGGCCGTCGTCAGCGCCGTGACACCGGTGGTGACGGTCGGCTCGACCAGCGGGGCGAAGAACGGCGAGTGGTTGGACGGGATGTCGCGCTCGAAGGTCCCGGCCTTCCGCGCGGCGGCCACCTCCGCCGGGTCGGCGCCGCCGAACAGCCAGTAGCAGAGCGGGACTTCGCGATTCGCGCAGGTCGCGAAGTACCCGACGTCCTCACTGCCGGTCACGGGACCCGGATCGAGGATCCGGTCCTCGCCGAGCACCGCGCCGATGGCCGCCATCGTCCTCCCGACGGCGGCCGCGTCGTTGTCGAGGACGGGGAACGCGTCGATCTCCGTGATCTCGGGCTCCCGCTCCGCCCCCGCCGTGACCGCCTCGCCCTTGACGATGCGCTCGACGGCGGCGAGGACCCGCGTGCGGACCTCGGGTGTGTACGTCCGGATGTTGATCTTCAGCTCGGCCTCGTCCGGGATGATGTTGTCCTTCGTGCCCGCCTGCAGCGAGCCGACGGTGACCACGGCCGTCTCGCCGCCCGCGATCTCCCGGGACACCACCGTCTGCAGCCGCATCACGGTCGCGGCTGCCATCACGACGGGGTCGATCGACGCCTCGGGGCGCGAGCCGTGCGCGCCCTTGCCGAACATCCGCACGCGCAGGGCGTCGGTCGCCGCGAAGGCGTGCCCCGGATGCGCCCCGATCATGCCGACGGGGAGCGGCGCGACGTGCTGCCCGAGCACGACGTCCGGGATGCCGAACCGCTCGTAGAAACCGTCCTCGACCATCGCCCGCGCGCCCTGCGCGGTCTCCTCCGCGGGCTGGAAGACCCCGACGATCCTGCCCGACCAGTCGGCGCGGGCGTCCGCGAGCAGCCGCAGCGCGCCCAGCAGACAGGTGACGTGCATGTCGTGGCCGCAGGCGTGCATCACACCGTCGTTGACGGACGCGTACGGCAGCCCGGTGCGCTCCGTCACGGGCAGCGCGTCGAAGTCGGCGCGCAGCAGGACGGTCGGGCCCTCGCCGTTCGCCAGGACGGCGACCACACCGGTGCGGCCGACGCCGGTCGTGACCTCGTACCCGTACGAGGCAGCGCGACGGGCGACCTCGGCGGCGGTGCGGTGTTCCTCGAAGGACAGCTCGGGGTGGGCGTGCAGATCGCGGTAGAGATCGCCGAGCTCCCCCTTGATGGCGTCGAGGCCCCGCAGGGCGGAGGCGTTCCGTTCGGCGGCGGTCATGTCACGCTCCTCGTCTGTCGTACTCCCGCCACCCTACGTACGACGTTCCCGGGACGCCCGGAACCGGTCACCCTGCGCGCACGTCACCCCTGTCAGCACCGAAGATCGGAAAGGGACCGCCGCGCCATGACCACATCACGCTCGACCGCCCCCTACACCACGCGTCACCTCTACATCGCCCGGCACGGCGAGGCCACGCCGGACGAGAGCGGGCTGACGGAGGGCGGCCTCAGACAGGCGGTGCTCCTCGGCGAGCGACTCCGGAGCGTGCCCCTCTCGGCGATCCACCACGGCCCGCTCCCCCGCGCCGAACAGACGGCCCGCCTGGTGGCCGACCGGCTGAACGGCGCCGTCCCCCTGCACCCCTCGGCCCCGGCGGGCGACTACCTCCCCCACATCCCGCACCCCGACGAACTGCCGCCCGAGACGGCCGACGCGACGCTGGCACGCCTGGCCGAGTTCCCTGAGGCCGAGCGCCTGGACGGCCCCTCCCTGGCCCGAGAGGCCCTCGCCCGCTTCACCGGCCCGGTCCCCGGCGACGAGCCGCGCCACGAACTGCTCGTCACCCACAACTTCCTGATCGGCTGGCTGGTCCGCGCCGCACTGGAGGCCCCACCGGCGCGCTGGCTCGGCCTCAACCACTGCAACGCGGCCCTGACGGTCATCCGCTACGCCCCGGGCCGCCCCGCCGCCCTGGTGTTCTACAACGACATGCGCCACCTCCCCGAGGAACTGCGCTGGACCGGCTTCCCCCCTGAGCTCCGCGCCTGAGCTCCGCGCCTGAGCACGCCCGTCACGGCGCGTTCGGCAGCACGATGTTGTTGATCAGCGGCCCCTCGACGGACACCCCCTCGTTGATCAGCGTGTCGACGACGGGCAGCGGAATGGGATTCGCCGAAACCGCGGCACCGCCCGGTGAGGCGACGGCGGTTGCGCCAGGGAGGGCGACCCCACCCACGAGCGCGACGGCAAGGGCGGCGATGGCAACGGCGTGCCGAGACGACATACAACAGCCTTCCTGCGTACGGCGGTTGGAGACGAACCGAGAAGCGGGCGACAACCCGTTCGTATGATCGTCGGTGACTTCCTGCCCGCGCCGGGGTTACACAGGGCGAACGGGCCGTGCTCGACGGCCCGGACGCGCACGTTTCAAGGAGGCCGCAGTGAACGGCAGTTGGGCCCGGAAGATGACCCGTTGGGCACTGGTCGCGGCGGTGACGGCCACGCCGGCCGTCCTGTGCTCCGGCACGGCACACGCCGACGAGGAGAACCACCACGCGCACAACGGCCCCAGGGTCGGGCTGATCAACACCGGCCAGATCGACGACCCGCTGGAAGACGTGCTGGAGCACACCCTGAACTTCGGCGACGGCTACCGCTGGGGCTGACGGCCCGGGCACCCCGAACACCAGGACGCGGGCGCGCCACGCCCCGAGCACCGCTCCCCGAGCGCCACGTCACGGGCGCCGACCCGCACTTGCGCGCCCCGGCCCGGGAAACGCAAGTGCGGTGCGGGTGCGGGCGGGCGCTCAGCTCACGGCGCGAGGCACGCCGCGCCCGGGACCTCCGCGGGGACGCCGGGGCTCGCCGGGTCGATGAGCGACGTGACGTCCCCGGCTGCCTGCGCCAGGCAGTCGACGGTCGCGACGGGGTCCGGCACGGCGCTCGCGGGCGCCGCGAGGACTCCCAGCAACGCGACGGCACCGAGGATGACGGCGGCGGTACGGCGCATGTGAACTCTCCTTCATGTCAACGGAGTTGCCTCCGGCTCGACGATCGGCGCGAGCCGCTCCGTGCCTCCCCAACCCCCGAACCCGATACGCCCCATATCACCCGTACGTGAAAGAAGTAACGATTCACCTGCTGTCCCGGGTCCGGGTATCGCGTTGACACGGGCCGCCGCCGGACGTTGACTGACTGCACGGCGCAGAGCCATGTCGCTACGGAACGCCGGCCAGGAACGGGCCCGCCGAGAAGACCGAACAACGCCTACATGCGGACGGAAGCGGCACCGATGATGTACGACCAGAGACGCGCCCAGCAGCCCGCGGACCAGCCGCGGGACCGTACCGAACCCGCCGCGGCGGGCTCCGGGCCGCTGCTGCCCGCGGACGAGCGCGACAGGATCATCCGGCGCCTCGGCCACGCCATCAACACCTTCGCCGACACCCCGCGCGACGCGCTGGAGGAGGCGGACGCCGCTCTGGACGAGACCTCCGCCCTGCTGACGGAGTCCATCGCGGAATTGCGGCGCGCACTGCGCGCGGACTGGCAGGAACAGGACCCCGGCACGGAGGCCGTCGAACTCCGGCTCGCACTGCGGCAGTACCGAGAGATCACCCAACGGCTGCTGCGCCTCTAGGCCACTGTCCGGGGTGCCGGTGGCGGGAGACGGTCCAGGATCTCGAAGTGCAGCCGCAGGCTCGGGTGGCGGAGCAGCCGGAGGGTGATCGACTGCGTGCAGATCA
Organism: Streptomyces sp. NPDC050732; assembly: GCF_040654255.1. Lineage (NCBI taxonomy): Bacteria > Bacillati > Actinomycetota > Actinomycetes > Kitasatosporales > Streptomycetaceae > Streptomyces > Streptomyces sp. NPDC050732. The sequence goes on from NZ_JBFAHP010000013.1 coordinate 11,201, forward strand.
GGCGCAGCCGCCCGCCCTGTCTGGCACGGGCACGGGTCAGCACCCGTACGCCGGAACCGTCCATGAACGTGACCTGACGCAGGTCGATCAGCAGCCCGGCGCCGTGCGCTGTCGTCAGTGTGTCGAGGTACGAGGTGATGGCGGGCGCGGTGGAGACATCGATCTCCCCCCGCAGGCTGACCACGAGGTCGCGTCCATGCGCGTGCACGGACTCGACGCAGGACGTCGTGGGCGTCGAAGACGACATGACCCTCATTTGGCTGAGTGCGGTGCGTCCCTGGGGACCGGACGCCAACGGGGTCTGGGCCGGCGCTTCACGGTAATGGCCGGGAAGCGCCTGTCGCGACACTTCGGTCGATCGTCTGCGGCGCCCGCCCGGCACCTGCTAATGGGTCCACCGGGCCTAGAGGGCGTCCGTGGGGCCGGAGGGGGGTGCGTCGGGGAGGGTGAGGCCCTCGTGGACGATGGCGTGGGCGAGGGCCGTCAGGTCCATCTGCCGGGCGTGGGCGTGGGCCCGCAGCAGGGCCAGGGCCTGGCTGCCGGTGAGCGAGTGGCGGTAGCTGATCATGCCGATGGCCTGGTGGACCGTCGCGTCGACGGGCAGCAGCCAGGCGGTGGCGAGGTCGTCCTCGCCCGGCAGGGGCGCCGCGAGCAGCAGGAGGTCGGCGGCGTCGGCGTGGTCCTGCGCGGTGTGCAGGTCGGCGTCGGAGATCGGGCCGGGACGGTGCCGGTAGAGGCAGAGGACGAGACCGGCCTGCCGTGCCGGGTCGCTGCCGTTGAGGACGGGCAGGGCGAAGACCGCGCGGATGTGATGGGCCTTGGCGTCGTGGGCGTAGAACGGCCACTCGCGGGTGACCTCCGGGTCGTCGAGGTCGTCGGCGAGGACCTGGACGCGCCGGCTCAGGGCCTGTACGCACGGCCCCTCTCCGAGGTTGATCTGCAGCGCCTCGCCCTGGGCGGCCAGCGGGCCGACGGCACACAGCGACACCCGCTGCGCCAGGGCGGCGTCGACCGCCAGCGTCAGACCCACCGAATAGGTGCCGTGCAGGGCCGAACGGCACGACGCGCCGATGCGGCCCGCCGGGTCGGCGTGGCCCGTGTGCCGGGCGGCGAGGACCACGGCCGCCGGCCGTGGGGCGGTCATCGGATTCTCGATGCGGAATCGTGCGGACGAGCCGCCCCGTGGTGCGCGGGCATCTTGGCATCCGATCTCCGGCATTCACCGCCGATGCTGCCCCGATCGGAAGCCAATGTCAGGGGGGAGGGCGGCGTTCGCCTGCGGGCAGCTGTGTCTTCACCCTACGCCCGTTGCGGGCCCGCCACAGCGTCCGGCGCCCGCGTCCGCCGGACTGTCCCTAGACTGAACCTGTCCGGAGCGCGCCCCCGCACCGCAGGGGTGCTCCTCAAGGCGGCCGCATCGGGAGGTGAAGAGCTGTGGGCACCGACGATCTGGCCACCGTACTGGGCAGCCTGCGTCCCTCCTACGGCGATGCGGGGCTGATCGGTGCCGATCCGCAGCTGTGCGCACAGATCCTGCGGGTGGACGGCATCGCCGTCTCCGCGACGACGGACAGCGGGCTGAGCGAACTGCTGTGGTCCACCGCGGGCCCCAGCGCCCGTCTTGAGGACCTGCAGTTCACCCTGGGTCAGGGACCGGGGCTCGACGTGACCGCCTCCGTCGCGCCCGTCCTCGTACCGGACCTGTCGTCCGTGCCGGCCGACCGCTGGCCCGCGCTGTTGCCGGAGGCCACGGCGCTGGGCATCGGCGCGATCTTCTGCTTTCCGCTGTCCCTCGGCTCCGCCTGCCTGGGCACCATGACCCTGCAGCGCGGGACGCCCGGTCCGATCGCGGACGCCACCATGCTGGACGTCTCGCTCGTGGCCAACGCCCTGGTCGCCCTCCTCCTCGACGGCGGTCCGCGGCAGACCTCCTTCGCCGACGCCGACGACGCCTCGGACTTCTACCGGGCCGCCGTGCACCAGGCCAGCGGCATGATCAGTGTGCAGGCCGGGACCTCCCTGGCCCAGGCTCTCCTCCTGCTGCGCGCCCACGCCTACCGGCACGGGCGGCCCGTGGTGGAGGTCGCCGAAGACGTGGTAGCCAGACGGCTGAGCTTCCAGAATGATGAGAACGGGCCGGACACACCTGCCGGCGAAGGGACTGAAGGGCCATGACACGTGAAGAGCAACTGCTGGCAGCAATGGTCGAGGCCGTAGACACCCTCGTCGACGACTTCGACCTGATCGACTTCCTGCACCAGCTGTGCGACCGGTGCAACGAGTTGCTCGACGTCTCTGCCGTCGGCGTCATGCTCGCCGACCCCACCGGCGGTCTGCAACTGATCGCCGCGTCCGACGAGCACACCCGCCTGCTGGAACTCTTCTCGATCCAGAGCGACCAGGGGCCCTGCGTGGAGTGCTTCCACAGCGGCACCGCCCAGCTCAACATCGCCCTGACCTCGCCGGTGCAGACAGCGAACTTCCCGCGCTTCGCGGAGCGCGCCCGCCAGGACGGCTTCGTCACCACCCACGCCCTGCCGATGCGCATGCGGCAGCAGGTCGTCGGGGCGCTGAACCTCTTCGACACCCGCGACCAGAAGCTCAGCCGACGTGACGCGGGGGTGGCGCAGGCACTGGCCGATGTGGCGACCATCGCCATCCTGCAGCACCGCACCATCGTGCACGGCAACGTCGAGCGGACCCAGCTGCGGGCCGCGCTGTCGAGCCGCATCGTCATCGAGCAGGCCAAGGGAATACTGTCCGAACGCTGGCAGGCCAGCCTCGACGAGTCGTTCGACGCCCTGCGCCGGCACGCCCGCAGCCACCAGCAGTCCCTGACCGAGCTGTGCCGTCAGCTCATCGACGGCTCCCTCGACACCTCCGCCATCCAACGCCGCTGACCGGACGCTCCACCGCACGCCCCGGCCCCACCCGTCCAGCCCCATATATCCGCCCCGGCCCCCGGCGGAAGGATGTGTCCCTTCGCCGCCTGCCCGGCACCTACCCGTCGTAGGGACGCCTCGTGAACCAGGACCACCACGCCGCGGCCTGGCAGCGCATCAGCGCCGCCGCCGACACCCCCACGCTCGTCACCGCCTGCCGGGCCTGTGCCGACGACCTGGGAGCCGACTTCGCCGGCGTCAGCCTCGTGACCGCCGGTGAACTGCGCCTGATGGGCGCGGCCACCGATGAGCGCGCCCGGCTGGTGGAGGACGCCCAGCTGGTCACCGGGGAGGGACCGTGCACCGAAGCCTTCACCCAGCGTGCCCCCGTCGAAGTGCCCGACCTGCACCACGCGGCCGACCGATGGCCCGCCTACACCCCCACCGCTTGCGAACAGGGCGCTCGTAGCGTCCTTGCGCTGCCCCTCGCCATCGGCACGCTCGCCATCGGCGCCCTGGACCTCTACCGCTGCGCCCCCACCCGGTTCACCCCCGCGCAGCAGGAGCGGGCCGAGGCCTACGCAGGCATCCTGGCCGTCCTCGCCCTGTACGAGCACCCCCACCTGCTCACCACCCGGACCCAGCTGACCCGGAGCGGCCCGCAGGGCTACCCGCCCACCGTCCACATGGCCGCCGGCGTCCTCGCCGCCAAGTACGGGCTCAGCCCCGACGACGCCCTGGCCCGCCTGCGGGCGCACTCCTTCCGGAACGACCAGCCCCTGCTGCGCACCGCCGAGCACGTCCTCGACCACCAGCGGCTCGACTGACCGGTTTCTCCGGCCCCCGCCCTCCCGTGCTGGCCCACATGGCGGGCTCGGTGTCATCCGTTCCCCGGGCCGTGCCGTCACGTCGGATTCCCGCATGTCACCCGGTGTTAGGGGTACAGGGCGGCCACTACCGCACATAACGACACCACTCCGGAGATTCCCCATGGCCACCACGAAGGTTTCCGACTACATCCTCCAGCGACTGCGCGAGTGGGACGTGGAGCACGTCTTCGCCTACGCCGGGGACGGGATCAACGGTCTGCTCGCGGCATGGGGGCGGGCCGACAACAAACCGAAGTTCGTGCAGGCCCGCCACGAGGAGATGGCGGCCTTCCAGGCGGTGGGGTACGCCAAGTTCTCCGGCAAGGTCGGCGTATGTGCCGCCACCTCGGGTCCGGGCGCGATCCACCTGCTGAACGGCCTGTACGACGCGAAGCTCGACCACGTCCCCGTCGTGGCGCTGGTGGGCCAGACCAACCGCAGCGCCATGGGCGGCTCCTATCAGCAGGAAGTGGACCTCGCGAACCTGTACAAGGACGTCGCGTCGGACTTCTGCGAGACCGTGACGGTGCCCGAGCAGCTGCCCAACGTCATCGACCGCGCGATGCGCACCGCCTACGCCAAGCGCACGGTCACGGCGGTCATCATCCCCGCCGACGTGCAGGAGCTGGACTACTCCCCGCCGACGCACGCGTTCAAGATGGTGCCCTCCAGCCTGGGCCTCGGGCGGTACGCGCCCGTACCGGCCGACGAGGACATCGCCCGCGCGGCCGAGGTCCTGAACGCCGGCGAGAAGGTGGCCGTCCTGATCGGGCAGGGTGCGCGCGGCGCCCGCGACGAGGTCGAGCGGCTCGCGGACGTGCTCGGCGCGGGCGTGGCCAAGGCGCTGCTCGGCAAGGACGCGCTGCCGGACGACCTGCCCTACGTCACCGGTGCGATCGGGCTGCTCGGCACGAGGCCGTCGTACGAGCTGATGCAGGAGTGCGACACCCTGTTGACGATCGGCTCCAGCTTCCCGTACGCGCAGTTCCTGCCCGAGTTCGACCAGGCGCGGGCGGTGCAGATCGACATCGACCCGCACATGATCGGTCTGCGCTATCCCTTCGAGGTGAACCTCGTGGGCGACGCGCGCGAGACGCTGCGACGCCTGCTGCCGCGCCTGCACCGCAAGGAGAGCCGGGCCTGGCGCGAGAAGGTCGAGAAGAACGTCGCGCGGTGGTGGGAGGTCATGCAGCGCCGTGCCGCCGTGGACGCCGACCCCATCAACCCGGAGTACGTGGTCCACGCCCTGGACGGCAAGCTGCCCGACGACGCCATCATCTCCGCCGACTCCGGCTCCGCCGCCAACTGGTACGCCCGGCATCTGCGGCTGCGCGGCACCATGCGCGGTTCGCTGTCCGGCACCCTGGCGACGATGGGGCCGGGCGTGCCCTACGCCATCGGCGCCAAGTTCGCGCACCCGGACCGCCCGGCGATCGCCATCGTCGGCGACGGCGCCATGCAGATGAACGGCATGATGGAGATGGTCACCGCCGCGAAGTACCACCACGAGTGGTCCGACCCGCGCCTGATCGTGGCCGTCCTGAACAACGGCGACCTCAACCAGGTCACCTGGGAGATGCGGGCCATGTCGGGCGCACCGCAGTTCGAGGAGTCGCAGCACCTTCCCGATCTGCCCTACGCCGACATGGCACGGTCCATGGGCCTCGGCGGCGTACGGGTGGAGAAGCCCAAGCAGGTCGAGGCCGCCTGGGACCAGGCGCTCGCCGCGGACCGGCCCTTCGTCATCGACTTCCGCACGGACCCGGCCGTCCCGCCGATCCCCCCGCACGCGTCCCTTGACCAGATCGAGGCCGCCGCCTCGGCGATCCTGCACGGCGACAGCGACCGCGGCTCCGTGCTCAAGCAGGGCTTCAAGGCCAAGGTGCAGGAGATGCTGCCGGGCAGCCGGCACCGCGGCGACCGGCCCGGCGCCGGTCAGGACGACAGCGGCGGCAGCGGCGACAAGGACAAGTGACCGGCCTGCTCCGGGCCGCTGCCTCATCCGTTCGGTCGCCGTCTGCTCGCACACCTCCGGCGCCCCGCATCAGATGGATTCCATCCGGTCTGCCCGGATTTCCCGGCTTACCGTGATTCCCGGATGAGAAGCCGACCGTCGGGTACGCGAGAAGTCACCGTGAAGCGGATGCGGTCAAGCAGCCCATCCGGTCTGGAAGGAGAACACCATGCCGCAGGGTTCCAGCCCGAAGCGAGAGCGTCAGTACGAGCACATCAAGGAAGGCGCCGAGAAGCGCGGCACCTCCAAGGGCCGCGCGAAGGAGATCGCCGCGCGCACCGTGAACAAGGAACGGGCCCGCTCCGGCGAGTCGAAGACCGCGAGCAAGACGTCCACCCAGGACCGGAAGTCCGCCCCGCAGCGCGGCGGCGAGCGCTCGCACAGCGGCTCCCAGGGACCGACGAAGGACCAGCTGTACGCGGAGGCGAAGAAGCGGAACATCGACGGCCGTTCGTCGATGAACAAGGACGAACTCGCCAAGGCCCTCGGCCGCTGACCGCGGCGGACGCGATGACCGAGTACGAACGTTCACGCACGATGCCCGCGCTGCCGGAGCACGTTTTCGACCAGGCCGCCGACATCGACCAGATGGACGCCTGGCTGCCGCAGGACCTGCACGTGGACGCCGGGGAACCGCCCGCCGTCACCGTGCACGAGGACCGCACCGACCAGGACGTGTCCGCCCTGCTGCGGGCCCGGCGCGAGCAGCTGCGGCTCGAATGGGGCACCCGCGAGCAGGGCGGCTACACCGGCTGGCTCCAGGTCGCCGGCCTGGACAGCGGGACCAGTGAGGTCACGGTGCACCTGTCCTTCTTCGAGGAGGGGCACGACCCGGGTGAAGAGGCCGTGCACACCGCCCTCGACCGCAGCCTTCAGCGGCTGGAGGAACAGGTCCGGCTGCGCGTCGACAACGCGGCGGGCTGACGACGCCGAAGTCGACCGACGAGCCGAGGCCGGCCGCGTGCTCCACGCGGCCGGCCTCGGCGTCGACGGGGGTCGGCTCAGCCCTGCTGCCCGTCGCTCGGCCGCAACTGCCGCATGCGACTGTCGAGTTCGCGCTGGTAGAAGTCGATGAACCCGTCCGGGTCGGGGCCGGCGTTCTGCATGACCAGCCTGTCGAAGCCCGCGTCCACGAACTTCTGCGCCACCTCGACGAACCGCGCGGGGTCCGTGCCACAGGCGAACTTCTCCAGGATGTCCTCCTCGCGCACGGTCGTGGTCGCGGCGTCGAAGTTGACCGGATTGGGCAGCTCACTCATGACCTTCCACCCGGTCATGGCCCAACGCGACGTCTCCAGGGCGGCCTTGGCCCCGGCGTGCTCGTCGGGCGCCCACGCCATCGGCACCTCCGCGTACCGCGGCCCCGAACCGCCGGCCTCCCGGTACTGCCGGACGATCTCGGGCTTGTCCTCCGTGGCGAACAGACCGTCCCCCAGCTCCGCGGCGAGCGCCGTCGAGGCCTTGCCGCTGGCGGCCACCGCGATCAGCGGAAGCGTCTCGGGGAGGTCGAACACGCGGGCGTCCGACAGCCGCAGATGCTTTCCCTCGTACGACTGGTAGCCGCCGCTCCACAGCAGCCGGATGATCTCCAGGGCTTCCCTGAACATCTCATGCCGGGTGGACACCGCATCGGGGAAGCCGACACCGGTGACGTGCTCGTTGAGCCGCTCGCCCGAACCGAGTCCGAGCACGAAACGGCCCTCCGACAGCAGGGCCAGGGTGGCGGCCGCCTGCGCGATGATCGCCGGGTGGTAGCGCACCGTCGGGCACGTCACCCCCGTCGCCAGCTCGATCCGTTCGGTCTTGGCCGCGATGCTGCCGAGCACCGTCCAGGCGAACGGCGAGTGCCCCTGATTGTCGAGCCAGGGATGGTAGTGGTCGCTGATCTCGACGAAATCGAAGCCTGCCTGCTCGGCCAGGACGGCCTGCCGCACCAGTTCCGCCGGGCCGAAGGCCTCGGCGGCGAGCTTGTAACCGATCTGCATGTGCGTCTCGTCTCCTTTTATCCTTTTGCCCGGATAGAGGTACCCGCCGTCATACGGGCATAACGCACACATCCGCCGAGGCCACGCCGACGCCGCCGAAGGTCACCCACCCGGTCCGCGACGACGACGCCTACGCCGCGCCGCTGACCGCCCCGTCCACCCACGCGGCGCGCAGCGCCTTCTTGTCGACCTTGCCGACCTTGGTCGTCGGCAGCCGGTCGAGCAGGACCGTCTTCCGGGGCGTGTACAGGTGCCCCAGCTCGGCGGTCACCGCCGCGCCGACGGCGTCCGGGTCGACGTCGGCGTCCTCGGCCGTGGCCAGGAAGACCTGGACGGCCTCCCCGTACTCCTCGTCCGGCACGCCGAGCGCCGCCGCGTTGCGCACCCCGGGCAGCGTGAGCAGGAAGTCCTCAAGGACCCGGGAGTAGACGTTGTCGCTGGTGCTGCCGGTGACGATGATGTCCTTGGCCCGGTCGACGAGGAAGAGGTGCCCCTCGGCGTCGAGATAGCCCAGGTCCCCGGTGCGCAGCCAGCCGTCGTGCAGCGCCTGCGCGGTGCGCTCGGGGTCCTCGTAGTAGCCGAGCATCACGGTCTCGCCCCGGACGCAGACCTCGCCGACCTGCCGGACGGGCAGCGCCACGGCGCTGTCCTCACCGCGGATCTCGATCTCGGTGTCGGATATCGCGCGCCCGCAGCTGCGCCACAGTTCGGGCCGCTCGGCGCCCTCCGAGGCGAGCTCCTCCGCACCGTACGCGGCGATGCCGAGCGCCTCGGACTGCCCGTACCCCTGGCTGATCACGGGCCCGAAGACCTCGACGGCCTGCTGGAGCCGGCTGGGCGACGACGCGGCGCCGCCGACGACGATCCGCCGCAGCTCGGGGAGGACGCCGCGCCCACACTCCGGATGGTCGAGAAGCGCGTACAGCATCGGCGGTACGAACATGGTGGCGGTGATCCGCTCCTCCCGCAGCACCGCGAGCGCCGCGCCCGCTTCGAACTCGGGCAGTACGACGAGGACGGACCCGGTCACCAGGGCCTGGATCGAGGTGAGGTGGCCGCTGCCGTGCGTCAGAAGCGTGGCGGCGAGCACGCGATCCGTGCTCCCCGCGGGGGCCATGGCCGACAGCCCCGCGGGCCGGAGCCCCCGCTCGTCGTCCTCCGCCAGGTCCACCAGCGCGTCGTAGAGCCGGTGGCTGTGCGCGGCGAGCTTGGGGCGGCCGAGGGTGCCGCCGGTGTAGAGGACGGTGACGGCCTCGTCGGCCCCCGGGGCGGGCGCGGGCTCGGGCCGCACGTCCGGGCACTCGTCGGCGACGGTCAGCAGATCCACAGCCTCCTTTCCCGTCTCCTCACAAGGCCCGAGGCTGAGCAGCACGGGGGCATGGACGCTACGCCCCGCGGCATCGGCGGCGCGCCGCGCGAAGAGCGGATCGGTGACGACGGCACGGGCCCGCGACTGCTCGACCAGCGCGGCGAGCTCACCGGGCCCCGGCTCCGGCGGCAGGAACACGACGCGGCAGCCGATGAGATGGACGGCGAGCTGCACCAGCACGGAGTCGACCCGGTTGGCCAGGAACAGCCCCACGCCGTCGCCGGGCGAGAGCCCCTGCCGCCGCAGTGCATGCCCCAACCCGAACAGCCGCCGCCGAGCCTCCCCCCGAGTCAACCGCCGCTCCCCCTGCACGAGCGCCTCAGCGCCCTCGTCCTCGTGCCAGTGCTCCAGGATGCGGTCCACGTACGTCCGCGGCGCGGACGGTTCCGGTGCGTAAACGATCATGAACATATGCAAACATGCGGCGGGGCAGCGGTGACATGACAGGGGGCGTCTTCGGCCATTCACCTGCGGAGTACCATGCCCCCGGCTCCGGCCCCGGGAACGCACTGGAAATTACTGGTGCCACTCGTTCCAGGTGCCCGTGGCGGCGTTGCGCTCCTTGTAGTAGAGGTTCCCGTCGGTGCCGGTGGTGCGGAGGGTGACCGCGCCACCCGTCTGTTTGACGACCTCGATGGGGCCGGTGTGCCAGCCGCCGAAGGCCTGCCACCCGGTCCACCTGCCGTCCTTGGTGACGTTGTGGAAGCCCTGGCCGTCCTTGCGGACGGTGAACGCCTCCAGGGTGCCGTTGTCGTACTTGACCATGTCGGCGTCGAAGTCGCAGACGTACTCGATGCCCGGCAGGTCCGGCATGGTGCAGACGTCGTCGCCGGTCCAGCCCGCACGCGGCGCCTTCATGCCCGTCTCCGGGCGGGACCTCTCCTTCGCCGCGAGCCGCTTTTCGTACGCGCGGTGGGACGCTTCGTGGGCCTCCCGGGTTGCCGGGACATCGACGATCTTGACGTGGAAAGCGTCGCCGCCGTGCAGGATGTGGCCCCAGGAGTAGAAGAGCCGCAGGTCTCGGCCGGCTTTGCCGTTGTCGGAGCGGGGGATCATCCGCACCGAGAACTTCCACGGCTTGGGGGCCGTCGCCCGGTCCACCGTGTACTGAGCGCCCTCCCAGGTGGAGGCGAAGGGGTACTCGTCGCACTCCGGCCGGTCCATGCCCGGCGGCGACTGGTTGACGTGGTTGCAGGCCCGGCCGACGGTGTTGCGGTTCAGGTTCACCTGCGTGCCGGCGTGCTGGCCCTGCTGACTGCGTTCGTTGTGCACACCGATGTAGATCCGGTTCAGGAAGAGGCCGTTGGACGGGGCGCCGGTCCCGCCGCCGATGTTGAAGGGGCTCGCCCAGCCGAAGGGGTTGGCAGGCGCTCCCGGCCGGTTCGGGTCGGGCGCGTACGGCTGGGTCTGCAGCGGTTTCTGCTGGGCACCGAGTACATGGTCGGCCCAGGACGGGGCGAAGCCGTGCGGCACGACGTACGTGGCGTGGGTGTCGAGCCGGCCCCTGCCCGGGTCGCGGTCGGCTTGGAGGCGCTTCCACACGCAGCCGTGCCGGGCCCGTACGTAGGCGGCGTTGTCGCAGCGGAACTGGTCGTCGGCCGTGTAATCGTCGATGTCGCCCTCGCCGTCCATCGTGATGGACATCTGGTGGTACGACACGTTGTCGCTGTCCTGCTGTGCGCCCGCCTCGGGGAACTGCTGGAGCAGGAAGGGGGTCGTCTTCGACGCCGGGGAACTGGCCGTCTGATAGGACAGCGTCATCGGCTCCGTGGCCTGGTCCCGCATCTCCCAGTACCGGAAGTCCTGCGGAGCACCCTCGAAGAACTTGGGTGTCATCGGGTCGCCCGCGCCCTTGTCGTCGCAGGTCGAGCCCTCGATGCCGACGCATTCAAGAGAGAAGCTGAAGTCGATGGACCGCACCTTCTCGCGATCCGCGAGGGTGCCACCGGCGACCTCGGCGTCTGCGATCCAGAGGTTCGAGGTGACGGTACGGGTGAAGGGGTCGGTGTTGTTCACCATGACGACCCACATGTGGCCGACCACCCCGGGGACGTTGGTCAGACTGGCTGTCGCGGAGACGACGCGGCAGGTGCTGTAGCGGTTCGAGTGGGCGGTGGTGCCTCCCACGATGACGGTCCGGTCCGGATCGTCGGGGTCGGGGCGGCTCATCGCGGCCAGGCAGGAGGCGCGGTCGAAGCGTTCGCTCATGAACGCCTTCACCAGTGAGTCCTGTTGCAGCCGCTCGCCCTCCTGCCGCGCGGCGAGCCGGTCGTGCACCTCGCGCTGACTCACCGTACGCCCGGCATCGAACCGCACCCTCACCTCCCCTTCCTTCGCCTCGGCCGCCGCGGAAGGCGCCCCGCCGAGCAACGCGGCCAGCAGCGCACCCGCCCCGGCCAACGCCCCGCCCGCGGCCCTCAACCGACGCCGCCGTACCGGCCGCCTCATCGGGCGGCCGCCGGACAGACGGAGAAGGTGCACTGGTCGTACCAGAGGGTGCCCCACTGGCTGCCGAGCTTCATGTCCCAGTGGCCCGGGTCAGCCGGGCGCTTGAAGGTGATCTGGCGGCCCTCGGCTGAGCCGTAGTAGACCAGCGTGCTGTCCGGCCCCAGCGCGAGGCTGTCGATGGCCGCCTTCTTCCAGGTGTTACGTCCGATCAGCCCGTCGGCGTCCAGGCCGTGGTCGCCCTGCCACCTCTTCGACGCGGCGGTGGTGTCGGGCCCGAACTCACCGTCGATGTCCGCCCACGTCAGATACCCGTCGGCCCACAGCAGGTGCTGCCACATGACGGTCACGTTGCCGGTGGGGTGGTTGTGCGGCAGCGCGGACACGATCTGCTCGTCCCACCAGTCGTCGAGCGGATTCCCCGCCCCGTGGAACCCTGTGGTCCCCGCGAAGGCGACACCGGAGGCGAGAACCACACTCGCCATGGCGGCCGCGCCCAGGCCGAGAACGTGCGTTACGGTACGTCTGAGTCGCATAACTGCCCCTATGCAGCGCCTAGTTGAAGTAGCTGTTGACACAGCCCCTGATAAGCGCGGGACTGTAGTGGCCGGACTCAGGCCTTGACTAGGACACGACAAGCCAGTCGTATGCGACCACGCGGTGTCCCTTGCACGCGCTCGGAAGATCCACGGACGCGGTTCAACGCACGACTTACTCAGCGTCGTAGGCCACGGCTAGGATCACGAGGTCCGTGACGTGATGAAAATGCACACGGAAACACGAACGGACAACGGCTGGGCACAGATTCAAGGGCGGGGACAGCGCATGCGGCAAGGCCGGTGGACCACGGTCACCGAGTCGGAGTTCGACCATGAACACCGTGGCCTGGAAGCCATTCGGGAGCGGCTGGCGGACGCCGAACCCTGGCGCGCGTGGTCGAACTTCACCTTCACCGCCCACACCGGCCACGTCCGCGAGGTCGACCTCCTCGTCGTCGCGCCCGGCGGCGTCCACATGATCGAGCTCAAGGACTGGCACGGCTCCTTGACCAGCGAGAACGGCACCTGGGTACAGACCACCCCCGGTGGCCATCGGCGCCCCCACGGCAACCCGCTCCACCTCGTCAACAAGAAGGCGAAGGAACTGGCGACGCTGCTGGGCCAGCACGGCAGGCGGGTCTGGGTGGGCGAGGCCGTCTGCTTCACCGACGACGGGTTACGTGTCCGCCTGCCCGCGCACGATCAGAACGGCGTCTATACGGTCGACGAGCTGGTCACCATGCTGAAGCAGCCGCCACGAGACGAACGGCGCCGCATCAACGCCGTCGATTCCCGTGAGATCAAGGCCAAGCTCGAACGGATCGGCATCCGGCGCAGTGACGCCGAATACAAGGTCGGCCCGTATCAGCTCGACCGCAAGTCCTTCGATTCCGGCCCCACTTGGTCCGACTACAAGGCGAGCCACAGCGAATTACCTGAAGTGGCCCGGGTCCGCGTCTACCTCAGCGAGCGCGGATCGGATACGTCGATCCGGCGGTCGGTGGAGAACGCGGCCCGCCGCGAAGCAGCCGTACTGCAGCGCTTCAAGCACCCGGGCGTGGTCCAGCTCAAGCAGTACTACCCGTCCGGGCACTCCGCGGGCCCTGCCCTGATCTTCGACTACGACCCGCGCACGCTGCGCCTGGACGAGTACCTGCTCCAGCACGGCAAGGACCTCGACATACTCGCCCGGATGGCGCTGGTCCGCCAGCTCGCCGAGACGATACGTTCCGCGCACTCCGCCCGCATCCACCACCGGGCGCTGGCCGCCCGCGCCGTTCACGTGATCCCCCGCGACCGGGGCCGCCGCGGCCGGGCGCTCGGGGAGGACGCTGCATGGCTCACCCCCCGCCTGGAGATATCGGACTGGCAGATCGCCACCCAGCGCGCCTCCGGAGCGGACGGCGACAGCGGGCAAGGAGCGACCCGCTTCGCGCCGACCGCGTTATCGGCGATGCACCTGGCGGAGGGATCCGACCCCTATTTCGCCCCGGAGTTGACCGCCCTCAAGGCCGACCCGGTCTACCTGGACGTATACGGCCTCGGTGTCCTCACGTACCTCCTCGTCACGGGCCGGGCCCCGGCTGCGAGTCAGGCGGAACTCCTTGCCCGCCTTGAGGCGGGCGAGGGCCTGCGCCCCAGCTCGTTGGTCGACGACCTCTCCGAGGACATCGACTTCCTGGTGCAGGCGGCCACCGCCTACCGGCCCGGTCAACGCCTGTCGTCGGTCGATGAGTTCCTGGAGATGCTGGAAATCGTCGAGGATGGGCTGACCGCCCCGACCTCGCCGCCCGACCCCGAACCGGCCGAGGGCCCGGAGAAGGACCCCCTCGAAGCGGTGGCCGGCGATGTGCTCGGCGGCCGCTGGGAAGTCCGGCGCCGCCTCGGGACCGGCTCCACCAGCCGGGCCTTCCTCGTCCGCGACCTGGAGGCCGAGGCGCGCAAAACCCGGCCCCTCGCCGTTCTGAAGGTGGCCCTCTCGGACAGCAGGGGCCAAGTCCTGGTGCACGAGGCCGAGGTGATGAACCGGCTGCGCCCCGACTCCCGCGTGATCCGGCTCGTCGAGCCGCAACCCCTGCACATCGGCTCGCGTACCGTCCTCGCTCTGGAGTACGTGGGCGACGAACGCGAGGCGACGGAGCCGGACGCCGAGACCCCCGAATCCGGCACCGGCACCAATACGCGCACCCGTCGCCGCGAGGAGACGGTCGCGCGCCAGCTGCGCGAGCACGGCCGGTTGAAGATGGACCAGTTGGAGGCGTACGGCGACTACCTGTTCGGGGCCGTGGACTTCCTGGAGGGCGAGAGCGTCTGGCACCGCGATATCAAGCCGGACAACATCGCCATACGCATCCGCCCCAACCGCACCCGCGAACTGGTGCTCATCGACTTCTCCTTGGCCGGCTACCCGGCGAAGGACTACGAGGCCGGCACCGAGGGGTACCTCGACCCGTTCATCGGCAGCCTGACCCGCACCGCGTACGACTCGCACGCCGAGCGGTACGCGATAGCCGTCACCCTCCACCAGATGGCCTCGGGTGAATTACCGAAATGGGGCAACGGCTCGCTCCCGCCGAGGATGACGGACCCGAAGGACTTCCCGTACCCGACCGTCCAGGCCGACGCCTTCGAACCCGCCGTGCGGGACAGCCTGGTCGCCTTCTTCCGAAAGGCCCTCCACCGGGACGCGACGAAGCGCTTCGCCGAGCTGAAGCCGATGCGGGACGCCTGGCGGAAGATCTTCCTGGACGCTTCGCAGACGGTGCCGTCAAGCCACCGTTCCCGCCACCCGGACCCCGCACCTCAGATGACCGTGCCTGGTGCGCGCTCTACGGCGATCGCGGATGCCGAGCCGCTCACAGCAGACGAGCAGCGTGAGCGTCTGGCTGCGGCGGTCACCCGCGACACTCACCTCTCTGCGGCCGGTCTCACCCCGGCCGCGGAGTCCTTCCTCTACGGCCTCGACATCACGACCGTCGGCGGCCTCCTCGACTACAGCCGCAGCAAGCTCCTCAACGCGCCGGGCCTCGGCACCAAGACCCGCACCGAGGTACAGCGCCGCCAGCGCCAGTGGGGGAAGCTGCTGCGCGAGGCCTCGCTCTCGCCCCTCACGCCGAAGGGCCGTGCGGAGGCGAAGGAGGAACTCGCTCAGCTCACCGCCACCGAGTCGGCGGTGGCCGGAGCCCTGGCCACGGACGAGGGAGCGGCGCGCCTGACGGAGACCGTCCTGCGCTCGGTGAGCCTGGACACCCTCGCCACCCTCTTCGTGCCTGAGCTGAACAACAACCGCTCCAACAGCAACAAGGTCGAGATGGTGAGGCTGCTGCTGCGCCTTCCCGACGAGCGCGGAGAACTGCCCGGCATCGGCGTCTGGCCCAAGCAGAAGGATGTCGCCGAAGCGCTGGGCCTGTCCGCCGGGCGCATCCCGCAGATGCTGAAGGAGGAGCGCAAGCGCTGGAAGAAGCACCCTGCGGTCCGGGCGCTGCGGGACGAGATCGTCGGCCTGCTGGTGGGCCTCGGCCGGGTCGCCCCCGCCGTGGAGATCGCCGATGCCCTCGCCGTTCGACGCGGTACGCAGCTGCCGGGACGCGAGCAGCGGCGCGCCCTGGCGCTGGCCGCTGTACGGGCCGTCGTGGAGGTGGAGCAACTCCAACCGGAGGAAGCCGAGTTTCAGCACCAGCCCAACCGCAGGGCGACGGAGGATGTACTGGCGGCGGGTCTGCTCGCGCTGGACGTGCGTGAGGGCGACGCCCCGGACACCCCGACGGCTCCGGGACTCCTCGACTACGCCACCCGCCTGGGCAGGACGGCCGACCGCCTGACCCGTCTGGACACCTTGCCGACGGCCACGACGGTCCTGAGCGAGCTGGGTGCGCTGACCCCGCCGCCCGGTGTCGTGGACTGGGACGAACGGCGACTGGTCGTACTGGCCGCCGCCGCGTCCGTGAATGCGGCAGCCACTCCCCGCCTGGAGATCTACCCGCGTGACCTGCCCTTGGTACGGGCCCTGCGCCTCACCCAGGCCGGTCTGGTGCGGCTGATCCCGGGCGTACCGGAAGAGCGGCAGCCCGGTCTGACGGGCGAGGATGTCCATGATCGGGTCCGAGCCCGCTTCCCGGAGCTGGTCATCAGGGACGCCCGGGGCGCGAGCACGCACGAACTGCCGACCGGCGGCCCGCTGACCAAGGCGCTGCGCGAGGCAGGCTTCGACCTGACCCTCTCAACACGCGAGGACACGAAGACGCTCCGCTATCTGCCGACGCGGATGGACAGTGCCTCGACCTACCTGACGGCCGCTGAATGGCGGCAGTCGACGGAGGCCGGCGCGGTGACGCGCTACTCCGACGACCCGCTCGTCGCGAGCGGCGTCCGCGCTGACGAGCGCCTCCTCGCCTCGGCCCGGCGGGACGGCTACCGGGTTCTGACCGTGCACCACGCCCGTACGGTCGAGGCGGTCCGGAGGCTGGCGGGGCAGCGCATCGGCGCACAGGCGGTGTCCATGACCGAACTCTTCCTCTCCTCGATGCACGCGCTTGTCCCGCCGGGCACGAAGCCGACGTGGGAGACGCTGCTGAAGGCGGACGTGGCAGAGCCCGGCTCGCGGGGTGCGCTGAAGTTCAGCGAGTACGCGCGGACCGCATGGGGCTCGGTGGAGCCGCGGGTACGCGAACTGTTGGCGCCGGGGCTCGCCGGTTCGGGCCCGGTGCTGCTGACCGAGGCCGCTGTTTTCGCCCGGTACGACGGCATGGGCGTCCTCGACCGACTCGCGGAGGCGGCTCGGCAGGGCGGGCGGGGGTTGTGGTTGCTGGTACCGCAGGCGGACCCGTCGCGTGAGCCGAAGTTGGGGCATAAGGCGGTGGCGTACCAGGCCGGCCTGGGCGAGTGGATCGATCTTCCGGACTCGTGGGTGAAGAAAGACTACCTGTCCGGGACGACGGGGGATGTGGGCGCAGTGGACGTGAACGCGATGAGGGGTGCGGCAAGTGATCGACCGCAAGGGGCTGTTGAATGACCTTAAGCAGCAGGTCAAGTTAGTCGAGGCCGACCTTGGCAAGCAGGTCAAGGTAGTTGCGCAGGGGGAGACGTTACGCGTTGAGTACGAGCGGGCACGCAAGCTGGGCCGCACGGGCGCTACTTGGAACTCCTGGCTGGACGAGCGAATAACCCAGGTCGCGGTGGCGTGGGTACTGGGCACGGTCTTCGTCCGGTTCTGCGAGGACAATAGGCTGATACCGGAGCCGTACCTGACGGCTCCGGAGCCGGATCGGCGGGACTTGGCGCTGGCTCGCTTCGAGGATTACGTCGCGAAGTCGGAAGACCCGACGTATCGGGGCTGGCTTGAGCGGGCGTTCGAGGAGCTGGGGGCGGGGCAGGCGGGGCGGCTGCTGTTCGACCGGCGGCACAATCCGCTGTTCCAGATTCCGCTGTCGCATGACGCTGCGCGGGATTTGGTGGACTTCTGGCGAGGGCGGGATGAAGAGGGTTACCTCGTCCATGACTTCACGGATCCGCTGGAAGAGGACGGGGACGGGACGCGGGGCTGGGACACGCGGTTCTTGGGTGACTTGTATCAGGATCTGAGCGAGGCTGCCCGGAAGACGTACGCGCTGCTCCAGACGCCGGAGTTCGTGGAGGAGTTCATCCTTGACCGGACGATGAATCCCGCGGTGCGGGAGTTCGGCTACGAGGGCTTGAAGATGATCGACCCCACGTGTGGGTCGGGGCACTTCGTGCTGGGGGCGTTCCGGCGGTTGGTGCGGCTGTGGGCGGACGGCCGTCCGGGCAAGGACGTGCATGAGCGGGTGCGGGAGGCGCTGGACTCCGTACACGGGGTGGACTTGAACCCGTTCGCGGTGGCTATTGCTCGGTTCCGGTTGTTGGTGGCGGCTATGTCGGCCAGTGGGGTGCGAACACTAGCCGAAGCCAACAGCTACGAGTGGCCAATGCACTTGGCTACTGGGGACTCATTGATCAAGCATAGGCAAGAGGCCCTGTTCTATGAGTCGACGGATCTCGGCGACAGCGATGATCATGTTGCGGACTTCAGATACGCATCGGAGGACGTGCACGAGCACCCAGAAATTCTAAAAGCGGGCCGATATCATCTCGTGGTAGGTAACCCCCCCTACATCACGGTAAAGGATAAGAGCCTCAACCAGATTTACCGGGTCCTCTACGAGAGCTGCGCTCGAGAATACGCCCTCTCGGTACCTTTCGCCCAGCGGTTCTTTCAGCTCGCCAGACAAGGCGGGGGGGACGGCCGAGGGTACGGGATGGTAGGGCAAATCACATCCAACTCTTTCATGAAACGAGAATTCGGCACAAAGTTAATTGAGGGATATTTTCGAGACTACACCGAACTGACGGAAGTGATCGACACGTCCGGCGCTTACATACCTGGCCATGGAACACCCACCGTTATCTTGATCGGACGACGTCGCTCCGGCAGCAAACGTTCCCCGTCGATTCGAGTCGTCCGAAGCATACAAGGTGAGCCATCGACACCTCAGCGCCCGGAAGACGGACTAGTTTGGAATTCGATCACGGAGCAGATCGACCAACCCGGCTCCATGAGCAAATGGACTTCTTCAGGAGATTTTAACCGCACTGAATTTTCAACCCATCCCTGGGTACTCACCGACGGCGGGCTGGAAATGTTGGAATCCTTTGAACGTTTCAGCAGTAAAACGCTCAAGCACTCAGTCGCTATGGGTATCGGAGCAGGTGGTATCAGCGGTGACGACAGCGTCTTCCTCCTTCCGAGCCATGGGGCGGCTCGGCGATTCTCCGTCGGGGAAGCGATTCCGATCATCACAGGTGGCATGATCGAAAACTATACGGCGAACACACAGAATGTGACCATATGGCCCTATTCACCGCAGCTCTCAGTCTTGGATGACGAAGCCGCCACCCCAACGATTAAGCGACTTTGGCCCTACAGGCGCTCCCTTCAGAAGCGCAAGCGCTTCGGTGTAGAGATCGAAAAGATCCCCCAGCTAAAATGGTTTGAGTACCGCGAGCTTTACAGGGCCAAATTAGCCACACCGACATTCATCTCTTTTGCCGAAGTTGCAACCCACAACAGATTCATGCTCGCTAACGAAAGGGTCTTATGCAATCAAACTGCCCCTATGATTAAGCTTGGAGCGCAGGCAAACAGGCGGGACTATGCATCATTACTCGGCATCCTGAATAGCTCTACCGCATGTTTATGGATGAAACTCAACTGTCACAACAAGGGTGGTCAGGGAGTTAACGAAGGATTCAAGTCGCAAGAATGGGAACGGTTCTACCAGTTCAACGGAACAAATATCGAACGCCTACCGGTCCCATCGGTGCTCCCGGATTTCTTGGCTAGCTCCCTGGATGATCTTGCTCAGCGGTTCCGTTCAACGTTTCCATCCGAGATAATATCCGGTAAAGTTCCGACGCCCGTCATGTTGCATGAGGCCAGCGATGCTTGGCGCACGGTGCGAGCCAAGATGATCGCTCTGCAGGAGGAGTTGGACTGGCAGGTCTACTCGCTCTACAACTTGCACTCCAAAGACCTGCGTGTCTGTGTGGACCTTGAATTCAGATCTATTCCCGATCTGGCCCTAGGAGAACGGGCCTTCGAGATCCTCCTCGCCCGGCGCGTCGCCGCAGGAGAGGCTAGTGACGAGTGGTTCAAGCGGCACGGATCCACGCCAATCACCGAGATCCCCGCCCACTGGCCCGCCGCCTACCGCGAGGTCGTCCAGAAGCGGATCGACGCCATCGAGTCGTCCCGCGCCATCGGAATGGTCGAACGGCCTGAGTACAAGCGGCGCTGGGCTACGGAAGGTTGGGACTCGCTCCAAGAGAAGGCGTTGCGGAGCTGGCTGCTCGACCGGATCGAGGACCGTGCGCACTGGTTCGACGAGAACGGGATGCCCGCCCTCGTCACCCTCTCCCGCCTCACCGACAACCTCTCCCGTGACGAAGACTTCGTCTCCGTCGCCAAGATCTACGCTCCCCGCAAAGAACTGCCCACCGTCATCGCCGAGTTGATGACGGACGAGCACGTGCCCTTCCTCGCCGCCCTGCGCTACAAACCCACCGCCCTCAAGAAGCGCGCGGACTGGGAACACGTCTGGGATCTCCAGCGGCAGGAGGACGCCGCTCCCGATGAGCCGGCCAAGCGGAAGATCCGGGACAGAATCCCCGTACCGCCCAAGTACACCTCGGCCGACTTCCTCCGCCCCTCCTACTGGCGCGCACGCGGCAAACTGGATGTGCCCAAGGAGCGGTTCATCTCGTACGCGCGAGCCAACGTGGCCACCCCCGACCTGTACGGCTGGGCAGGCTGGGACCACCGTGAGCAGGCGATCGCCCTCGACACGTACATCGCCACCCACGAGGGCCTGACCACCGAAGAAGTCACCCCCCTACTGGCCGGGATGCTCGAACTCCAGCCGTGGCTGACCCAGTGGCACAACGAGCCCGATCCGCTCTTCTCTCCGACGCCCGCCAAGTTCTTCGAAGGCGACCGGCAGATGGAGCAGGGGAAGCACGGCCTCACCGACGATGACCTGCGTGCCTGGCGCCCGGCCGCCGCGGCCAGAGGGCGACGTACCACGAAGAAGTAGCCCGCCGGCTACGCCAACGACCCCGCGATCAGAACAGATCGCGGGGTCGTTGCCTTGCCTGGTCAGTCGCTCAACTGCCCACCCTTGATCGCCGAAACGAAGGAGGACCAACCAGTAGCGGGGAACACGAGGACCGGACCGTGCGAAACCTTGCTGTCCCGTACCGGGACGGCAGCGGCAAAGTCGTCGGAGACCTCGACACAAGCTCCACCGTCCTGGTTGCTGTAGCTGCTCTTGCGCCAGGAGGCGGCAGTCAGGTCGATGGATCGCACTTTGCTTCCTCCAGAATCCGCAGGATGAACTTGCGCGACTCAGCCGGGCTGAGCGCCATGTCGCGCACCGCATCGTACGTCTTCTGCAAACGCACGACCGGGCCTGCATCCTCGATGAGTTCGCCCCGGTATCCATTCTCGGTATACGCGACGGTCCTGCCATCCGGAAGGAGCAGGTACCACATGTCGGCGCTCACGAGACCGTGTAAACCTGCACTCTGCAGAAGCACATGGACCGTCACGTTGGGACGCTCCGCCACTTCCCCCAGGTACTCCAACTGCCCCCGCCACTCCCCCACATCCCGCAACGGCGTCCGCAGCACCGCCTCCGACAGGATGGTGCGGAACGGCGGCGCATCCTCCCCCGCCAGCAACTCCCGCCGCCCCATCCGGGCCTCCACCTGCTGCTCAAGCTCCTTCCCCTTGAGCCCGCCCGCCGCAAGCACCTCCCGTGCGTACCCCGGCGTCTGCAACAACCCCGGCAGCACGCTCACCGCGAAGTGCCACAAACTCCCCGCCTCCGCCTCCAGCGCCATGTACCGCCGGTACCGCTCGCGGAACTGCGTATGGTCCCCGGCCGCCAGCTCCCACAGTGCCAGCAGCAGGCCCGGCGTCCCGTAGTGCGTGTCGAGGGCCTGGACGACCTCCGGGCTGCCGAGCGTCTCGCCCTTCTCCATCTTGCCGAACAGCGACCAGTCCCAGCACAGCCGTTCACCCAGCGCCCGCAGGCTCAGCCCGCTCGCGGCCCGCAAAGTCCGCAATTCCTCGGCGAATCGCTGACGGGGTTCCTGACTGCGACCGGTGATGACGCGTCGTTGCGACATACCGCTCCTTCCGGGGCGTTCGCGAGACCGACGTGGAACCTGTGGAACCACCTCCGCGCGACGGGGAACCACCACCCCGTCCACAACCCGGTCGCCCACATCCCGGCGCATCCTCGTAACGGCCGGGCTACTCAGCGTAATTCACCCAGCGTAGACCGGTCATGAAATCAGCGAACCGCACCCACAACCCCCACTGCCCAGCAGCCGCACCTACGAGGACCCAAATGGACCCCACCTCCCACGCCCCTCACACCCCCCAGCCCCTCCATGCTCCCCCACCCCCAAAATCGAGGAAGCCCTGGAAGCCCGCGACGCCCTCGCCGCCGCCCTCTCCCAGGTCGGCATCCAGCTCCCCGCGATGGACATCCGCACGCCCTGGGCGGACGACAGCAAGGCCGAAGCCCATTACGCCCTCGTCCACTTGGGCGTGTGCTCGGCCCCCATCGCCCTGATGCTCGCGGACGTGATCACGAAGGGGCTCTCCGGGTGACGGAGAGCGTCGACGGCATCCCCGCGGTTGGCGAAGCCGTCCACGACAGCTCCCGCGACCGCGTCGGACGGGTCATGGGGCACGAGGGCCCGTGCGTCCAACTGCGTCCACTCTCCGGAGGTCGCGAATGGGACGCCGCCCCCGGCCACCTCCGCATCCTCACGCAGGATGAGCTGCTGAGTGCCCTCCTCGCCGAGGTGAACGCACGGAGCAGGCAGCCCAGATGAGAGCACCGCTCTCATGGCCGACCTCGCACCAGGCAACCCCTCCCCGTGATCAACAGCCTCACCTAGGATGGTCAGGACCAATCTCAGCGGCCCGACGGGCTTCCTGACCGCCTCGCGAGAGCGCACGGCGGACCACGAAGGACATGCCCCCACCCGCACGAGTCTTCTTCGTGCTGCCTGGGGGCATTTCCTTGCTGTTCCGCGAGTCCGCGGCGTCCGTGGCCGCCCGCATCCTCGAAGGGTCGCTGGCGCTGTATCTGTCCGAGAACTTCCGTCACCTGCACGGCCGGAACGCCGCGCAGTCGGAAGTCAGGTCCTGGGAACGCAGCCTTCCGGCTCTCGTGCACGCCCTCATCGAGGCCGGGCTCGACGACGTCGAAGTGCTCATCGAGTACAGCCTGCCCCTCACCAGCAAGCGCGCGGACGCCGTACTAGCGGGCGTACACCCCACGACGGGTGAACCGTCCTACGTCCTCGTCGAACTGAAGCAGTGGAGCGCGGCCCACCCCGAGGAGGACGAGCCGCTGCTATGCCGGATCGACGCGTATCCGGAAGCCGTTCTCAACCCGATCGAGCAGGTCCGGGGTTACTGCGAGTACCTGCTGTCGTTCAACGGTGCGCTTGAGCGGATGCCGGAGTCACTGGCCGGGGTCGCGTTCCTGCACAACGCCGCTGAATCCCGCATCGCGGGCCTGCGGGGCGTGGACGAGGATCAGCACGGGCGCCTGTACACCGGCGAGCAGCGCGGCGCCTTCCTGGACTTTCTGCGCTCACGGCTCGCCCCGAAGCCGGGCGCACAGGCCGCAGATCTCCTGCTGGACGGCAAGATCCGGCCGTCGAAGCAGCTGATGGCCCTCGCGGCGGCGGAGATCCGCGACCGAGAGCAGTTCGTGCTCATCGCCGAGCAGCGGGTCGCGTACGAGAAGGTGATGTCCGCCGTCCGCAAGGCCAAGCGGTCCAACCACAAGCAGGTCGTCGTGGTGACCGGCGGTCCCGGCTCCGGCAAGAGTGTCGTCGCCCTGTCGATCCTCGGCGAGCTGTACCGGCGCGGGGTGACCGCTCTGCACGCCACCGGTTCCGCGTCGTTCACCAAGACCATGCGCAAGGTCGCCGGGGCACGGAAGCCCGCCGTGCAGAAGCTGTTCATGTACTTCAACAGCTTCATGGACGCCGAGCCGAACGATCTCGACGTACTGATCTGCGACGAGGCTCACCGGCTGCGCAAGACCTCCGCCAATCGCTACACCAGGGCGGAACTGCGCACGGGTCGACCGCAGGTCGCGGAGTTGATCGACGCCGCCCGGGTGCCGGTGTTCCTGCTCGACCAGCACCAAGTGGTGCGGCCCGGGGAGATGGGCACCAAGGCGGCGATCCAGCAGGCCGCCGCCGCGCAGGGGCTGGAGTGCACAGTCGTGGAGCTGGACGGGCAGTTCCGGTGCGGCGGCAGTGACGCGTACGAGAAGTGGGTCATCGACCTGCTCGGCCTCGAAGGCGGCACGCCGCACCCCTGGGAGCCGGACGGCAAGCTGCAGCTGCGGACCGCCGAAAGTCCGCAGGAGCTGGAGGACTTCCTCGTCGCCCGCCGCGCGGACGGCTACAGCGCGCGAATATCCGCCGGCTACTGCTGGAAGTGGACCACCAAGATCACCCCGGGCATGACCGAGCTGCCCGCCGATGTCGTCATCGGACAGTGGGCGCGGCCCTGGAACGTGTACGGAGAGCGGTCCGTCCTCGGAGCGCCGCCCTCGCCTCTGTGGGCCACCGACCCGGACGGATTCGGTCAGGTCGGTTGCGTATACACCGCTCAGGGCTTCGAGTACGACTGGTCGGGGGTGATCATCGGCCCGGATCTGGTCTGGCGTACGGACCATTGGGTCGTGGACCGGTCTGCGTCCAAGGATCCGATCTTCACGAAGACGACGCCGGAGAGCGAGATCAACCGGTTGATCCGCAACACCTACAAGGTGCTACTGACGCGGGGCATGGTCGGCACGGTCATCTACTCGACGGACTCGGAGACACGCGACAAGCTGCGCTCACTCGTGAGTTCGACGTCCGGGGCGGAGGCAAACGTCCTCGTGTAGTCGGGCATATGCGGAAAGAGGTCATCCGATGACCGTTGCAAGTCATACGATCAGATGAACCCGCAACCGCCCGTCGGAGAGTGATCGTCCATGGCCCAACAGCCGCTCTTACTCCGGGATGTCATAGACATCAAGGAGTCCATATCCACGTCAGACTTCGTCCTCCAGCTCTCGGAGGCGACGGCCCCGGAGGGCTCCGAGCGCGCCCTCCGGGATTACGTGGTCACGGAGCGGCTGCTGGAGAACTTCGACGAGGCACTCGGTCTTATCCGGGCCGCTCTCGACGGACACACGTCGAAGGCGGCCTACCTCCATGGGTCGTTCGGTTCCGGTAAGTCACACTTCATGGCGGTGCTCCACGCACTGCTCAGCGGGTCCCCTGCGGCACGCGCCCGAACCGACCTGGACCCGGTTCTCACCAAGCACGAGTGGCTCGGCACGGAGGGAAAGCGATTCCTGCTCGTGCCGTACCACATGCTCGGGGCCAAGGCCCTGGAGCAGCGGATCCTCGGTGGATACGTGAGCCACGTCAAGAAGCTGCACCCCGAGGCTCCGACGCCGCAGGTGTACCGGACGGACGCCCTTTTCGAGGACATCCGCGCGACGCGGTCCCGCATGGGTGACCAGGCGGTGATCGGCGGCCTCACCTCGGCGGACGGCGGCGACGGCAGCGCGGAGGAAGAGGACGAGTGGGGCGAGGCGTTCGGCTGGACACCTCAGTTGCTCGACACCGCCCTCGCCGCCGAGGAGATCCACGAGGGCGGCCAGGCTCTCAACCTGGTCAGCCCGTCGACACCCGCCGAGCTGCGGGCACGCCTTGTCCAGGACGCGAGTACGCACCTGCTGCCCGGCTTCGCGAAGAACGCCGCTGAGGACGAGCACGGGTTCGTCTCGCTCGACGCCGGCCTTTCCGTGATCGCCGAGCACGCCAAGGCGCTCGGTTACGACGGGCTGATCCTCTTCATGGACGAGCTGATCCTGTGGCTCGCGACCCTCATCCACGACCAGAAGTTCGTGGCCCGGGAAGCCGGAAAGATCACCAACTTCGTGGAGGGCGGCGACGCCCGCCGTGCCGTTCCGGTGATCTCGTTCATCGCCCGCCAGCGCGACCTTCGCGAGCTGGTCGGCGAGGAAGTGTCGGGGGCGGCCGAGGCCTCCATCCAGGACACGCTCAACCTTGCCTCGGGGCGGTTCGACAAGATCACGCTTGAGGACCGCAACCTTCCGCAGGTCGCGCACGCGCGGCTGCTCAGGCCCAGGAACGACGAAGCCGCCGCCCTCGTGAACGCGGAGTTCGAGAAGACCCGCAGGATCCGCCAGGAGGTGTGGGACACGCTCCTGGGCTCCGACCGCGGCGCCGACGGCGTTGGCGCGGACGAGGAGAGCTTCCGGCTGACGTACCCCTTCTCGCCCGCCTTCATGGACACCCTCGTGCACGTCTCGTCCGCGCTCCAGCGCAACCGGACCGGCATGAAGCTCATGGGACAGTTGCTCGCCGAGCACCGCGCCGAGTTACGGCTCGGCGACCTGATTCCGGTCGGCGACCTGTATCCGCTGATCACAGCGGGCGGCGACAAGCCGTTCACCGACAGCCTGAAAGTGGTCTTCGAGGCAGCCGACAAGCTGTACCGGACGAAGCTGCGGCCCTACCTCCTCCTCACGCACAACGTGTCGGAGGAGGACATCGAGCAGTACGCCAATCGTCCCGACAGCATCACCGCCCCGGACCTGCTCACCCGTATCAAGCAGTTCATCGGCGACAATCGCATCATCGGTACGCTGCTGCTCTCGGCGCTCGCCCCGAGCGTCCCGGCCCTGTCCGATCTGACCATCCGCCGCCTCTCCGCGCTCAACTACGGCTCGGTGGCCGCCCCGATCCCCGGTCGCGAGTACGGCATCCTCAAGAACAAGGTGGCCGAGTGGGCGGGCCGCTTCCCCGAGATCAAGGAGACCGGCACCGAGGCCAACCCGGGTGTGCGGCTCGAACTGTCCGGCGTCGATGTCGACTCAGTGATCGCCAACGCCAACGTCAACGACAACCCCGGCAACCGCGAGGCCCTCGCCAAGCGACTCCTCGTCGAGGAACTCTGCGTAGATCAGGATCAGTTGATCAATGAGCTGCGCTTCGCGTGGCGCGGCACGGAGCGCAGTGTCGAGGTGGTGTTCGGCAATGTCGCCGACGTGGACGAGCTGCCGGACCACGACCTCATGCCTCAGCAGGACGGGCACTGGCGGCTCGTGATCGACCTGCCCTTCGACGAGAGCGAGTGGGGCCCGCGCGAGGACGCCATCCGGATGCAGCGGCTGCGTGAGCGCCAGGGTGAGCCGTCCCGCAGCGTCGCCTGGCTGCCCACCCACCTCTCCAGCCAGCGGTACGCCGACTTCCGCCGCCTCGTCGTCATCGACAAGGCCCTGTCCGACAGCCAGCGATTCGACGGCCAGTACGCGAGCCACCTGAGCCCCGACAACCGCGCCCGCGCGAAGGGACTCCTGGAGACCCAGCGGGAATCGCTGCTCAAGAACGTCAAGGCGGCCTTCAAGCAGGCATACGGCCTCGCCGACAAGAAGGCCACCGATGTGGAACTCGGCTTCGCCGACCATCTGCAGTCGCTCCGCGAGGTCGAAGGACTGACGCTGTCCTTCGGCCAGTCGCTGCGGGACGGCATCCGGCACATCGCCGGCAAGCTGCTCGCGAGCCAGTACCCGGGCCACCCGGACCTCGATCCCGAAGGCACCGGCACCGTCGTCAAGCCTGCCGACGCCAAGAAGGTCTTCACGCACGTACAAGCCGCCGCCGAGGCCCGCGACGGGCGCGTCGAAGTCCCCGCCCCCGACCGGAGCCTGATGCGCCGCGTAGCTGCTCCGCTGCGCCTCGGGCAGCAGAAAGAGGCGTACTTCGAGGTGTCGGAGTACTGGGCCGATCACTTCCGGCAGCTCGCCAGGGGGCAGGGCGTGACCGGAGACCTCAGCCTGATCACCCTCACCGACTGGACGGACCGGCCGACACCGCGCGGTCTGCCGGCCTTCCTCGCCCGCCTCGTCGTGGCCTCGTTCGCCGAGATGGACGACCGGGTGTGGGTCCGCGCGGGCACGCCGCTCGACCCTGCGCCCCAACTGCACGAGATCAAGGACCATGACGCGCTGCGCAGCCAGCCGCTGCCGTCCGAGGAGGACTGGTCTGCCGCTCGCGAGCGTTTCTCCACGGTCTTCGGCGATCCTGCCCCCACGCTGCGACGCGGGCGCATGGTCAACCAGCTCGCCCGGCAGATCGCCCAGCAGGCAGGCGCCCACCTTGAGGCTGCTCGCGAGCTGGTGACCCAGCTGGAGCGGCACGCCGGTTTTCTCCAGCTCGACGAGACCGCCGAGGGCGGGCGCCTCGCCCTCGCGCGGCGGGCCATCGAACTGCTCCTGGAGCTGACGCGTTCGGCCGGTCAGGGTGCGTCCGGCGCGCGGAAGACCGTCGAGGCCCTGGCTGCCTTCGACTTCGGTTCGGTGGGTGCTGACCGGTTCGGGACCTCCATCACGCAGGCCCGTGGGGTGGCGCAGGCGCTGGACTCGGCCTCCTGGACCACCCTCGACCTGGCCACCTCGGAAGGTCCGGAGGGTGAGGCGCTCCTTGAGTCCCTGCGGAACGCCGCGCAGAGCGACCAGCGGACCAACAACCTGAAGGAGGCCCTGGCCAGGACGCAGCGCGAGGTCCTCGCGCTGGTGAAGCGCAACCGGACGACGACGGCTCCGGTGCCCGCTCCCCGGGAACCGAGCCCCGGTGACGTACGCCTCGACACGCGCACGAGTCATCCGCCGATCCCCACGCAGCGATCGGGCACCGGCACGTCCGCTCCGGAACGGGTGAAGCGTTCCGGGGGCGGACGGACGACCGCCTCCAGGGCGGTGGCTGAACTTCAGGCCGAGATAGCCGAGTTGGCCGCACGCGAACCGGGCATTGAGGTCGAGATCACTTGGAAGGCCGTCGAGGGATGAGCACGTCTGCGCCCAGCAGGGTGGCCGTGCGGCTGAACCTCGCGACGATCGCCCAGTACCTGACGACCCAGACTTCTCTCGCAGACGCCCTGGCGGGCCGGGGCCAGCGACGAGCGGTGCTGCTCCGCTCCGCACCACAGTGGGAGGGGCCCGCCGAGCACGTCTGGGACGACGGCCTTTCGGCACGGATCGTGGCGGCCCCCTCCCCGCTCGCCGTGCACGAACTGCTGCTCGACCATCTGCCGGACACGGCGTCCGGCCCCGCCCTGCTCGTAGTCCTGACCGACCGTGAACAGAACGAGCTCGACCCCGCCATCCTGGCCCGCGCCCACAAGAAGCGCATCGACACGGTGGACAGCTGGGACGTGGTGCGGGACGCCTTCGGAGCGCGTCAGGTCGACCAGCGCCTCAGGGACGACAAGTGGGCTGCGGAGGCCCTCCTCGACGCGGCGCCACCAAGGGGTGGCTGGCCCCGGCTGGGAGGCGGCATCCTGTCGCGCGGCACAGCCTTGTCCGCGCTGGCGCTGCGCCGCCTGAGGCTGGGCAGTTACGAGGACGAGGCCGCACGGCAGGACCACACCACGTCCGCGGACCGCCTGGACACCCACGCGCTGTTGGGCTGGTCCCTGCTTCCGGGGCGTCCGGAGCAGTTCCTGGCGCTCCGCGGCCCCGAGCGCGGCGGCCTGGCGCAGTTCCTGGGCGAGGACGACCGGGCCGGACTCGCGGGGCGGGCACTTCTGGACCTCGTCGAGGCCGAGCACGGTCCCGACGCGGTGGCCTTCGGCCTCGTCTGCGCCGCACTGTGGTGCCATGGCGAACCGGATGCTGCCGTCTACACGGCGCGCGGTCGCGCGGAGCGCTGGTTCGGAGAGCGCCCTTCGGCCCAGGGGGAGCAGCTGGACGCCATGGCGACCGCCTTCGGCCGGGCCTCGGAGGATTACGTGGGCACAATGCTCGCCGCAGCCGCCAGGGACCGTGCGGCAGGACCGGAAACAGCCCGCGAGGCCCGCAGGAGCAGCGACACGGTGCTGGAGCGAGCGTCGGTACTGGTGCGTCAGTTCGGCGCGGAAGCCGCCGCCAGGACCAGCCCCCTCCTGTCGGCAGGCCTGGACGCCAGATTCACAGCCGTCGGAGAGGCTCTGACGGCCGGTGTGCCGGGACCGCTCGATGCCGCCGTGCGTTCCTTGAGCAGACACCAGCTTGCACACGGGCCGGAGGTTCGATCACGCATCGAACGGGCCCGGATGGCCCAGCGGCTCGTCCGATGGCTGGCCACCGAGCCGCAGACCGAAGCGTCCCACGTGGGAGGAGCCGTCCAGCGGCACCTCAAAGAGACCGCTTGGGTGGATCGCGCCCTTGAGCACATCGAGGCCGGAGGCGACTCCGACGACCGGCTGAGAACCGCGTACGACGCACTGACCGTGCGCGTGCGCGAGCGGCGCCACGCGATCGACCGTGGTTTCACATCCGTCCTGGCGACCTGGACCGCGGCCGGCACCGATCCCGGAGGAATGCTGACGGTGGAGACGTTCCTGGACCGGGTGGTGAAGCCCGTGGTCCGCGGTGCACCCGGCCGGCGCGTGCTGCTGATCGTCCTGGACGGGATGAGCGCGGCCATCGCCACCGAACTGGGCGAGGAGCTGCGCGCCACCTGGGCCGAGTTCGATCCAGTGGCCGCTGAGGGCGCTCCGCTGCGACGCGCCATGGCGGCGGCTCTTCCCACTCTCACCTCCGTATCCCGTACTTCGCTGTTCGCGGGCAGACTGACGCAGGGAACGCAGAAGGACGAGGCCCAGCTCTTTCCCGCCCTTCCGCTCTGGAACGGTGCGCAGGCGGCCGTCTTCCACAAGGACGACCTGCGAGCCGACAGCGCGGGAGACACATTCGGGGCCGCACTCACCGAAGCTCTCATGGACGGCCGCACGCATGTGGCCGTGGTCCTCAACGCGATCGACGACCGGCTCGCCAAGGAGCAGAAGCTGGGTGACGGCGCCTGGCAGGCCGGGCACATACCGGGCCTTACGGATCTGCTGCGGATCGCCGCCTCGCAGGGGATGGCGGTGGTGCTCACCAGCGACCACGGGCATGTCGTGGACCGGCACGGAGTGAAGGTCGATGCCGACTCGCCGCTGTCCGCCCGGCACCGGGCTCCGGGCAGCGAGGTGGGCGCGACCGAGGTCGCGCTGCACGGCCCCCGGGTCGTCGCGCCGGAACCCGGGGGCTCGATCGTCGCGCTGTGGGACGCGGACTCGCGGTACACAGCGCGCAAGGCCGGATACCACGGTGGGGCGTCCCTCGCCGAGTTCACGATTCCTGTGCTGGCCTTCCTTCCGTTCGGCGCGGCCCCTCCCCCGGCCTGGCGGGAGCTGGCGGATCAGCGACCGGTCTGGTGGCTGCTGGAGGAGTCCGCTCCTTCCGCTGTCCCCCTCACCGCCCTGCCCGCCCCTACGGCTACGACAAAGCGGCAGACACGACAGAAGCCGACGAAGGCCCAGGCACAGGCGCAGGCCCAAGTGGCGCGTACGCACGACTCATTGTTCGAGGTCGCGGTGGTCCCGGCACCCGATGCCGCGGAGACACTGGTAACCACCGCCTTCGTCGGTCACGACGACGTCCTCGTCCCTGCCCTCTTCGCTTCGGAGGCGTTCCAGGGGCAGATCGGCCTGCTCGCCCGCAAGCCGCCCATGGACAAGGTCGAAGGGGCGATTCGGGCTCTGCTCGATGCCGGGGGCACGCTGCCGGTGTCCGCGCTGGCGCAGCGCGTGTCCTACCCGGTGACCCGGGCAGACGGGTTTGCCGCGACCCTGCGCCAACTCCTCAATTATGACGGCGTGCAGGTCCTGGAAACGCTGCCGGACGGGCGGACCGTTCGCCTCGATGTCTCCTTGCTCCGCATGCAGTTCGACTTGGGCTGAAATGCCCCACACCGCCACACCACCACTGATGAGCCAGGAGCCATGAGCGCCAACGACCGCGTGTTGATCAACCAAATGATCGAGGAGCGCCGCACCACTCGCTCCGTCCCTCTCTCGTTCGACGCAGCCTTCGAGAGGTTCGCCGGCGAACACGCGCTGCACGGCTTCGACCTCTCGGAGGAGGAGATCGAGGCCGGCGTGATCGGAGGCGCCAACGACGGCGGCATCGACGGGGTCTACGTCTTCCTCGGCGGCCGGCTCCTCCACGAGGACAGCGAGATCTTTCAGCAGCACTCCGCCGTCTCGAACGTGGAGCAGGGAAGCCAGCTGACCCTCTGGCTCATCCAGGCCAAGACCAGCGCCGGTTTCTCCGAAACAGCGCTGGACAAGGTGGCTTCCACCTGCGCGAACCTGCTGAACATGGAGGTCGACGACAACACCGTCGCGGTGCTGTACACCGCCGATCTCCTCGCCCGCTTCAGACTCTTCAGAACGGCGTTGACGCGGCTCCTCACCCGCCACCCGACCGTACTCATCAAGTTCTCCTACGTGACGCGCGGTGAAGCGAGCGAGGTGCACCCCAAGGTTCAGGCAAAGGCCAAGATCCTGGAGGCGCAGTTCACCAAAGCCTTCGCCATCTCCACCGGCGAGGTCGAGTTCCTCGGCCCCTCGGAACTCTGGCAGCGTGCCAGCACACTCCCCTCGTACACCCTGGAACTGCCCTACAGGGAAAGCATCACTCACGGCACAAGCCATATCGCACTCGTCGGCCTGGGCGAGTACCTGGACTTCCTCAGCCACGAGAGCGGGGCGATCAAGTCCCACATCTTCGACTGGAACGTCCGTGACTATCAGGGAAACGTCGAGGTGAACCGGGAAATCACGGCTTCCCTCCAGAACCCCGAGGCGCCGGAGTTCTGGTGGCTCAACAACGGCATCACCATCGTGTGCTCGCAGGCGACCTCCGTCGGAAAGCGGCTCAGCCTCTCCGACGTACAGATCGTCAACGGTCTTCAGACGTCGTACACGCTCCACGAGACGCTGTACGACCTCTACTTGTCCGACCCGGCCGACCCTGTCTTCGACAGGCTCGTGCAGGTGCGCATTCTCGTCACCGTGGACCAGGCCGCCAGGGACTCCGTCATCCGCGCCACCAACCGGCAGACGAGCGTGCCGGTCGCCTCGCTCCGGGCCACGGACGACATACAACGGCAGATCGAGTCGTATTTCCTGGAACACGACTGGTTCTACGACCGGCGCAAGAACTTCTACCGGAACCAGGGGAAGCCGGCCGACCGTATCGTCAGCATTCCCCTGTTGGCACAGTCCGTGATGGCCATGGCCCTTGGCCAGCCCGACTACGCCCGCGCCCGCCCCTCAAGTCTGTTGAAGTCCGACACCGACTACAGGCGCGTCTTCTCGGCGAAGACGGAACTCCCCGTCTACCTGTGGCTGGCCAAGGCGCAACGCCAGGTGGACGAGTTCCTGCAGTCGACATCGGATCCCATCTCCCGCTCACTGCACACGAACCTCCACTTCCACCTCGCCATGCTCGGTGCCGTCGACCTCATAGGCCGCGTGTTCAGCAAGCCGGAGGCCCTGGACAATGCCGCCCGGGAGGGCGTCTTCCCGAGCACGGCCCGCCTCGAGTCGTTGTGGTCGTCTCTGCAGGAGCAGTTCGAGAAGTTCCAGCGAGAGAACCGGTCGGGGGCCGACAAGACCGCGAAGAGCAGCGAATTCGTCTCCTACCTCACGGCCAACCTCGGTTACGGCAGCCTCCGCCGCAGATGACCTCGGCGGAGGGCCGAAGCCCGGTGCTTCACCATGCGCGGATGGGACAATGAGCGAGTGATCGGCCCTCGTTCTTCTCCTGTCTCCGCTGCCCGGCGACGTACCGCCCTCGACGCGCTCCGGCGCGGCGCGGTGCCCGAGAGCGGCCTGGATCTTCTCGCCACCGGCCTCGGCCGTTTCGAGTCCGCGCTCGACGCGGAACTCGACGCGGTCGTCTCGGGTGCCTCGGTCTTCAAGGCGGTACGAGGTGAGTACGGGTCCGGCAAGACGTTCTTCACCCGCTGGCTCGGAGAGCGCGCCAAGCAGCGCAACTTCGCCGTCTCCGAGATCCAGATCTCGGAGACGGAGACTCCGCTGCACAAGCTGGAGACCGTCTACCGGCGCCTCACCGAGCGGCTGTCCACCCCGAGTTTCCCCCCAAGTGCCCTGCGGCCCGTGGCGGACGCCTGGTTCTATGCTCTGGAGGAGGACGCTCTCGCGGCCGGCGCCGACGAGGACGACCTGAGCGGCGCGGTGGAGGAGTTGCTGACCGCCAGGCTGACCGAGGTGTCCCGGCACGCCCCGTCCTTCGCGACAGCGCTGCGCGGCTACCGGACCGCGCTCGCCAAGGGCGACGAGGCGACGGCAGCGGCCATCCTCGCCTGGCTCGGCGGCCAGCCCCACGTGGCGGCAGCGGCACGCCGTTCCGCGGGAGTGCGCGGCGACCTAGACCACTTCGGAGCACTCGGCTTCGTACAGGGGTTGCTCACTGTCCTGCGGGATTCCGGCCACCGAGGACTCTTCGTCGTACTGGACGAGGTGGAAACCCTCCAGAGAGTGCGCTCGGACGCACGGGACAAGGCACTCAACGCCCTGCGTCAGTTGATCGACGAAGTCCATTCGGGGCGATTCCCCGGCCTCTACCTGGTCATCACCGGCACCCCCGCCTTCTACGACGGCCAGCAGGGTGTCCAACGGCTCCCGCCGCTCGCCCAACGGCTCGCCACCGACTTCACGACCGATCCTCGCTTCGACAACCCTCGGGCAGTCCAACTGCGGCTGCCAGGTTTCACCCTGGAGTCACTGACCGGCCTCGGGACAACCATCCGGGATCTCTACGCGTCCGGAGCGGACTCGCCCGACCGGATCAAAACTCTGGCGGACGACGCGTATGTCGCTGCTCTCGCCCGTGCGGTGGGCGGGGCACTGGGCGGCAAGGTGGGAGTCGCGCCCCGGCTCTTCCTCAAGAAGCTGGTCGGCGACGTCCTCGACCGCATCGACCAGTTCCCGGACTTCGACCCACGGCAGCACTACCGGCTCACGATAGGCGGCAGTGAACTCACCGACGTGGAGCGGAACCTGGCCGGGCCTCCGTCGGCCGACGACGTCGACCTCGAGCTGTGATGACGTCGGCCGCGGACCCTGTCGACCGGCTCGACCCCGTCATCCTGCACCACGTGGTCAACACGCTCGGCTGGCCGGACCTGCGGCCCCTGCAGCGGGCCGCGATCAATCCGGTGATGGACGGCGAAGACACCGTGCTCCTCGCACCCACCGCCGGCGGCAAGACCGAGGCAGCTTGCCTGCCGATCCTGTCGGCCATGTCAGCGCAGGGCTGGACCGGCACCTCGGTTCTCTACCTCTGCCCGCTCAAGGCACTCCTCAACAACCTGGTGACACGCGTCGACGGTTACGCGCAATGGCTCGGACGGCGCGCGGCTCTGTGGCACGGGGACACGCAGGAGTCACAGCGCCAGCGCATCCGCACCGACAGGCCCGACATCCTGCTGACGACGCCCGAGTCGCTGGAAGCCATGCTGATCGGGGTGAAGACGGATCACGCGCACCTGCTCGGAGGTGTCCGGGCCGTCGTTGTCGACGAGGTGCACGCGTTCGCGGGCGATGACCGGGGATGGCACCTTCTGGCGGTCCTCGAACGCCTCCAACGGGTCACCGGGCATCCGATTCAGCGGATCGGGCTGTCGGCAACCGTCGGAAATCCCCACCAACTGCTCACCTGGCTGCAAGGATCCGGTGCCGGTCAGCGGGTGGGGCGGGTCATCGGCCCGGATCTCACGGCCCCCTCGGTCGCGGCGTCCGCGCAGGTACCGGTGGACGACACGACCGGGCCTCCACCCGGCGAAATCGAACTCGACTACGTGGGCTCGCTGTCCAACGCCGCCAAGGTCATCGCGGCACTGCACAGGGGCGAAAAGCGACTGGTCTTCTGTGAGTCGCGACGGCAGGTCGAGGAGCTGGGTGCGGCGCTCCGGGCGCGTGACGTCTCGGTCTTCCTGTCTCACGCCTCCCTCTCGGCCGACGAGCGCACCCGGTCCGAGAAGGCGTTCGCCGAGGCTCGTGACTGTGTCATCGTGGCCACGTCCACCCTGGAACTGGGCATCGACGTCGGCGACCTCGACCGAGTCGTCCAGATCGACTCGCCCAGCACAGTCGCCTCGTTCCTTCAGCGTGTCGGGCGTACGGGTCGCCGTGAGGGCCACACCCGCAACTGCCTGTTCCTGGCCACCCGCAAGGACACTCTGCTGCAGGCTGCGGCCTTGCTGCTCCTATGGGGCCGCGGATGGGTCGAACCGGTTGTCGCACCACCCGCGCCGCGCCACCTCGTCGCACAGCAACTGCTCGCCGCCACGCTCCAGGAGCACAAGCTGGGCGATCAGACGTGGCCCGAGCAGTGGAACGGTCTGGCCCCCTTCGACCGTTCCGCCGCTCCCGTCCTGCGTCACCTGACGGAGGAAGGTTTCCTGGACACCGACGAAGGCATGCTGTTCATCGGCCTGGAAGCGGAACGGCGTTTTGGACGTCGCCACTTCATCGAACTGACCGCGTCTTTCACCGCGCCACCGCAATTCACTGTCCTGTCCGGTCGCGCCGAGATCGGCCGGATGGATCCGTCCGTACTTACGGAGGAACGTCCAGGCCCGCGACGACTGCTGCTGGCGGGCCGCAGCTGGGAGGTGACGTTCATCGACTGGGGGCGCAAGCGGGTGTTCGTCGAACCGGTCGACGGCGGTGGGATCGCCAAGTGGTCCGGCGGCACACTCGTCGGCCTCTCGTACGAGCTGACGCGCGCCATGCGGGACGTCCTCCTGGGCGCCGACCCTCAGGTCTCACTCACCCGACGAGCCGAGGTCTGCCTTCAAGAGTGGCGCGACGAGGACGCCCAGCACCTCGTCCACCCCGGCGGGACGCTGATCGCACGGCGCGGAAACGACGTCCGCTGGTGGACGTGGGCGGGCTATCGGGCCAATGCGACGCTGGGCGCGACACTGTCGTCCATCGCCGATCCCGTCCAGCGGCCAACAGATCTCTACCTGCGCCTACGGGAGGACCTGAGCCCCGGCATGTGGCGCGCTGCACTGGACGCCGTACAGAACGGTCCGGTGCGGGACACATCACAGGCGGGTCCGGCATTGGTCTTGCCCGAAGTCGACCAGCGTGCAGTGCGTGGCCTCAAATTCTCGGCAGCGCTCCCCCAGCGACTGGCCGTGGCCACGCTGTCGGCAAGGCTGGCCGACTTCGACGGCGCACGGGCCGCTCTGGCGGAAGCGAAGCGATTTTTGACCGTCCAATAGCCGGAGTGTCCCAGGCGCGCCCCGCAGCGGCATGCCCTTCCCCTTCCGGCCCCTGACGGCTTTCAGCGGAACTCCTCGACAGCTGACGCAGACAGGCCAAGAGACAGAGACAACTCCGTCGCCCCGGCAAGGGCCCCAGGTCGGCTCGTGCGAGCGCGCCCCGGGCCTGCCCAAAATCCCAGAAGAGGCGCAGGTCACGCGCCCGGCTTCACCGGCTCAAGAATCGCCACACACTCCACATGATGCGTCATCGGAAACAGATCAAACGCCCGCAAAGTCCGCACCCGGTACCCGCCCTCCCGGAAGTACCCGAGATCCCGTGCCAGCGCCGCCGGATCGCAAGCCACATAAGCGATCCGCCGCGCCCCCAGCCCCGCCAGCTGGCGGACCGTCTGTTTGCCGGCGCCCGCGCGCGGCGGGTCCAGGACGATGAGGTCGACCTCCGTGATGCCCGTGCGCGGGAGGACCGATTCGACCTTGCCCTGTTCGATGCGGACGCGGTCGAACGAGGCGAGGTTGTGGCGGGCGTCCTCCACCGCGCGCTTGCTGGACTCGATGCCGAGCACCGCGCCCTTCTCGCCGACGCGATCGGCCAGCGCGCCCGCGAAGAGGCCGACGCCGCAGTAGAGGTCGAGGGCCGACTCGCCCTTGCGGGGGGTGAGGCCCTGCATGACGGCCAGCATGAGGGTCTCGGCCGCCTTGGGGTGGACCTGCCAGAAGCCGCCGCTGCCGACGCGGTACGTGCGGCCGTCGGCCCGCTCGCGGACGAAGGGGCGGCCGTGGACCCGGTGGACCCCGCCGTCCTTCTCGCCCACGCGCATCACCGAGACCGGCTTGTCCAGTTCGACGATGGGCAGGCGCGCGCCGGGGCGAGGGGCCAGGATCACCTGGCGGTCCTGGGAGCCCGTCGCCGCGATCGCCTCGACCGACGCCATGCCCGTCCAGTCGCGCTGTTCGATGCCGAGTTCGGAGACGCCCTCCGCCGCGATCATGCAGTGTTCGATCGGCTCGACCTCGTGCGAGCGGTGCCGGCGCAGGCCCGCCTTGCCGGTCGAGGCGTCCACCGCGTACTGGACGCGCGTGCGCCAGGACGGGACCTCGCCGGGCGGCAGCTTGTCGCCCTCCGCGGGCATGACCGTGCCGTCCCAGCCCGCCTCCTCGGGGGTGAGCCCGGCCAGGCGCTTGAGCTGTTCGGCGATGACCTCGCCCTTGAGGCGGCGCTGCGCGCCCGGCTTCGCGTGCTGCCAGTCGCAGCCGCCGCAGCGGCCGGGGCCCGCGTAGGGGCAGGGGGCCTCCACGCGGTCCTTGGAGGGCGTCAGGATCTCCACCGCGTCGGCCCGGATGAAGCGTGCGCCCTCCTCGCCCTCGGTCACGCGTGCGACGACCTTCTCGCCGGGCAGCGCGTGCCGTACGAAGAGCACCTGGCCCTCGTCCGTGCGGGCGATGCAGTGGCCGCCGTGTGCGACGGGGCCGATCTCGACCTCGTACTCCTGGCCGATCAGCGACGCGGCAGCTTGAGCGTTCCCCGCCTGCGGATTGTTCGGTTCTGCCTGCATGGCGGGGTGACTCCACAACGTAAAAGGAAAAGGGGGACGGCCGGACTACAGCCCACCAGTCTACGTGGGTGTCGTCCGGCCGCCTTACCAAGAGCAGGATCGAGGGTGGGGCCTGAGGGCCTCAGGCCTTCTTGCTCGGCTCCTTCGTGCGCCTCGGCTTCTCCACCGGTCCCCGCCGCACCGCTCCCGGCGCGTTCCACTCCGAACGCCTGCGAGCGCGCTTCTTCGCGGCCTCGGAGGAGTCCAGCTGGTAGGGGACGGAGGTCACCATCACGCCGGGCGTGAAGAGCAGGCGGCCCTTGAGGCGCAAGGCGCTCTGGTTGTGGAGCAGGTGCTCGTACCAGTGGCCCACCACGTACTCGGGGATGATCACGCTGACGACGTCGCGCGGGCTCTCGCGGCGCAGGTTCTTGACGTACTCGATGATCGGGCGGGTGATCTCGCGGTACGGCGAGTCGAGGACCTTCAGGGGGACCGTGATGCCGCGGCGCTCCCACTCCTCCTTGAGGGCCTTGGTCTCCGCCGGGTCGACGTTGATGCTGAGCGCCTCCAGCGTGTTGGAGCGCATCAGCTTCGCGTAGGCCAGCGCGCGCAGCGTCGGGCGGTGGATCTTGGAGACCAGGACGATCGAGTGGACCCGGGAGGGGCGCACGCTGTCGTCGCCGGGCGTCTCCGGGGCCGCGATCTCCTCGGCGACGCGGTCGTAGTGGCGGCGGATCGCCGTCATCGTCGCGTAGAAGATGCACATGCCGAGCAGGGCGACCCAGGCGCCGTGCGTGAACTTGGTGACCAGGACGACGACGAGGACGAGGCCGGTGAAGAACGCGCCGAACGTGTTGATCGCGCGCGAGCGGACCATGCGGCGGCGCTTGTTCTGGTCCTTCTCGGTGGCCAGGTGGCGGTTCCAGTGCCGGACCATGCCGATCTGGCTGAGCGTGAAGGAGACGAAGACGCCGACGATGTAGAGCTGGATGAGGCGGGTCGAGTCCGCGCCGTAGACGACCACGAGGAGCGCGGCCGCGCCGGCGAGCAGCACGATGCCGTTGGAGAACGCGAGGCGGTCGCCGCGGGTGTGCAGCTGGCGCGGCAGGTAGCGGTCCTGCGCCAGGATCGAGCCGAGCAGCGGGAAGCCGTTGTACGCGGTGTTGGCCGCGAGGAAGAGGACCAGCGCGGTGGCCGCGGCGAGGATCATGAACAGGAAGCTGCCGTGGCCGAAGACGGCCTCGGCGACCTGGGAGATCACCGGGTTCTGGACGTAGTCGCTGCCGACCGGCACGCCGTTGTGGATCAGGTCGTGGGCCGGGTTCTCGGCCATGTGGACGTTGGTCGCCATGGCGAGGCCGATGATGCCGCAGAACATCGTGACGGCCAGGCCGCCCATGAGGGCGAGGGTCGTCGCGGCGTTCTTGGACTTCGGCTTGCGGAAGGCCGGGACGCCGTTGCTGATGGCCTCGACGCCGGTGAGCGCCGCACAGCCCGAGGAGAAGGCCCGCAGGAGCAGGAAGACGAGCGCGAAGCCCGCGAGGCCCTGGTGCTCGGCCTTGATCTCGTAGTCGGCGGTCGGCGAGTCCAT
Organism: Streptomyces sp. NPDC050732; assembly: GCF_040654255.1. Classification (NCBI taxonomy): domain Bacteria; kingdom Bacillati; phylum Actinomycetota; class Actinomycetes; order Kitasatosporales; family Streptomycetaceae; genus Streptomyces; species Streptomyces sp. NPDC050732. The sequence goes on from NZ_JBFAHP010000013.1 coordinate 51,195, forward strand.
GGCGTCGCCGAGGACGATGCCCCGGAAGGCGCCCCACGCGATCATGATGAAGACACCGGCCACGAAGACGTACGTCGGGATCGCGAAGAGCTTCCCGGACTCCTTCACTCCGCGCAGGTTCATCACGGTGAGGAGCAGGATCACCGCCGACGCGCAGAGCACCTTGTGCTCGACCACGAACGGGACCGCGGAGCCGAGGTTCTCGATGCCCGAGGAGATCGACACGGCCACGGTCAGGACGTAGTCGACGAGCAGGGCGCTCGCGACGGTGAGTCCGGCGCGGGGGCCGAGGTTGGTGGTGGCGACCTCGTAGTCGCCACCACCGCTCGGGTACGCGTGCACGTTCTGTCTGTAGGACGCCACGACCGTGAACATCAGCACGACGACCGCGACGGCGATCCACGGGCTGAAGTGGTAGGCCGACACTCCCGCGATGGAGAGGACGAGAAGAACCTCTCCCGGCGCGTACGCCACGGACGAGAGCGGGTCGGACGCGAAGACGGGGAGTGCGATGCGCTTCGGCAGGAGAGTCTCTCCCAGCCGGTCACTGCGCAGTGCGCGCCCGATGAGGATCCGTTTGGGCACGTCGGTCAGTTTGGACACGGAGAGGATCGTAAGCGTTCGAATGGGGGCGCGCCCACCCACCACCCCCAACTGCTCCGACTATCGGCCTTGTGCGATCCTGCGCCCCTCCGGACGGGCGGCGCGCTCCGGTGAAGGAGTGCGGCGCGCCTCCGCGACCCGCGCCTCCGCGCGGCGGATCGCGCCGGACGGCCACCACGTGGCGCGGCCGAGCAGGAGGAGCGCGGCGGGCAGGATCATGACGCGGATCACGAACGCGTCGAGCAGGACGGCCACCGCGAGGACGAGGCCCATCTGCTTCATCTCCAGGATGTGCAGCATCACGAAGCTCGCGAAGACGGTGACCATCACGAGCGCCGCGCTGGTGACGACCTTGGCGGAGGAGGTGATGCCGTCGATGACCGCCTGGCGCGTGGGCACGCCGTTCAGGGCGGCCTCGCGGATGCGGCTGACCACGAAGACCTGGTAGTCCATCGAGAGGCCGAAGAGGATCACGAAGAGGAAGAGCGGCACGCGCGAGGAGATTCCGTCGAGCGAGATGAAGGAGAGCAGGTCCTCGGCCCACTCGCCCTGGAAGACGAGGACGAGCACTCCGAGCGCCGACGCGGCGGAGAGCAGGTTGAGGACGACGCCGAGCAGGCCGAGGACGACCGAGCGGAACGCGAAGACCATCATGACGAAGGTCATCAGGAGCAGGAAGCCGAGGACGAGCGGCAGCTTCTCGTTCTGGTGTCCTACGTAGTCGACGCCGCGTGCCACCTCTCCGGTGACGGCCGTCTCGACGCCGGGCAGCCCGCCGACGGTCGCGGGGAGGTGGTCATGCCGGATGCGGTCGAGCGAGTCTTCAGCGTTCTTCGAGTACGTCGGGTGCGGAGCGTTGAGTTCCAGCGTGGTCGTCCGCCGGTCCTCGGAGGTGCGGAGCAGCGGGGTGCGCGAGGGGTGCGAGAAGAGCGGGTCGGCCTGGGCCCTGCGGTCCAGCTCCCCCAGGGCCGCCCTCACGTCGGCGGCCCGCGAGGCCTCGGCCTGCACCACGACCAGGTGCCGCAGGCGCTGCTCCGGGAAGGTTTCGAGCAGCGTGTCGTACCCCCGCATCGCCGGGATCTCGCGGGAGAAGCTGTCCCGCGCGGGGTTCTTGAGGTTCATGTCCAGGGCGGGCAGCGCCAGGCCCAGCATGGCGAGGACCGAGAGGCAGAGGGTGAGCGCGGGGTGCTTGCGGGCGGGGGCGAGCAGGGCGTTCCAGGCGCGGCCGGGCTTCTTCTCGCCGGACGACCCCCGCTCCTTCTCGCCGTTCGACCCCAGCTCCTTCTCTCCGTACGACCGGACCGGCTTGCCCCGCGCCGAGCGCTTGGCCGCGCGGCGCTCGGTCCTGCGGCCGAGCTTGACCAGGAGCGCCGGCAGGACCGTCACCGAGCTGACCACGGCGACGGCGACGACCAGGATGGTGCCGGTGGCCAGTGAGTCGAAGATGACGTCACGGGCGAGGAAGAGCGCGGTGGTGGAGACGATCACCGCGAGTCCGGAGACGACGATCGCCCGGCCCGCCGTCGCGGCGGCGGCCTCGACCAGCGCTTCCGAGGTGAGGCGGCCGCCCGCGCGGGCCCGCTCCTCGCGTTCGCGCTTGAGGTAGAAGAGCGTGTAGTCGACGCCGACCGCCATGCCGATGAGCAGGATCATGCTCATCCCGACGCCGGTGTCGGGCAGCAGGTGCGAGGCCACCATCGCGAGGCCCATCGTGGCCATGATCGAGGTGATGGCGAGCAGCAGCGGTACGCCGACCATGACGACCGAGCCGAAGACCACGGCGAGCGTGATCAGCGTGATCGGCAGGGTGATCGCCTCGGAGAACTTCAGGTCCTTGTCGCGCTGGCCGTCGACGCCCTTGCTCACGGAGGCGTCGCCGGTCTCCTCGATCCGCAGGTCCGGGTGGGCTTCGGCGGCCTTCTCCGTCTGGGCCTGGAGCGGCGGGACGCGGTCCTGGTCGTCCTGTTCGGAGCCGGTGAGTTCGACCGGGACCCGCAGGACGCGTCCGTCGGTGGAGGGGACCGGAGCCTTGACCGAGGCGACCTCGGGCAGTGCGCGCATCCGGTCGGTGATGTCCTTGACGGCGGCGTCGGCCGCCGCCCTGTCCAGCGGCTCCGGCTTGTCCCAGGAGCCCGACGCGGCGCGGATGAGTATGTGTTCCGTGGAGCGGAGCGGGATGCCGCCCTCGGCGGCCAGGGCCTCGGCCCGGCCCGCCTCGCCGACGCGGAAGTCCTCCGAGGTCGCGCTGTTCATCCCGGCGGCGATGCCGCCGCCGAGGCAGAGCGCCACGAAGACCAGCCAGCCGACGACCGCCCGCCATGGGTGCAGCGCGCTCCACCGGGCCACGCGCACCGTGGCCGATCGCTTTCTCATGTCCGTCCCCCGCCCCTCACCATCATCCAGTGCTTCATGTGTCAGAGGAGACTGACAGGTGAAGGAGTGAGGCGTCAACTGTCACTCGTTTGACAGCGGTTCTCGCCATACGTAAGCCTTGGCTGACAGGTTTTGGATCTCCGGTCTCCGGAAGAGCGCGAAGGCGGACCATGGACAGCGAGGAGCTGCTGGCTTTTCTCGCGGCGGTCGGCCACGCGCAGCGCATCCGGATCATCACCGAGCTCGCGTCCGGCAGGCTGTACGTCAGCGAGCTGGCCCGTCGGCTCGGAGTGTCCCGCCCCTTGCTCTACATGCACCTCGAACGCATGGAGAAGGCAGGTCTCGTCGTCGGCCACCTGGAGCTCTCCGACGACGGCAAGGCGCTCAAGTACTTCGAACTGGCGCCGTTCGACGTGCAGTTGAACGTGGATACGATCGTCGCGGCCGTCCGCCACGACCAGTCGGACCGGACAGGTCGGCCGGGCGATGACGGACAGCACTCAGCAAAGGGGACGCCCTAGTGGACGACGTGATCATTCCCGTCGCTTTCTTCCTGATACTCGCCGGCGCGATCGTCGCCGTCGCGTACTTCCAGTCGCAGCGCAACCGCGAGCGCGACCGGCAGTACGCCGAGGCCATGCAGGGGTACCGTGAGGCCGTCGAGCGCGCCAGGTCCGAGCAGGAGTCGACCCGCCTCCAGCTCGTCGAGCTCGGCCACCGGCTGGAGAAGGTCGAGGGGCTGCTGCGCAGCGTGGACTGACTTCCCACCGCGTGAGTGCACGGACCCGGTTGCGGCTTAAGCTCGTCTCTTGGCAACGCCGCACGCTGTTGCCCCGTTGTTGCCAGCAGAGTGAGAGAGAAGAGTGAGCACGATGTTTTCGCAGGTCAGCGGGATGACCAGGAGTGCGGGGTAAAGGACAGGTGCACATCGTCATCATGGGCTGCGGGAGAGTCGGGTCCGCTCTCGCCCAGAACCTGGAACAACAGGGGCACACGGTCGCCGTTGTCGACCAGGACCCCACCGCCTTCCGCCGCCTCGGCTCCGGGTTCGGCGGCCGCCGCGTCACCGGCGTCGGTTTCGACCAGGACACCCTGCGCGAGGCCGGCATCGAGGAGGCGGGCGCCTTCGCCGCCGTCTCCAGCGGCGACAACTCCAACATCATCGCCGCCCGCGTGGCCCGCGAGATGTTCGGCATCGAGAACGTCGCGGCCCGCATCTACGACCCGCGCCGCGCCGAGGTCTACCAGCGTCTGGGCATCCCGACGGTCGCCACGGTCCGGTGGACCGCCGACCAGATGCTGCGCCGGCTGCTGCCCTCCGGTGCCGAGCCGCTCTGGCGCGATCCCACCGGCGGTGTGCAGCTCGCCGAGGTGCACGCCTCCGCGGCGTGGATCGGGCACAAGATCAGCCAGCTGCAGGAGGAGACCGGCGTCCGCGTGGCCTTCCTCACCCGGCTGGGCGAAGCGGTCCTGCCGACCTCGCAGACGGTCCTGCAGGAAGGTGACCTGGTGCACGTCATGATGCGCACCGACCAGGTCGACAAGGTCGAAGCGGCGTTCGCCGAAGGCCCCGAGGAAGGCGGTCACTGATGAGGGTCGCCATTGCCGGAGCGGGCGCGGTGGGCCGTTCCATCGCCGGTGAGCTCCTGGAGAACGGGCACGAGATCCTGCTCATCGACAAGGCGCCGACCGCCATCTCGGTGGAGCGCGTCCCGCAGGCCGAGTGGCTGCTCGCCGACGCCTGTGAGATCACCTCGCTGGACGAGGCGGCACTGCAGCGCTGCAACGTCGTGATCGCCGCGACCGGCGACGACAAGGTGAACCTCGTCGTCTCGCTGCTCGCCAAGACCGAGTACGGCGTCCCGCGGGTCGTCGCCCGCGTCAACAACCCGAAGAACGAGTGGCTCTTCAACGAGTCCTGGGGCGTCGACGTCGCGGTCTCCACGCCGCGTCTGATGTCCGCGCTCGTCGAGGAGGCGGTGAGCGTCGGCGATCTCGTCCGGCTGCTGCGCTTCAGCCACGGCGACGCGAACCTCGTCGAGCTGACGCTGCCGCCCGAGTCGGCCCTCGCGGGCACACAGGTCGGCGACGTCCAGTGGCCCGAGGACACCTCGCTGGTCACGATCATCCGCGGCACGCGCGTCCTCGCGCCGACCGCGGACGACTCCCTCGAAGCGGGGGACGAGCTTCTCTTCGTCGCGGCGCAGGCGCGTGAGGAGCAGCTGGAGGATCTGCTCTCGGTGCGGCGCGAGAGCTAGCCCCTGGGCTCTGTACGTGGATGGGGGCGCCCGGCGATTGCCGGGGGCCCCCCACACGGACGTACGTGGGGGGGGGCGGGGGCGTGGGTTGGGGGGGCCCCCCCGCGGGGGCCCCCCCCGCCGGACGTCACGGCGTCGGCTCCGGCCTCAGAGCTCCGACGCCGCCTTCTCTATGTCGCCCGCGAAGGTCGACACCTCGGTGTAGACACCGGGGTACTTCGGCTGCGCGCAGCCGTTGCCCCAGCTGACGATGCCGACCTGGACGTACTCGCCGGCCTCGTCCTTGCGGAACATGGGGCCGCCGGAGTCGCCCTGGCAGGTGTCCGTGCCGCCCACGTTCAGCTTGCCGGCGCAGAGCTCCTCGCCGGGCGTGAGGTCGGCGCCGTACGCGGCCTCGCAGTCGGCGTCGCTGACGAACGGGACCTTCGCCTTGAGGAGGTGGCGCTGCTGGTCGCCGCCCTCCTTGTCGGCACCCCAGCCGGCGATGTCGAACTCGCCCTCGTTGTACTTGGTGTCCTTGGCGATCTTCAGCGTGGGCTGGTCGATCGGCTTCTGGAGCTTGATGAGCGCCCAGTCCTTGCCCTTGCCGTTGTAGCCGGGGGCCTGGAGGACCTTGGCGGACTTCACCTCGATCGCGTCGGGGCTCTCCAGGTCCACGACGCCCGCGGTGGCGGTGATGCCGGTGTTGGCACCGGAGCCGTCCACGCAGTGGGCGGCGGTCAGCACGATGTCCTTGGCGTACAGCGCACCGCCGCAGCCCATCGAGAGACGGACCATGAACGGGAACTCGCCCTGCTCGGCGGGGGTGCCGCCGACGACGCGCTCTCCCGGCTTCGGACCCGGGTGGGGAGCCGCCTGAGCGGCCACGGGCTGAAGGCTGACGGTGGCCAGAGCGATCGCGCCGAGGGTGGCGGCTCTCTTCACTCCACGCAGCTTGGTCTTCAACTGACTTCCCTTCGTGGGGGGTTGTGGGGGGATTCGCGCATGGCTGGCATGAGCCCGCCAAAGCGCTGCCCCGGATTATGGAGATCGGTGTCCGCTCAGGACAAGGGGCGGTTTCCGGCCACCGCCTGTCTCACGGACCCGCCCCCAGGGCTGCGGCCCCCGTACAGTGGAAGGCAGTTGAGCGGTCCGGTGGGTGGCGCCAGGAGGTGCGGACGTGACGGTCGGCGGCGGTCCAGTCGTGCACGGCTACCCCCACCTGGAGACCGTGCGCGCCGCCATCACCGCCCTGTACAGACGCCTCTCGTACGACACCGTGCACACCTTCGAGACCAGCGTCGCCCCCGCCGACGTGGCCTTCGGCGACCAGGACGACCTGTACCTCGGCGTGCAGCGGGTGGCGCGCGAGATGGTGCGGCACCTGCGCCTCCCCGACGCGCGGATGATCGTCAGCTTCCGCGAGATGGAGCACGCCGCGTACGTCGAACTCGCCGCGGGCCCCGAGTACTTCATCGAGCTGAACGACCGCTTCCGCACCCATCGCAGGGACATCGGCGCGGCCCTCGCCCACGAGGTCATGCACGTGTACCTGCACCGGCTCGACCTGTCGTTCCCCGGCACGCGCGACAACGAGATCCTGACCGACACCGCCACCGCCTACCTGGGCGCGGGGTGGCTGCTGCTCGACGCCTACCGCGAGGACGGCGCCTCGTCGCAGAAGCTCGGCTACCTCACACCGGAGGAGTTCGGGTACGTCCTGGCCAAGCGGGCGCTGGCGTTCGGCGAGGCGCCTGAGACGTGGTTCACCAGCGCGCAGGCGTACACGGCGTACACGAAGGGGCTCGCCCAGGCCCGCCGCGACGAGCAGCAGCCGCCGCTGACGGCGGCGGGGTGGGCGGGGCGGCGGCGGTACGCGAAGGACCGGCGGTACGCGCGGGACCACCGCGGGGCGGTCGAGGCGGGCGGGCCCTACTCGTTCTCCCTGGACGCCGGGACGCTGCGGGTGACGTTCCCGTGCCCCACCTGCCACCAGCGCATCCGGGTGCCGGCGCGGGGGCGCGTACGGGTGCGGTGCACGCTGTGCCGGACGGTGGCGGAGTGCGATACGTAGCGGGGCGCGGCCGCCGTGCGGTCAGCCCTGCGACCAGTGTCCGGGGCGGTTGAGCGAGTCGGACAGGTTCGTGCGGTCGTCGCCCCTGGCCGCGTTGACCTGCGACTGGGTGAGGAAGAGCGCGCCGGTCAGGTCGGCGCCGCGCAGATCCGTGTCGCGGAGGTCCGCGCCGATCAGGTCGGCGGCCCGCAGGTCCGCGTCGCGCAGGTCGGCGCCGATGAGGTACGACCCGCGCAGGTCGGCTCCCTTGAGGTCGGCGCCCCGGAGCCGCGCGCCGATGAGGTCGGCGCCGCGGCGGTCCTTCTTCGCGCCGCCCTTGCCCCGCTTACCGCCCTTGCCCTTGCCCTTGCCGCTGTCCTGGCCGAGGTGCTCGGCGCGGACGAGTTCGCTGGTGCGCAGGAGGAGCAGGTTGACGTTCTGGCGGTGGCTTGCCACGTCCGTCCCGGCGACGGCGTCGGGGGTGCCCGCGGCAAGCCGCTCCGTCTCGGCGAGCGCGCGCTCCAGGTCGGCGGCGATCGGCCGGGTCTGCGGGAACGACAGCGCCTCGGTCACGTACCAGAGCAGTTCGTGGAGCTGCCGCATGACCGGGAAGGCCTCGAACATCTGACGCGCGGTGGCCGGATCCCGACGCCAGTCGCGGCCCTCGAAGGTGCCCTGGGAGACGCGCTGGCCCGCCCCGAAGCAGTCGTACACCGTGCAGCCCCGGTAGCCCTTGTCCCGCAGGTCGCGGTGGATGCCGCAGCGGAAGTCCGCCCGGAGGTTGGTGCACGGCTTGCCCGCTTCCTTGTTCACGGGGAAGTCCGAGGACGCGGAGAAGGTGAGCGCCACACAGCACAGCCCGAAACAGCTGCCGCAGTCGGCGCGCAGCGCGGCGCGGTCGTCTTCGAGCAGGGGCAGGGCGACGGGGTCGCGCTCCGAGGACATCGAGCGGGGCTCCTTCGGGCCGGGTGGTGCGGGTGTCGTGAGTGGTGCAGGTGGTGCAGGTGATGTGGAAGGTGCGAGGGGATACGGGTGGTGGTCCAGATCAGGCGGCGGACCATGGACGCGGCGGCCCATCCTGCCGCGCGCCGCGCCACGCATCCTGACCGTCCCCCGCAGCACACCGCGAAGCGGCGACCCACTCCTCCCGCGCGCCGCCGCACCACCTACCGGGACCATCCCCCGCGTCACGCCGCGGAGCGGCGGCCCCCCTGCTCTCCGCCGGCGGGACGACCGCGGCGGGCGCGGCCGCCTGCGGCGCCGCCCGCGGCTCCACCGGATCCGCCCCTGCCCTGGCCGCCCTGGCCCTGGCGGGGCGTGCGGCGCTGTCCCTGTCCGCCGCCCTGCGCCTGCGCGCCGGCCCCGGCGCCTCCGCGGGGGCGACGGCGTCGCTGCGCGGGCGTCTTGGCCTGCTGCTGCTGCGGCTGCGGCGTCTCGATGACGACCGGCACACCCGACGGCTCCCGCGCTCCGGTGATCCGCGCCAGCTCCTCGTCGGAGGAGGAGACGCGCGCCGTGTGCGGCCGGATCTCCGCGTCGGTCATGAGGCGCGTCATGTCGCGCTTCTCCTCGGGGAGTACGAGGGTGACGACGCTGCCCGACTCCCCCGCGCGCGCGGTGCGCCCGCCGCGGTGGAGGTAGTCCTTGTGGTCGGCGGGCGGGTCGATGTTGACGACCAGGTCGAGGTCGTCGACGTGGATGCCGCGCGCCGCGACGTTCGTCGCGATCAACGCGGTGACCTGGCCGGTCTTGAACTGGTCGAGCGTCCGGTTGCGCTGCGGCTGCGAGCGTCCGCCGTGCAGTCCGGAGGCGCGCACGCCGTTGGCGAGCAGCCGCTTGGTGAAGCGGTCCACGGCTCGCTTGGTGTCCAGGAACATGATCACGCGGCCCTCGCGGGCGGCGATGCGCATGGCCACGGCCTTCTTGTCCGTCTCGTCGGCGACGTACAGCACGTGGTGCTCCATCGTCGTCACGGCGCCCGCCGACGGGTCGACGGAGTGCACGACGGGGTCGGTCAGGAACATCCGTACGAGCCGGTCGATGTTCTTGTCGAGCGTCGCCGAGAAGAGCATCGTCTGGCCGCCCTGGGCGACCTGCTTGAGCAGCGCCGTGACCTGCGGCATGAAGCCCATGTCGGCCATCTGGTCGGCCTCGTCGAGGACGGTCGTGCGCACCTGCGACAGGTCGCAGTCGCCGCGCTCGATCAGGTCCTTGAGGCGGCCGGGGGTGGCGACCAGGACCTCGGCGCCGCGGCGCAGCGTCCCGGACTGCCGGCTGATCGACATGCCGCCGACGACCGTGGCCATGCGGAGGTTGACCGACGTCGCGTACGGCGTGAGGGCGTCCGTCACCTGCTGGGCCAGCTCGCGCGTGGGGACGAGGACCATGGCGAGCGGGGACTTCGACTCGGCGCGCCGTCCGGCCGTGCGGGCCAGCAGGGCGAGGCCGAAGGCGAGGGTCTTGCCGGAGCCGGTGCGGCCGCGGCCGAGGATGTCGCGTCCGGCGAGGGAGTTGGGGAGGGTGGCCGCCTGGATCGGGAAGGGGTCCGTGACGCCCTGGGCGGCCAGCGTCTTCAGGAGTGCCTCGGGCATGTCCAGGTCGCCGAAGGTCTCGACGGCCGGCAGCGCGGGCGTGATGCTCTCGGGCAGCGCGAACTCGCCGCCCTGGACGGGCCTCGGCTTACGGCTGCCGGAATTCCTGCCGGAATTCGCGGAGCCCTTCGCCTGGCCGTTCGGCCTGCCCTTTCCTGCCGCGTTGGCGGGACGCTTGCGGGCGGGGCGTGCCGGGCGTTCGGGGCGGTTCATTCAGTGGTGCCTTCCTGGTCGCTGGACTTCCGGACCTCTGAGCCGGTGCGGCTCTGGGCCCGGTCGGGCCCGATGACAGCGCAAGCCGAGGCCCGCACCTTCCGGTGCGGGCCTCGGCTGTGAGGTTCGCGCGCTGCGACGATCAGGCAGGAACGATGTTCTCGGCCTGCAGGCCCTTCTGGCCCTGCGTCACGTCGAAGGAGACCTTCTGGCCCTCCAGGAGCTCGCGGAAGCCGGAGGACGCGATGTTCGAGTAGTGGGCGAAGACGTCGGGGCCGCCGCCGTCCTGCTCGATGAAGCCGAAGCCCTTTTCCGAGTTGAACCACTTAACGGTGCCGGTTGCCATGTCAATCTCCTCAACAGGGGCAGTGAATGGGGAACCGCGGTATTGCGATTCTCCAGCGCTGCAATGACCCCCATCCGGAGAGAACCGGAAAAAACAATTGTGCGCCCTCGGAGCATTCCCGTCAGGCGCACACAAAGTTCATGGGTACCAAAACTGCAACACATAACTTTAACACGCCCGCGGGACCCGTTGTTCCCGGCCCCGTGAGACGTACGTCGCGCGGGGTCGGCGTCCGTCCCCCGCATACCCCTTCCCCCTTCGGGAGGCCCTCGCTACCTTCTGCCAAACAATCGCTTGGTTGAGCCGAGGAGTGGCCGGCGCCCCTGCCGGTGGGAAGGCGGACCGATGCGCATCTCTCGTACCCGTACCGCGACCGGACTGGCGATCTCCGCGCTCGCCCTGGGCACCCTGCCCGCCTGGGCCGCCCCCGCCGAACCCGTCGCCCCCACGGCGCCCACGGCGCTCGCGGCCCCCGCCGCACCCCGGCACACCTCCGACACCGTCCGTCACATCCCGCTCCAGGGCGCGGTCAACGTACGGGACGTGGGCGGTCACCGGACCTACGACGGCGAGCGGGTCCGCCACGGCAGGGTCTTCCGCGCCGACGCCCTCAGCGACCTCACCGACGCCGACCTCGACAGGGTCGCCGGGCTCGGCCTGAAGAAGGTCATCGACTTCCGGGTGCCCGCCGAGGTGCAGTATGACGGCCCGGACCGGCTGCCCGCCGGGCTCTCCCCCACCGCACGGCCGATCACCGACAACGGCCTGTTCACCCAGCTCATCACCGCGATCGGCTCCCGGGACCCGGTCCGGCAGGAGGAGATGCTGGGCAACGGAAAGGCGGCCGCGTTCATGCACGGCGTCTACCGCACATTCGTCAGCGACTCCGCCAACCGCGCCCGGTTCGCGGCCACCCTCCGCGACATCGCCGACAGCCGCTCGCCGCTGCTCTACCACTGCACGGCGGGCAAGGACCGCACCGGCTGGACGACGTACCTCCTGCTGCGCCTGGTCGGCGTGCCCGGGCGGACCGCCCTCGGCGACTACCTCGCCTCCAACACCTACCGGGCCGCGCACGACGCGACCCTCCGCGAGCAGCTCAAGCAGGGCGGCCTGATGCAGAACCCGGACCTGATCATCCCGCTCCAGGAGGTCCGCACCGAGTACCTCGACACGGCGCTCGACGAGGCGACGCAGCGGTACGGCGGCTTCCAGGGCTATCTGACCAAGGGGCTCGGCCTGGACGCACGCACGATCCTGAAACTGCGCGACCGCATGGTCGGCTAGCCGCCCGCAGGGGCGACGATTCCCGCGTCCCGCGCCGCCGCGAGCCACGCGGGGAACTCCCCCACGAGCCGGTCGTAGAGCTCGTCGTCCGGCACGGCCGAGGGGTCCTCGCCCGCGTGGAAGAAGCCCGCGTTGTCGACCGGACGCCGGGCGGGCACGGCGAGCTCGTCGAGCCTCCTGAGGTAGTCGAACTGCTTGCTCGCCGGGTCGCCGAAGCCGACGAACTGCCAGAACAGCGGCAGCTTCGCCGCCTTGCACAGATAGCGCTCGGCGGCGAGCTTGTTGACCGGACCGCCGTCGGTCTGGAAGACGACGAGGGCGGGCGCCGTGGAACCGCCGTCGGCCCTGTCAGCCCTGTCAGCCCTCTCGACGTAGTGGTCGATGACCGCGTCCATCGCCAGGTGGTAGCTGGTCTTGCCCATGTGCCCGAGCCCGGCGACGATCTCGTCGACCCGCCCGTGGTGGTGGTCCAGCGAGATGTCCGTCACCGCGTCGACGTCGGTCGAGAAGAAGACGGTGGGCACGATCCCGTCGTCGTCCAGGTGCGCGGAGAGGCCGAGGACCCGGTCGGCGAGCGCCTGGACGCTGCCGTCCTTGTAGTAGGGCCGCATGGAACCGGAGTAGTCCACGACCAGGTAGACGGCGGCCCGCGCCCCGTCGAGGCCGTGCCTGCGCAGGGTGGCCCCGGCGCTCTTGTACAGGCTGACCAGGGCCGGCGCCGAGTCCTCCACCTTGCGCAGACCTATCGCGGATCCCATGTCCCGCCCGCCCTTCCACCGTGCACATATGACTGCTAGACACATGCCGATTCGGCACGTACGGACGTACGGAGGATGGCATGGACCACGGCCTGGACGGCAGGGTCGTCCTCATCACCGGCGCGGGCCGCGGTCAGGGCGCCGCGGAGGCGCGGCTCTTCGCGGCGGCCGGGGCGCGGGTCGTGGTCACGGACGTGCGGGAGGAGGAGGGCCGCGAGGTGGCCCGTTCGCTCGGGGGCCAGGGGCTGTTCGTACGCCATGACGTCACCGACGCGGAGAGCTGGGCGTCGGCCGTGGCCGGCGGGCTCGGCGCTTTCGGGCGGCTCGACGTCCTGGTGAACAACGCCGCGCTGTGGCGGACGGCGTCCGTGGAGGACGAGACGTACGAGAACTTCGAGGCCTTGCTCCGGGTGAATCTCCTGGGGCCGTTCCTGGGCATCCAGGCGGTGCTGCCCGCGCTGAAGGAGGCGGGCGGCGGCTCGGTGGTGAACGTGTCGTCGACGGCGGGCCTGGTCGGCGTCCCGGGCCACGCGGCGTACGGCTCGACGAAGTTCGGGCTGCGGGGGCTGACCCGCTCGGCGGCGCTGGACCTGGCGAAGTACCGGGTGCGGATCAACTCCGTGCACCCGGGGGCCATCGACACCCCGATGATCTCCGCGGCCTCCGCCGGGCGGGACTGGTCGCATCTGCCGCTGGGCAGGATGGGCCGCCCGGAGGAGGTCGGCGAACTGGTGCTGTTCCTGGCGTCGGACGCGTCGTCGTACGTCACGGGAGCGGAGTTCACCGTGGACGGCGGTTCGACGACGGGGTGAGTGCCCCGGTGCGCCCTGGTGGCCCTGGGGGCCGGTGGGTCAGACGCGGTCGTAGAGGTAGACCGAGCGGAGCTTGAGGCGGTCCGTGGCGGGCTTCCCGTGCGGCTTCAGGGTCCAGTGGTCGCCGCCGCAGTCGGCGTCCTCGAACACGATCGCCGTGGCGTCGGTGTCGTTGTACGGGGCGAACGCGGGCTTGGAGGTGTCGTCGTCCGCGACCTCCGGGAGGGTGATGCAGGCGGGGCTCGCCGGGTGGTGGAGGGTGGCGTAGCGGACCGTGCCGTCCTCGACGAACTTGTAGTGGAAGGCGCCGCCGGTGGCGCTCGCGGAGGTCGGCAGGGTGACGGTGAGGGCGAGCGCGCCGAGGAGGGCGGCGACGGTGTGGCGAGGGCGCATGTGACCTTTTTCCGTACGGGCGCCGGGCGGGAGCCCGGCGGCTTGGAGGGGTGGCCGGACCCGTACGGGAGTTGACGGGTCCGGCTGCGCCTTCCCCGGTCCCGCGCCCGTTTATGCGGGGTGTCACCCGCGCGGGGCCGCCACACCGGTTCCGCGTCCGCCGTGTGGGCGTACCCGTCAGGGTCGGTGTCCGGTCTGCTCCTGGAACGCCGGCAGCGCGAAGATCCGCGTCTTCGCCCCGTCGTCCATCAGCTCGACGAGCGGCAGGACCAGTTCCCACAGGTCCTGTTTGTCGACCTCTCCGGCGAGCGCGTCCAGGTCGGGTTCGGGCAGGGCTCCGGCGGTGTCGGCGACGGTCTTGCGGGACTCGGCGGGGAGCGCGTCCACGAGCGGCAGGAACTCGGCCCACAGGCCGGTGGCGACGACCGCGCGCACGACGGCGGCGAGGACGTCCGCACCGCGCAGGGACGGCAGTCCGGCCACCGTGCGGCGCTCCGCCTCGCTCAGCAGCGCGACCAGGGGCAGCAGGGACTCCCACAGGTCCTGCTCCGCCACCGTGGCGACGAGCGTGTCGAGCCGGTCCTGCGGCTGTCCGGCGGCGATTGAGGCGATGCGGCCCCGCTGTTCGCCGGTCACCATGCCGCCGACGGCCAGGGCCTCGGGCCACAGGCCGTCGGCGGACGCCGAGCCGATGACCGACGCGAGCCGGTCCGCGCCCATCAGGTCGATGATGTGGCCGAGCCGTTCGGGCACGTCGATGGCGAAGCCCGTCCTGAGGACGGTGGCGTCGTCGACCTGCGGCAGGATGCGGCGCAGCGCGGAGTCGGGCAGGTGGCCGACGAAGCGGCCCATCGTGAGGTGGTCGCCGCGCTCGGCGAGTGCGACGGCGATGCGTACGACGAGGTCCTCGTCGAGCCGGTCGACGATGCCCTTGATCCGGCGCGGGTCGAGGTGGGCGCAGGACCGGGCGGTGAAGGAGACCGGCAGTTTCTCGATGATGTCGGCGGCGCGGGCGGGTTCGAGGCGTCCGGCGACGGCGGCGGCCAGGCGCGGGCCGAGTGCCTTTTGGGAGATGGCGGCGGCGACTCCGGCGGGCACGAGTCTGGTCGCGGCGGCGATCCGGTCGAGCATGTCGGGTGACCGGTCGAAGAGGGCCGTGACGGTCTGGGTGCGGAAGCGGCGTACGTCGTCGACGGGCAGGTCCTGGAGGAAGGTGAGCGTCTCGGGTGGGACATCGAGCAGGTGGGCGATCTTGCGGGTCTCGGCTCTGACGCGCAGCTTGTCCATGCTGACTCCTCGCTCCTGTCGGCCGGTGCGGCTGGGGCAGGCCCTAGCGGAAGAGAATGCGGCGGACGGGGCCGCGGGCCAGGGCGGGCACGAGTTTCAGTGCGTCCTCGGCTGCCTCGTTCAGTCCCGCGGCCCGGCTCTCGCGCTGCCGCTCCAGCGCGTCGGCGAGCTCCGCCAGCTGGTGTGGCGTCAGGCGGTCGAAGGATTGCGGTGGTTCGTCGCGCAGCTCGGTGGCGAGCCGTTCGCGTTGCTGCCGTGCTTCGGTGCCCACGTGGCCTCCCGGGGACGGTCCCTCGGCTGCATCCGGGTCCCGAGAGTGGCGCCGATTTGACTTTTAGTCAATACAGGCGGGGCTGCGGATCTCTTCGCGGTCCGGCTCCGGTGCCGGGTCCTTCTTCTCTCCGGCGGCGGGCAAGGCGATCAGCAGCACGGCCGCTCCGAGGAGTGCGATGCCCGCGATCCAGCCCGCGCCGACGTGCATGGCGTGGATGAAGGCGTCATCGGCCGCCCGAGCCACGTCGGGCCGGTGGGCCGCGGCGGCGACGTGGCGGGCCTGTTCGGCGGAGACTCGCGCCTGTTCCCGCACCGGGCCGGGCGCGCCCTCCAGCGAGGGTTCGATCGCCCGTCGGTACATGATCGACATGATCGTGCCGCCGACCGCGATGCCGATGACGCTGCCGGTCTGCCGCACGGTGTTGGTGACGGCCGATCCCGCACCGGCCTGCGCCAACGGCAGGTTGCTGAGCAGTGCGGCCGTCACGGGGCCGATCACCATGCCGATCGAGAGGCCCTGCGCCAACAACAGGATCTCGATCCACAGGAGCGGGGTCTGCAGTCCGAGGAACCCGTACCCGCCCATGGTCAGCGCGGCCACGGTCAGCGCCGGCACGGTGACAAGGCGCAGCGACAGGCGGCGGACCAGGCGCGAGGCGAGGGGCGCCGCCGCGAGCGCGCCGCACGCGGTCGGGATATTGGCCAGGCCCGCCTTCATCGGCGAGAAACCGAGTGCGCCTTGCAGATAGAAGGCGTTGTAGAACGTCATGGCGGCCACCCCGAAGAGCAGCAGTCCGAGCGCCGCATTGCCGCCACCGAATGTGCGGTGCGCGAGCAGTCGCGGATCGAAGCTGGGCGTCTTGACGCGCAGTTCGACGACGACGAAAACGGCCAGCAGAGCGAGACCGACGGCGATGGGGCCCCACACGTCGGTACGGCTCCACGCCGCGACCTGCCCCGCCCGGATGAGACCGTAGGCCAGCGTCACGAGCCCGCTGATCGACAGCAGCATTCCGGCGGGGTCGAGTGGCCGCGGATTGGGCCTGCGGAAATTCGGTACCAGTACGGCGAGCCCGACCCATGCCAATGCCGCGACCGGGACGTTGATCAGGAAGACCGAGCCCCACCAGAAATGATCGAGCAGGAATCCGGCGAGGACCGGTCCCGCGGCCATTCCGACACCGGCCGACGTCGAGAAGATGCCGATCGCGGCAGCCCGCGCGGGGCCGGTGAAGGTCCACATGAGGATGGCCATCATGGCGGGCGTGATCAGCGCGCTGCCCGCCCCCATCGCCGCTCTGGCCGCGATCAGCTGGGCCACATCGCCGGCGTACGCCGCCCACAGCGACGACCCGGCGAAGATCGCAAGGCCGCCGAAGAACACGGTCCGGTGGCCGAACCGGTCACCCAGCGCGCCTGCGGTGAACATGAGTGTGGCGAAGGCCAGGGTGTACGAACCGGTCGCCCATTGCAGCTGGCCGGGATTCGCCCCGAGGCCGCGGGCCGGGTCCGCGAGGGTTTCCAGCGTGGTGCTGAGGACAGTATTTTCCAGCCAGATCAGCAGCGAACACACCATAAGAGCGGCAAGAATCAACTGTTGCCGGGATTTCGGCAACGTCGGAGGCGTGGTCATGAACACCTTCGGATATCGGTCGGCAGGGACTGGAACGCCTGGACCATAAGCAAAGTCCACGACGCCGTCAAGCTTGGAGTTTCCCGCCAGAAGTGTTGCGACCGAAAGGAATTCATGCCCTCCGCATAACCGCTACGAGATTTGCCGCCGGGTTAATTTTGTGCCCTACGGCGAATGTGCAAGGTGCCGGATGTCATGCCCCTCAAAAAAGCGGAAGGTGTACGGGGGGGGTCCCCGTACACCTTCCGCGCGGTTGTCAGGCGTCAGCCGTCGGTCGTCAGCCCTTGACCGCTCCCGCCGCCAGGCCCGAGCCCAGCTTCCTGTGCACGATCACGAAGAAGATCATCACCGGCACGGTGACCAGCGTGGAGCTGGCCATGACCGGGCCCCAGGCCGTGGAGTTCTCACCGAAGAACTGGTAGATGCCCACGGCCGCCGTGTACTTGTCGCTGCCCTTCATGAAGGTGTACGCGAAGACGAACTCGTTCCACGCCGTGATGAAGGCGAAGATCGAGGTGGCGACGAGCCCCGGCGCGACCAGCGGCAGCAGCACCGACCAGAACATCCGCGGCCAGGACGCCCCGTCGATGTAGGCGGCCTCCTCGACCTCCTTGGGCACGGTGGCGACGAAGCCGCGCAGCGTCCAGATGGCGAAGGGCAGCGAGAGCGCGATGTAGACGATGCTCAGGCCGAGCAGGGAGTTGAGCATGTCGTAGTCCCGCACCTGGATGAAGAGCGGGATGACCAGGGCCTCCAGCGGCACCATCTGCACGATCAGGATCATGATCAGCACGGAGGTGCGGAAGCGGAACTTGAACCGGGCCACCGCGATGGCCGCGAAGAGCGAGAGCAGCGCGGCCGCGACGATCGTGGCGAGGCCGACGAGCGCCGAGTTCAGCAGGTACGTACCGAAGTTGCCCTTGTCGAAGACGAACTCGAAGTGTTCGAGGCTGAGGCCGCTCGGCAGCACGTCCGAGCCGCGCAGGGCGGCCTTCGGGTCGAGCGCCGTGGAGATCATCCAGTAGACGGGGAAGAGCGTGAAGACCAGGAGCCCGACGACCGCGGCCGGCAGGCCGACGCGCGAGGCGAGCGTGGTGCGGCGGGTACTCACAGTTCCTCGTCCCCCTGCCGGAACAGCGTGCGGATGTAGACGACGGTGATGGCGAGGAGCAGCACGGTGAGCAGGACCGCGGCCGCCGCGCCCATGCCGTAGTCGTTCTTGGCGAAGGCCTGGATGTAGGAGAAGACGCCGAGGTTGTAGACGTCCTCGTTGGAGCCGTCGCCGCCGGGTTGCAGATAGACCTGGGTGAATACCTTGAAGTCCCAGATGGTGGAGAGGATGGTCACCACGAGGAAGACGGGCTTGATGGTCGGCACGGTGATGTTCCAGAACCGCTGCCAGGCGTTGGCGCCGTCCAGCTCGCCCGCTTCGTAGAGCTCCTTGGGGATCGTCATGAGTCCCGCGAGGACGGTGATGGCGACGAACGGGAAGCCGTGGTGGATGACGTTGAGCGTGGCGATCGCGTAGAACGGGCCGCGCTCGGTGAACCAGTTGGTGGTCTCGGGGTCGATCAGGCCGACCGAGCCCGCGATCTGGCTGACCATGCCGTCCTGCGGCTGGAAGAGCCAGATCCAGACGTACGTCCCCGTGACCGCGGGCATGGCCCAGGCGGCGAGGATCGCGATGGAGCAGATCATCCGCCAGGTGGCGCCGAGCCGGTTGAGCAGCAGCGCCACGAGGGTGCCGAGCGCGACGGTGAGACCGACGCAGGCGAAGGCGAAGAAGACGGTGTTGGGCAGGACCGTCTTCCACAGCAGGCTGCTGGAGAGCAGGTCGGTGTAGTGGTCGAAGCCGGTGAACGTCCCTGTGCCGCCGCCGAACTTGACCTCGTAGTCCTGCAGGGAGAGCTTGCCGACCTGGATCAGCGGCCAGAGCAGCAGGCCCACGAGGACCACGAGGGAGGGGGCGAGGAGGAGCCAGGGACGGGTGAGGGTGATCAGTTTCTTGCGACGGAGAGCCGCCTCGGCCGCGCCGTCCGGCTGCCGGGGGGCGCGACGGACCGGGGTCTCCGGCCCGTCGCTGACGAGCGTGTCTTTCACGGTAAGTCCTTCACAGTGCCGAACTCGCCCTTGCCTGCGCGTCCTTGCCTACTCGTCCTTGGCGAAGATGGCGTCCATGTCCTTGGCGGCCTTGTCCGCCGCTTCCTTGACGGACGACTTGCCGGTGAGGATCGACTGGACCATGCCGGGGATGACCTTGGAGGCCTGGATCTCGCCGTACGCCTGGGTCTTGGGAACGGTCGCGCCGGCCTCCAGCATCTGCTTGGCGAACGGCTCGACCAGCGGGTCCTTCTTCGCCTCGATCTTCTTCAGCTCGGAGTTCTGGCCGGGGAAGTAGTTCGTCTGCTCGGCCCACTTGGCGGCGAACTCGCCGGTGGTCAGCATCTTCACGAACTCCCAGGCGAGGGCCTGCTTGTCGGTCTTGAACGTGGAGAGGTAGGAGCCGCCGAGGAAGGACTTGCTCATGCCGCCGTTCTGGCCGGGGATCGGGACGGCGGCGAGCTTGCCCTTGAGGTCCGGGTTGTTGTCGACGATGGCCTTCGGGGTCCAGTTGCCGCCGATGGCCATGGCGACCTCGCCCTTGTTCCAGGCGTCGCCGACCTCCTTCTCGGTCCAGGTGTTGACCTTGGCCGGGGAGACCTTGTCCTTCGTGGCGAGGCCGGTGTAGAACTCGATGCCCTTGATCGCCTCGGGCGAGTTGATGCCGGACTTCCACTTGCCGCCGGACTCGGCGGCGAGTTCACCGCCCGCGCCCCAGACGAAGGGGGCCGCGAACATCTCCGCGCCGCCCGCCACCGGGAAGGAGACGAGCTTCGGCTCCTTCTCCTTGAGCTTCTTGGCGGTCGCCCGGAGCTCCTGCCACGTGGTGGGGGCCTTCAGGTCGTGCTTCTCGAAGATGTCCTTGCGGTAGACGATCGAGCGGACGCCCGCGTACCAGGGCATGCCGTACTGCTTGCCGTCGAGCGTGCCGGCGTCCTTGAGGCCCTCGACGAGGTCGTCGCCGAGGCCCGACTTCTTGACCTCGTCGGTGACGTCGATGAGCGCGTCCGTCTTGGCGAACTGCGGCACCCAGGTGGTGCCGACCTCGGCGACGTCGGGCACCTGGTCCTCGCCGCCCTCGATGGCGGTCGTGAACTTCTTCTGCGCGGTGGCCCACTGCTGGTACTCGACCTTGATCTTGGCGCCGGTCTTCTTCTCGAAGGCGTCCCCGGCCTCCTTGAAGAACGGCCGCGCGTCGGGGTTGGTCCCCTCCATGATCCATACGGTGAGCGTCTTGCCCTTGCCGTCGGTGGCCTTGCCGCCCTCGTCGCCGTCATCGCCGCCGCATGCCGTGGCGGTCAGTCCGAGACTCATGGCGATACAACCAGCGGCGATGACACGTCGATTCATGCCGGCCCCTCCAAATTCCGATTGGTGGGAGCGATTGTGGTCACACAGGGTCGAGGCGGTCTAGACCCATTGGGATAAGCGGCCGAACCGTGATGAGGGTTGCGGGTGACGCAACATACGCTCATAGCATTGCGCCCCATGCAACGCACCCGCCCCAGGATCGGGCGCGGACGCAACGACGCCCGCCCAGGTCCGGTCGGGGACGAGGCGGGCGTCGCTCAGTTCCGTACGCCGTTGTACGGGACGTGTGAGGGGTGTCAGACCGTCAGGGAGCGGTCCGTGGGGCGGATCGGGGCGGGAAGATCACTCGCACCGGTGAGGAAGCGGTCCACGCCGCGGGCGGCCGAGCGGCCCTCGGCGATCGCCCACACGATGAGCGACTGGCCGCGGCCCGCGTCACCGGCCACGAAGACGCCGGGGACGTTCGTCTGGAACTCGGCGTCGCGCGCGACGTTGCCGCGCTCGTCGAGCTCCAGGGCGAACTGGTCCACGAGGCCGTTCTCGCGGTCCGTGCCGGTGAAGCCCATCGCGAGGGTGACGAGCTGGGCGGGGATCTTCCGCTCGGTGCCCGGCTTCGGGGTCAGCTTGCCCTCGATGAACTCCACCTCGACCATGTGGAGGAACTGGACGTTGCCGTCCTCGTCGCCCTCGAAGTGGGTGGTGTTGACGGAGTAGACCCGCTCGCCGCCCTCCTCGTGCGCGGACGTCACCTTGTACAGCATCGGGAAGGTCGGCCACGGCTGGTGCGGGGCGCGGTCCTCGCCCGGCCTCGGCATGATCTCCAGCTGGGTCACGGAGGCCGCGCCCTGGCGGTGGGCGGTGCCCACGCAGTCCGCGCCGGTGTCGCCGCCGCCGATGACGACGACGTGCTTGCCCTCGGCGGAGACGGGCGTGGTGACGTAGTCGCCCTCCTGAACCTTGTTGGCCAGGGGCAGGTACTCCATCGCCTGGTAGATCCCCTTGAGCTCGCGGCCGGGGACGGGCAGGTCGCGGGCGGTGGTGGCGCCCGCGGCGATGACCACGGCGTCGTAGCGCCTGCGCAGCTTCGCCGCGTCGATGTCGCGGCCGATCTCCACGCCGGTGCGGAACTTGGTGCCCTCCGCGCGCATCTGCTCGATGCGGCGGTTGATGTGCCGCTTCTCCATCTTGAACTCGGGGATGCCGTAGCGGAGCAGACCGCCGATGCGGTCGGCGCGCTCGTACACGGCGACCGTGTGGCCGGCCCGGGTCAGCTGCTGGGCGGCCGCCAGGCCCGCCGGGCCCGAGCCGATGACCGCGACGGTCTTGCCGGAGAGCCGCTCCGGCGCCTGGGGCGCGACGTCGCCGCGGTCCCACGCCTGGTCGATGATCGAGACCTCGACGTTCTTGATGGTGACGGCCGGCTGGTTGATGCCGAGCACGCACGCCGACTCGCACGGCGCCGGGCACAGGCGGCCCGTGAACTCCGGGAAGTTGTTGGTGGCGTGCAGCCGCTCCTGCGCCGCCGACCAGTCCTCGCGGTAGGCGTAGTCGTTCCACTCCGGGATCAGGTTCCCGAGCGGACAGCCGTTGTGGCAGAACGGGATGCCGCAGTCCATGCAGCGCGACGCCTGCTTGGAGATGATCGGGAGGAGGGAGCCGGGAACGTAGACCTCGTTCCAGTCGCGGACGCGCTCCTCGACCGGGCGGGTCTGCGCGACCTCGCGGCCATGGTTCAGAAAGCCCTTGGGATCAGCCATTGGTCGCCGCCTCCATCATCTTCTCGGTGATCTCGGTCTCGGAGAGACCCGCTCGCTCGGCGGCGTCCTTGGCGGCGAGCACTGCCTTGTATGTCCTGGGGATGATCCTGCTGAAGCGCTCCACGGCGGTGTCCCACTCCGCGAGCAGCTTCTCGGCGACGGTCGAGCCCGTCTCCTCCTGGTGGCGGCGCACGACGTCGTGCAGCCACTGCTTGTCGGTGTCGTCGAGGGGTTCGACGGCCGCGAGGTTGCCGGCGTTGACGTTGTCGCGGTCGAGGTCGATGACGTACGCGATGCCGCCGGACATGCCGGCCGCGAAGTTGCGTCCGGTCTCGCCGAGGACGACCGCGTGGCCGCCGGTCATGTACTCGCAGCCGTGGTCGCCCACACCCTCGGAGACCACCGTCGCGCCGGAGTTGCGGACGCAGAAGCGCTCGCCGGTGCGGCCGCGCAGGAACAGCTCGCCGCCGGTCGCGCCGTACGCGATGGTGTTGCCCGCGATGGTCGAGTACTCGGCGAGGTGGTCGGCGCCGCGGTCCGGGCGGACGACGATGCGGCCGCCGGAGAGGCCCTTGCCGACATAGTCGTTGGCGTCGCCCTCCAGGCGCAGCGTCACACCGCGCGGCACGAAGGCGCCGAAGGACTGGCCCGCCGATCCTGTGAAGGTGATGTCGATGGTGTCGTCGGGCAGACCGGCGCCGCCGAACTTCTTCGTCACCTCGTGGCCGAGCATGGTGCCGACCGTGCGGTTGATGTTGCGGATCGGGACCTGCGCGCGGACGGGGTGGGCGTCCGTGGCGCTGTTCGCGGCGAGCGCGTCGGCGGCGAGCTTGATCAGCTCGTTGTCGAGGGCCTTCTCCAGGCCGTGGTCCTGGACCGTGATCTGGTGCCGGACGGCGCCCGCGGGCAGCGACGGCACGTGGAACAGCGGCTCCAGGTCGAGGCCCTGCGCCTTCCAGTGGCTGACGGCCTTGTCGGTGTCGAGGAGCTCGGCGTGGCCGACGGCCTCCTCGATGGAGCGGAAGCCGAGCTCGGCGAGGAGCTCGCGGACCTCTTCGGCGATGAACTCGAAGAAGTTGACGATGTACTCGGCCTTGCCGGAGAAGCGGTCGCGCAGCGCCGGGTTCTGCGTGGCGATGCCGACCGGGCAGGTGTCCAGGTGGCAGACGCGCATCATGACGCAGCCGGAGACGACGAGCGGCGCGGTCGCGAAACCGAACTCCTCGGCGCCGAGGAGCGCGGCGATGACGACGTCGCGGCCGGTCTTCAGCTGGCCGTCGGTCTGCACGACGATGCGGTCGCGCAGGCCGTTGAGCAGCAGGGTCTGCTGGGTCTCGGCGAGGCCGAGCTCCCAGGGACCGCCCGCGTGCTTCAGGGAGGTCAGCGGGGAGGCGCCGGTGCCGCCGTCGTGGCCGGAGATGAGGACGACGTCCGCGTGGGCCTTCGACACACCGGCGGCGACGGTCCCGACGCCGACCTCGGAGACCAGCTTCACGTGGATGCGGGCCTGCGGGTTGGCGTTCTTGAGGTCGTGGATCAGCTGGGCGAGATCCTCGATGGAGTAGATGTCGTGGTGCGGCGGCGGCGAGATGAGGCCGACACCGGGCGTCGAGTGCCGCGTCTTGGCGACCCACGGGTACACCTTGTGGCCGGGCAGCTGGCCGCCCTCGCCGGGCTTGGCGCCCTGCGCCATCTTGATCTGGATGTCGTCGGCGTTGACCAGGTACTCGGAGGTCACGCCGAAGCGGCCGGAGGCGACCTGCTTGATGGAGGAGCGGCGCGCCGGGTCGTACAGGCGCTCCGGGTCCTCGCCGCCCTCACCGGTGTTGGACTTGCCGCCCAGCTGGTTCATGGCGATGGCGAGGGTTTCGTGCGCCTCCTTGGAGATGGAGCCGTACGACATGGCGCCGGTGGAGAAGCGCTTGACGATCTCGGAGGCGGGCTCGACCTCGTCGATGGAGATCGGCTGCCGGCCGGACTTGAAGCCGAAGAGGCCGCGCAGCGTCATCAGGCGCTCGGACTGCTCGTTCACGCGGCCCGTGTACTGCTTGAAGATGTCGTAGCGGCGGCTGCGCGTGGAGTGCTGGAGGCGGAAGACCGTCTCGGGGTCGAACAGGTGCGGCTCGCCCTCGCGGCGCCACTGGTACTCGCCGCCGATGTCGAGGGCGCGGTGCGCCGAGGGGACGCCGGAGGCCGGGTAGGCCTTGGCGTGCCGGGCGGCGACCTCCTGGGCGATGACGTCGAGGCCGGCCCCGCCGATCTTCGTCGTCGTACCGCTGAAGTACCGCTCCACGAAGGACTGTTCGAGGCCGACGGCCTCGAAGACCTGGGCGCCGCGGTAGGAGGCGACGGTGGAGATGCCCATCTTGGACATGACCTTCAGGACGCCCTTGCCGAGGGCGTAGATCAGGTTGCGGATGGCCTGCTCGGACTCGATGCCGGGCAGGAACGTCCCTGCACGGACGAGGTCCTCGACGGACTCCATCGCGAGGTACGGGTTGACGGCCGCGGCGCCGTAGCCGATGAGGAGGGCCACGTGGTGGACCTCGCGGACGTCGCCCGCCTCGACGAGCAGGCCCACCTGGGTGCGCTGCTTGGTGCGGATGAGGTGGTGGTGGACGGCCGCGGTGAGCAGCAGCGAGGGGATCGGCGCGTGCTCGGCGTCGGAGTGCCGGTCGGAGAGCACGATCAGGCGGGCGCCGGCCTCGATGGCGGCGTCGGCCTCGGAGCAGATCTCGTCGATGCGGGCGGCGAGCGCGGTGCCGCCGCCGCTGACGCGGTAGAGGCCGGAGAGCGTGGCGGCCTTCATGCCGGGCATGTCGCCGTCGGCGTTGATGTGGATGAGCTTGGCCAGCTCGTCGTTGTCGATCACCGGGAAGGGCAGGGTGACGCTGCGGCACGACGCGGCGGTCGGGTCGAGCAGGTTGCCCTGCGGGCCGAGCGAGCTGTGCAGCGAGGTGACGAGCTCTTCACGGATGGCGTCGAGCGGCGGGTTGGTGACCTGCGCGAACAGCTGCGTGAAGTAGTCGAAGATGAGGCGCGGGCGCTCGGAGAGGGCCGCGATCGGGGTGTCGGTGCCCATGGAGCCGAGCGGCTCGCCGCCGGTCTTGGCCATCGGCGCGAGGATGATGCGCAGCTCTTCCTCGGTGTAGCCGAAGGTCTGCTGGCGGCGCGTGACGGAGGCGTGCGTGTGCACGATGTGCTCGCGCTCGGGCAGGTCGGACAGCTCGATCTCGCCGGCTTCCAGCCACTCCTGGTACGGCTTCTCGGCGGCGAGTCCCGCCTTGATCTCGTCGTCCTCGACGATGCGGTGCTCGGCGGTGTCGACGAGGAACATCCGGCCCGGCTGGAGGCGGCCCTTGCGGACGACCTTGGCGGGGTCGATGTCGAGGACGCCGACCTCGGAGCCGAGGACGACGAGGCCGTCGTCGGTGACCCAGTAGCGGCCGGGGCGCAGGCCGTTGCGGTCGAGCACGGCGCCGACCTGCGTGCCGTCGGTGAAGGTGACGCAGGCCGGGCCGTCCCAGGGCTCCATCATCGTGGAGTGGTACTGGTAGAAGGCGCGGCGTGCCGGGTCCATGGAGGCGTGGTTCTCCCAGGCCTCCGGGATCATCATCAGCACGGAGTGCGGCAGGGAGCGGCCGCCGAGGTGCAGGAGTTCGAGCACCTCGTCGAAGGACGCGGAGTCGGAGGCGTCCGGCGTACAGATGGGGAAGATCCGGTCCAGCTTCTCCTGGCTCCCGAAGAGGTCGGAGGCGAGCTGCGACTCGCGGGCGCGCATCCAGTTGCGGTTGCCCTTGACCGTGTTGATCTCGCCGTTGTGCGCGACGAAGCGGTACGGGTGCGCGAGCGGCCAGCTCGGGAACGTGTTGGTCGAGAAGCGGGAGTGGACGAGCGCGACGGCCGTGGCGAAGCGGCGGTCGGACAGGTCGGGGAAGAAGGGCTCCAGCTGGCCGGTGGTGAGCATGCCCTTGTAGACGATGGTGCGGGACGAGAGCGAGGGGAAGTACGTCCCGGCCTCGCGCTCGGCGCGCTTGCGCAGCAGGAACGCCTTGCGGTCCAGTTCGAGGCCCGCGGTGTCGCCGTCGGCGACGAAGATCTGCCGGAAGACGGGCATCGTCGAGCGGGCGGTGGCGCCGAGCAGCTCGGGGGCGACGGGGACGTCGCGCCAGCCGAGGACGGTGAGGCCCTCTTCGGAGGCGATCGTCTCGATCTGTGAGACGGCTCCGTCGGTGGTGCCCGCGGTGTCCACGGGAAGGAAGGCGATGCCGACGGCGTAGGCACCGGCCGCGGGCAACTGGAATCCGGCCACTTCGCGGAGGAAGGCGTCCGGGACCTGGAGCAGGATGCCCGCACCGTCACCCGAGTCCGGCTCGGAGCCGGTGGCGCCGCGGTGCTCAAGGTTGCGCAGTACGGTCAGCGCCTGTTCGACCAGTTCATGGCTGGCCACACCGGTGAGGGTGGCCACGAAACCGACGCCGCAGGCGTCGTGTTCGTTGCGGGGGTCGTACATCCCCTGGGGGGCGGGGCGACCGTCCATGGGCGACCAGGCGTGGGTACGCATCGGCACTCCCGTCGTCGTCGAGGCAACTACATGTGGCAAGGGACGACGTTGGCCCTGGCAAAATTTCGTGCAGATTACATGATGGAACGCTTCTCGAAAAGCGGATAGCTCATTCCACCATGTGGACACCGCTCGCGAAGGTGAGGAGCGGTTCGGAGGGGTACCCGCCCGTTCCGGAGAGGGACCCTCGGGACCATTGCGGACAGATCCATGACCGAAGGTCCGTAGCGACACAGGCCTCATTGCCCGCAGCGCTTACGGCTCATGCCCAGTGGTCACGGTGTCGAAACCGCCGAGTAACGACTACTTATGCAAGGTCTCGCATAGACCTGCAGCGGCTCATCCTACGGCGGTACCGAACAAGCTGCCCAGGGCGTACGTCACACCGGCCGCCGCTCCACCGAGCGCGAGCTGCCGCAGACCGCTGAACCACCACGACCTCGCGGTCACCTTGGCCACCACCGCGCCACAGGCGAAGAGCCCGATGAGCGCCAGCAGCAGGGCGGGCCACAGCACGGTGGCGCCGAGCAGATACGGCAGTACGGGGAGCAGGGCGCCCAGCGCGAACGAGCCGAAGGACGAGACCGCCGCGACGGTCGGCGAGGGCAGGTCGCCCGGGTCGATGCCGAGCTCCTCGCGGGCGTGGATCTCCAGCGCCTGCTCGGGATCCTTGGACAGCTGCCGGGCGACCTCGCGGGCCAGCTCCGGCTCGACACCGCGCGACGCGTACAGCTCGGCGAGCTCCTTCTCCTCGTCCGCGGGGTGCTTGCGCAGCTCGCGCCGCTCCACGTCCAGCTCGGCCTCGACGAGCTC
The DNA here is from genome assembly GCF_040654255.1 of Streptomyces sp. NPDC050732. Classification (NCBI taxonomy): domain Bacteria; kingdom Bacillati; phylum Actinomycetota; class Actinomycetes; order Kitasatosporales; family Streptomycetaceae; genus Streptomyces; species Streptomyces sp. NPDC050732. The sequence goes on from NZ_JBFAHP010000013.1 coordinate 78,599, forward strand.
GCGCTGGGAGGCCACGGAGGTGTACTCACCGGCCGCCATGGAGAAGGCGCCGGCGGCGAGCCCCGCCAGGCCGGTGATGACGATGGTCTCCCGCGAGACAGCGCCGCCCGCGACACCGGTCATCAGGGCGAGGTTGGAGACGAGTCCGTCCATCGCCCCGAAGACCGCCGGACGCAGCCAGCCACCGTTCACGTCGCGGTGGGTGTGGTTGTCGCGGTGCGCCTCGTGCAGAGTCGCTTCGGTCTCGATGATCGCCATGATGTGGGCCCCCTCGTACGTGCGTGGACGATCTCGAAAGTACGCGCGAAAAAAATCTCCCGCCAGCAAGGAAGGCCGTACTTACCTGCGAAAACGCGCCCCGCGGAGGCTCCGACGGGGAGCGGCGAAGGAGTGATCTGAGCCCGCACACGCTCGGGTGAGCACCCCGCGTGGCAGAGATGTAGTGGCAGAGATGTGGTGGCAGAGATTCCCCAAGCGCCGCATCCCAAGCACCGCACCCAGCGGTCCGCGCACGACCGGCGGTCCGCGCACAAGGGAGGCACGGCATGGCGTCCACCGCATGCGTTCCCTCGGTCCCGGCGCCCGGCGACGCCGACGACCTCCGCGAGCGGGCGCGCGGCGCGCTGCTCGGTCTCGCGGTCGGTGACGCGCTCGGCGCCCCCGCCGAGAACATGAAGCCGTCCGAGATCCGCCGACGCTGGGGCCGCATCACGGGATACGTCGCCGAGCACCCCGCCGGCACCGACGACACCGAGTACGCGATCTTCTCCGGGCTCCTGCTCGCCCGGCACGGCTCCGCACTGACGGTCGCCCACGTCGAGACGGCCTGGCACCAGTGGATCGCCGACCTCGACGAGGGCCCGTTCCGGGGCGCGGGCTTCAGCGAGCGCGGCACCCTGGAGAACCTGCGCAGGGGCCTCGCCGCCCCCATCTCCGCCCAGCACCGGCACGCCTGGAGCGACGGCCTCGCGATGCGGGCCGCGCCCTTCGGCGTCTTCGCGGCGGGCCGCCCGGACGAGGCCGCCCGCCTCGTCGCGATCGACGGCTCCGTCAGCCACGACGGCGAGGGCATCCACGGCGGCCGTGCGGTGGCGGCGGGTGTCGCGGCGGCCATGGCGGGAGCGCGCGTGGATGCCGTCGTGACGGCGGCTCTCTCCGTCATCCCGGACGACAGCTGGACGGCCCGTTCCCTGCGCCGCGCGGTGGCGGTCGCGCACCGCGGCGAGCGGGCGGTCCGCTCGGCGGTGGTCATCGGCGGCTACCCCTGGACGGACCTCGCCCCGGAGGCGGTGGGCCTGGCCTTCGGCGCGTACGCGGCGGCACGCGGCGACTTCCGCTGCGCGGTGCTCTCCGCGGTCAACATGGGCCGAGACGCCGACACGACGGCGGCGGTCGCGGGCGCCCTCGCGGGCGCGACGTGCGGCGCCGCAGCGATCCCCCAACCCTGGTCGGCAGCGATCGGCCCGGCCCGAGGCAGCTGCCTCCCCTCGATGCGAGGCCAACACGTACTGGACGTGGCGGACCTGCTGGCGCCGGACGGGGAAGCGTGATGAGCACCGTCCCCGCCACAGACAGGCGCGCCGCTCCTGCCGCGGGCGACCGCGCCGCTCCCGCTGTGGGCGACCGAGCCGCTCCCGCCGCGGGCGACCGTGCCATCCCCGCTGCGGACGACCGCGCCGTCCCCGCTGCGGACAGGCGCGCCGCTCCTGCCGCGTGCGAGCGCGCCGCTCCCGCTGTGGGTGACCGAGGCGCTCCCGCCGCAGGCGACCGAGCCGTCCCCGCCGCGAGCGCCCAAGCCGCTCCCACTGCGGGCGACCGCGCCGTCCCCGCTGCGGACAGGCGTGCCGCTCCCGCCGCAGGCGACCGAGCCGTCCCCGCCGCGAGCGCCCAAGCCGCTCCCGCCGCGGGTGACCGCGCCATCCCCGCTGCGGACGACCGCGCCGCTCCCGCCGCAGACAGGCATGCCGCTCCCGCCGCAGGCGACCGCGCCGTCCCCGCTGTGGGCGACCGTGCCATCCCCGCTGCGGACAGGCGCGCCGCTCCCGCTGTGGGCAGGCGTGCCGCAGGGCGATGGGGGTCCCCCCTGGTCGAGCGCAGTCGAGAGCTTGGGGGAGGGTGGGCACAGCCCACGGGGCCGGGTAAGCACAACGGAGGCCCCAACCGAAGCAAGGCGCCCCCAGCCGAAGCGCTCCTGCTGGGCCTAGCGGCAGGCGACGCCGCAGGATGGCCCTCGGCCAGGCACCGCGCCGCGCGGATGCCCGAGTGGACACGGCGGCTCACCCGCGAACTCGACACCTTCGCCGAGCAGAACGCCACGACCACCCTCCCCGTCCCCATCGCCCTGAACCAGTCCCCCGAACCCCTCCGCCTCGGCCCCTCGGACGACGCCGAATGGGCGGCCTTCACCGCCGAGTCCCTGCTTCGCGCCGCGGACGGCACCTTGGACAGCGGACTGGCCCCGGACCGCCGCGTGCGCGCGGCGCTCGACCTCTCCTGGAACGCCCTCGCCGCCGAGATCGCCGCCGCGGCGGCCCGCGCCCCCGAGGTCGAGTCCGCGGTCCTGCCGCTGCGCGCCCGCATCTCCGTCCGCGCGGGCCTCGGCAACCTCGCCGCGGGCCTGCGCCCGCCCGCCACCGGCCACGACAACCCGCACTACTTCGACGACGCGGCCTGCGTACGGGCCTGCGTGCTCGCCCTGGTCCACCCCGGCGACCCCGAACGGGCCGCCGCCCTCGCGGAGTTCGACGCCCGCTACACCCAGGACGGCGACGGCACGCACGGCGCCCGCGCGATGGCCGCCGCCATCGCCGCCGCGCTCGCGGGGGCCGACGTCGACGCCGCGGTGGAGTGCGCGCTCGACCAGCTCCCGGAGCACACGGAGATCGGCAGGAACGCCCGGCACGCAGTGAAGACGGCCCGCGCCCGGGCGGACGACGGCGCCTTCGCCCTCGTACCGCTCCTGGAGCACCAGATCGTCGACCACGTCTACAGCTACGGCATCGCCGCCGCCGAGACCGTGCCGGTCGCCCTCGCCCTGGCCACCGCCGCGCGCGGCCGCATCCGGGATGCGGTGCCCGCCGCCGCGTGCCTGTCGCGCGTAGCGGACTCCGCGCCCGCGCTCGCCGGGGCACTGACCGGCGTGCTCGGCACGGCGGCCGCGATCCCCGGGGCCTGGCGGGACGCCTGCCGCACCCTCTCGGGCTGCGCGCTGCCCCGTCTCGCGGGCACCGACCTGGTGGAACTCGCCGGTCACCTGGCAGACACGGAACTGGCCACTCCAGGTGGACAATTCCGACATGACGACCATGACGCCACGTCCTGAGACGCCCCGAACCGCGCTGTCCCTGGCCGACCGCATCGCGGGAAGCCTCGTCGGAGCCGCGGTCGGCGACGCACTCGGCGGACCCGTCGAGGGGTACGCGCCCGAACAGATCGCCGAGCGCCACGGGGGCCGCGTGCGCGGCATCGTCGGCCCCTGGAACGGCGACGCCTGGCGTACGGCCCGCCCCATCGCGCCGTACCACAAGGGCGACGGGCACGTCACCGACGACACCCTCATGACCCACGCGCTCGTCCGTGTGTACGCGTTGGTCCGCGACCACCTCGACGCGTACGCCGTCGCCGACCACCTCGTCCCCGACCTGATGACGACCCCGCGCTGGATCCCCGAGCTGGAGGCCGAGGCGCTCCCCCTGCACCGGATCTTCCTCGCCGAGAAGTGGCTCGTCGCCCGCCTCCACTACGGCCACGTCGACCCGCGCGAGGCCGGCACCGGGAACATCGTCAACTGCGGTGCGGCGATGTACATGGCGCCGGTCGGCCTGGTCAACGCGGCGGACCCGCGGGCCGCGTACGCCGAGGCCCTCGACGTCGCGGGCGCCCACCAGTCGTCGTACGGCAGGGAGGCCGCGGGGGTCTTCGCGGCGGCCGTGGCGGCGGCCTGCGCGCCCGGCGCCACGGCGGACTCCGTCGTCGAGGCGTGTCTGTCCGTGGCGAAGGACGGGACGCGCGCGGCGATCGAGGCGGTGGCCGAAGTCGCCGCGGAACACCGGGACTTCGAGTCGGCCCTGGCGCCGATCCGGGCCGCCGTCGCCCCCTTCGACACGGTCGGCCCCGACTACCGCGCCCCGTCCCTGGGCGCCCGCCGCCCCTCCCGCCTGCACGCCGTCGAAGAGCTCCCCGTTGCCCTCGGCATGCTCCTGGTCGGCGAGGCCGACTACCGCCGCACGGTGCTCGGCTCGGTCAACTACGGCCGCGACTGCGACTCCATCGCGACGATGAGCGGCGCGATCGTGGGCGCGCTGCGCGGCGAGGAGGCGGTCCCCGCCGACTGGGCCAAGCGGGTCGCCGAGGCCAGCCGCCTCGACCTGCACGCCCCCGCGGCGGCGCTCACGGCGGTGGCCGAGGAGGTCTTCGCCCGGGACGTCCGCCGTCGCCGCGCCCACGAGTCCGCGTTCGCGGCCCTGACGGCCGACCGGTGATCCGCCTGACGTGGGTCCAGCCCGAGGACCTGATCGGCCACGAACTCCGCCAGGCGGAACAGGAGGGCCGCGACATCACGGCGGTACGCGCCCGCTGGCTCGCGGCGGGCGGCCACCTCCCCCCGCCTCACGCGGGCGCCTCCCCCTCCCCCGCCCCGCCCCACCTCCGCGCCCTGGCGGAACGCCTCCTGGACGAACTGGCTGGTGCGCCGACGCCGCTCCCGCACCGGGTGCCGTTCACCGAGGCCCCCACCCCGCCAGGGCTGCGCCCCCGCCTGCACGCCGCCTGGCTGGGCAGAGCCGCGGGCTGTGTCCTCGGCAAACCCGTGGAGAAGCTCCCCCTGGACGGCATCCGGAGCCTCGCCCGGGCAACGGGCAACTGGCCCCTGCACACCTGGTTCACCGAACGGGGCGTCCCGCCCGAGCTCAGGGCGGCGTACCCCTGGAACAAGCGCTCCGCACCGACCTCCCTCGCCGAGAACATCGACGGCACGCCCGAGGACGACGACCTCAACTACCCCCTCCTGAACCTGCTCCTCCTCCGGCGCCACGGGAAGAGCTTCACCACCGAGGACGTGGCCCGGCTGTGGCTCGACGAGCTGCCCGCGGGCCGCACCTTCACCGCCGAGCGCGTCGCCTACCGCAACCTCCTCCAGGGCATCGAACCCCCGCACACCGCCACCCACCGCAACCCGTTCCGCGAGTGGATCGGCGCCCTGATCCGCGCCGACGTGCACGGCTGGACCAACCCCGGGGCCCCCGACGCGGCCGCCGAACAGGCCCGCAGGGACGCGGTCCTCACCCACACGGCGAACGGCGTGCACGGCGCCGAGTTCGCGGCGGCCACGATCGCAGCGGCGGCGGGCGGCACCGCCGACGTCCACACCTGTCTGCAGGCCGGCCTGTCCGTCGTACCGGCCGATTCACGCCTGGCCGCCGCCGTCCGTCACGCCGTGCAACTGGCGCGCGGGACACGGGACTTCGACGAGGTCGTCGACCACCTCCACGCGCGCTACGCCGGCCACCACTGGGTCCACGTCATCCCCAACGCCGCCCTCCTCGCCGCCGCCCTCACCCACGCCGACGGCGACTTCACCGGCTCCATCACCCGTGCCGTCTCCGGCGGCTGGGACACCGACTCCAACGGCGCCACCGCCGGATCGGTCGCGGGCCTGCTCGCCGGCCGCCCCGACGCGCTGCCCGACCGCTGGACGGCACCCCTGAAGAACCGGCTCGCCACCTCCGTGGGCGACTTCGACGGCATCGGCTTCGACACCCTCGCAGACCTCACCACCGCACTCACCGCCCGGGAGGCACCCCGCCCATGAGCCCCACGCCCCACATCGTCGTCCTCGGCAGCGCCAACATGGACCTCGTCGCGTACGTCGCCGAGGCGCCGCGGCGCGGCGAGACCGTGACCGGCCGCGAGTTCCGCACCGCGCCCGGCGGCAAAGGCGCCAACCAGGCCGTCGCGGCGGCCCGCGCGGGCGCCACCGTCTCCCTGGTCGGCGCGGTCGGCGCCGATGCCCACGGCAGCGCGATCCGCTCCTGCCTGGAGCACTCCGGCGTCGACACGGACCTCCTGCGCACCGTCGAGACACCCACCGGCACCGCGCACATCGTCGTCGACGACGACGGCGGCAACGCCATCGTCGTGATCCCCGGCGCCAACGGCACCGTCACCGCACTCGGCCCCGGCGACGAGGGTCTGATCGCCTCCGCCGACGCCCTGCTGCTCCAGTTGGAGGTGCCCCTGGAAGGGGTGATCGCCGCCGCGCGGGCCGCCCGGCGCCACGGCGTCCGCACCGTCCTCACCCCCGCCCCGGCTCAGCCCCTGCCACCCGAACTCCTCGCCGCCACCGACCTGTTGCTGCCCAACGAACACGAGGCCGCCGCCCTCACCGGCATCGCCGACGACCCGCGGGCCGCCGCCGAAGCCCTGCTCTCCCAGGTGCCCGAGGTCGTCATCACCCTCGGCTCGCGCGGCAGCCTGTACGCGGCGCGCGGCGCCGAACCGGTCACGGTCCCCGCCCAGCGGGTCACGGCGGTCGACACCACCGGCGCGGGCGACACCTTCGCGGGCACCCTCGCCGTGGCGCTCGCCGAGGGCAACTCCGTGCCGGACGCGCTGCGTTGGGCGTCGTCGGCGGCGGCGCTCGCCGTGCAGCGCCCGGGGGCGTCGACGTCCATGCCGTACCGCAAGGAGATCGAAGGACAGGCGGGCACCGCGTCATGACCGCTCCCCTCACCGGCCTCCGCGTCCTCGACCTCGCCACCCTCTTCGCGGGCCCCCTCGCCGCCACGATGCTCGGCGACTTCGGCGCCGAGGTCATCAAGGTCGAGCACCCCTCGCGCCCCGACCCGTCCCGCGGCCACGGCCCGTCGAAGGACGGGGTCGGCCTGTGGTGGAAGCTGCTCGGCCGCAACAAGCGCACGATGACCCTCGACCTGTCGACGCCGGGCGGGCGCGACACCCTGCTGCGCCTCGCCGCCACCGCCGACGTGATCGTCGAGAACTTCCGCCCCGGCACCCTGGAGAAGTGGGACCTGGGCTGGGCGGAGCTGCGCGCCGCCAACCCCCGCCTGGTCCTGACCCGCGTCACCGGCTTCGGCCAGTTCGGGCCCTACTCCCGCCGCCCCGGCTTCGGCACGCTCGCCGAGGCGATGAGCGGCTTCGCCGCGATCACCGGCGAACCGGAGGGGCCGCCGACCCTGCCGCCGTTCGGCCTCGCCGACTCCATCGCGGGCCTGGCCACGGCGTACGCGGTGATGACGGCCCTCGCGGCCCGCGACCGCACCGGCGAGGGCCAGGTCGTCGACATGGCGATCATCGAGCCGATCCTCACGGTCCTCGGCCCCCAGCCGCTCTGGTACGACCAGCTCGGCCATGTACAGCCCCGCATCGGCAACCGCTCCACGAACAACGCGCCGCGCAACACCTACCGCACGGCGGACGGCCGCTGGGTCGCCGTCTCCACCTCCGCCCAGTCGATCGCAGAACGCCTGATGCGCCTGGTCGGCCGCCCCGAACTGATCGCGGAGCCGTGGTTCGCGACCGGCGCGGACCGGGCGCGCCACGCCGACGTCCTCGACGAGGCGGTCGGCGGCTGGATCGCCCGGCACACCCGCGCCGAGGTGATCGAGGCGTTCGAGAAGGCGGAGGCCGCGGTCGCCCCCATCCAGGACGTACGCGACGTCATGACCGACCCCCAGTACGCGGCCCTCTCCACGCTCACCACGGTCGACGACCCGGAACTCGGCCCGCTGCGCATGCAGAACATCCTCTTCCGGCTCTCCGAGACCCCCGGCGCGATCCACTGGGCGGGCCGCCCGCACGGCGCCGACACAGACGCCGTCCTGACCGAACTCGGCCTGACCGAACGGGAGATCACCACCCTGCGCAAGGAGGGCGCGCTGTGACCGTCCACGCCCCACTGACCTGGCTGTACGTTCCCGGCGACCGGCCCGATGTGGTCGCCAAGGCCCTCCACGCGGGCGCCGACGCGGTGATCGTCGACCTGGAGGACGCGGTCGCCCCCGACCGCAAGGAGTACGCGAGAGCGGCCACGGCCGAGCTCCTCTCGGAGCCCCGGCCTTCCCCCGTCCCCGTCCACGTCCGCGTGAACGCCCTGGACGGCCCGCTCGCCGAGGCCGACCTCCGCACCCTCGCCCCGCTCCCCGGCCTGGCGGGCCTGCGCCTGCCGAAGGTCACGTCGCGCGCCGAGGTGATCCGCGTCGCCGAGCGCGCGGTGCCCGCCGACGGCGGCGCGCCCGCCCTCCACGCGCTCGTCGAGTCGGCGCTCGGCCTGGAGCACGCCTTCGCCATCGCCACCGCGCACCCGGCCCTGCGCGGCATCTCCCTCGGCGAGGCCGACCTCCGCGCGGACCTGGGGCTGCGCGAGGAGACCGGCCTCGACTGGGCGCGCTCCCGGGTGGTGGTGGCCGCGCGGGCGGCGGGCCTGGCCCCGCCCGCCCAGTCGGTCCACCCGAACATCCGCGACCTGGAAGGGCTCGCCGCCTCCTGCGCCCGGGGCCGGGCCCTCGGCTTCCTCGGCCGCGCGGCGATCCACCCCCGCCAGCTCCCGGTCATCGAGCGGGCCTATCTCCCCACCCCGGAGGAGATCGAGCGGGCGGAGGAGATCACCAAGGCGGCCGCGACGGACGCGGGCGCCCTGGCGCTGCCGGACGGCCGATTCGTGGACAAGGCGGTGGTGGAGGGCGCGCGGCGCGTCCTCGCGCTGGCCAGGAGGAAGTGACCGCCCACGCGCGGGAGGAGTGTCAGCTCTTCGGCTCGGCCGAGGACTTCGCCCCGTCGGTGTCCTCGGCGGCCTTGTCGGCCTTGTCGGCCTCGGTGTCCTTCGAGCCCTTGGAGTCCTCACCCTTGGTGAGCTTCACGGCGTCACCGGCACCGTCACCGCCGCCTTCGACCTCGCCGGAGGCGCCCGGCTCGACGATCTCCTCACGGCCGGGGCGGGTCCTCGCCGACATCACGAAGTAGGCGACCGCCAGGAGGAAGACCACGATGGCGGTCCACACGTTCAGCCGGAGGCCGAGCACGTGGTGCGCGTCGTCGACCCGCATGTACTCGATCCAGCCGCGCCCGGCGCAGTACGAGGCGACGTACAGCGCGAACGCCCGGCCGTGTCCGAGCTTGAAGCGACGGTCGGCCCAGATGACCAGGACGGCGACGCCGATGCACCACAGCGACTCGTACAGGAAGGTGGGGTGGTACGTGCCGGGGACCCGGCCGTCCTCGGCGGAGGTGATCTTCAGCGCCCAGGGCAGGTCCGTGGGCTTGCCGTACAGCTCCTGGTTGAACCAGTTGCCCCAGCGGCCGATGGCCTGCGCGAGGGCGATGCCGGGGGCCAGCGCGTCGGCCCAGGCCGGCAGCGGGATGCCCCGGCGGCGGCAGCCGATCCAGGCGCCGACGGCGCCGAGCGCGATCGCGCCCCAGATGCCGAGGCCGCCCTCCCAGATCTTGAAGGCGTCCACCCAGTCACGGCCGTCGCTGAAGTACAGCTGGTAGTCCGTGATCACGTGGTAGAGACGCCCGCCGACGAGGCCGAACGGCACGGCCCACACGGCGATGTCGGCCACGGTGCCTGACCGGCCCCCGCGAGCGATCCATCGCTTGTTGCCGAGCCAGACGGCTACGAAGACGCCGATGATGATGCAGAACGCGTAGCCGCGCAACGGGATGGGTCCGAGTTCGACCACACCGCGCGACGGACTGGGAATGAAGGCAAGGTCCATGACACGACCGACGCTACCGTGCCGGGCGTCGGGGGCGGCAACCGGTCCGGCTACGGGTGCATAACAGGAGCGCCGCCGCCCCCGGGCGTCACGTGCGGTTCGCCTCTGCCACCAGCTGCTTCAGCTTCTGGGGCGTCAGCGGCTTCTGCGGGTCCCCGAAGATGTCCTTGCCGTCGAGGCGCACGGTGGGCGTGCCGCGCAGCTTCGCGTCCTGGAAGGCCTTGTTGGACTTGTCGACCCAGCTGTCGTGCGTGCCGTCCTCGACGCACTTCTTGAAGGAGTCGGTGACCAGTCCGTCGACCTCACCGGCGAGCTCGATCAGCCTGTCGTTCTTGCCGAACGCGTCGTCGGGCTCCGGGGGCTGGTTCTTGAAGAGCACGTCGTGGTACGGCGTGAACTTGCCGGCGTCCTGGGCGCACGCCGCTGCGTTGGCCGAGCGGCGGGAGCCGCTGCCGCCCATGTTCCCGTCGATGAGGGTGGCCAGGTGGTACTCGACCTTGAGCTGTCCCTTGTCGGCGAGCTCGTGGATCGTCGAGCGGAAGCCGTCCTCGAACTGCTTGCAGGCCGGGCAGCGGAAGTCCTCCCAGATGGTGAGGGTCGACTTGGCGCTGTCCTTGCCGACGGGGATGGCCGGCCCGTCCTTGTCGGCCGCCCCCTTGGGCGCGACCACCGGGCCCGCCGAGTCGTCCTTCTTGTCGTCGCCGGCATGGGCGGCGAGCAGCCCGACCACGGCGGCGAGGCCGAGGACACCGACCACCGCGGCGCTCACGATCAGCGCCCTGCGCCGCTTGTCGCGGGCCTTCTGCCGCTCTCGCTCTGCCGCCATCCGCGCGCGGGCCGATCGCTTTTCCTCACGGTTCTTCTCGCTCACACCCCGCCAAACGAACCGGGGAGGCACGAGCGTGCCTCCCCGGTCCAGGTCCACCCGTACGAGTTACGCGGTGCCGCGGACCCCGTCCGCGAGCTCACCGGCGAGGGCGCGCACGGCGGCCAGGCCCGCGGCCTCGTCCGGCGCGTCGAGCATCCGCTGCACGAAGGCGGAGCCGACGATCACTCCGTCGGCGAAGCCCGCGACCTCGGCGGCCTGGCGGGCGTTGGAGACGCCGAGGCCGACGCAGACCGGCAGCTCGGTGGTGGCCTTGGTGCGCCGCACCAGGTCCTGCGCCTGCTCGCCGACGGACTCGCGGGTGCCGGTGACGCCCATCAGCGAGGCCGCGTAGACGAAGCCGGAGCCCGCCGCGGTGATCGTGGCGAGCCGCTCGTCCTTGCTGCTCGGCGCGACGACGAAGACCGTCGCCAGGCCGTGCTTCGCGGCGTGCTCCCGCCACAGCGCCGACTCCTGGACGGGCAGGTCGGGCAGGATGCAGCCCGCGCCGCCCGCCTCGGCGAGTTCGGCGGTGAAGCGCTCCACGCCGTAGCGGTCGATCGGGTTCCAGTACGTCATGACGAGCACCGGCTTGCCGGTCGCCTCGTGGGCCTCGCGGACGGTGCGCATGACGTCGCGGATCTTGAGGCCGCCGCGCAGCGCGATGTCGTCGGCGGTCTGGATGACCGGGCCGTCGAGCACCGGGTCGGAGTGCGGCAGGCCGACCTCGACGACGTCGGCGCCGCCCTCGAAGACGGCCTTGACGGCCGCGATGCCGCCGTCGACGGTGGGGAAGCCCGCGGGCAGGTAGGCGATGAGGGCGGACCGGCCCTCGGCCTTCGCGGCCGCGAGGGTCTCGTCCAGCAGTCTGACGTTGCCGCTCACTTGGCGTCCCCCTCGATCTCCGCGCCGGTGCCGGGCTCGTCGGCCTCGACGGTGGCGTCCGTGTCGTACAGGCCGAAGTAGCGCGCGGCCGTGTCCATGTCCTTGTCGCCGCGCCCGGAGAGGTTGACGACGATCAGCCCGTCCTCGCCGAGCTCCTTGCCGACATCGAGCGCCCCGGCGAGCGCGTGGGCGCTCTCGATGGCCGGGATGATGCCCTCGGTCCTGGAGAGCAGCCGCAGGGCCTGCATGGCCGCGTCGTCGGTGACCGCGCGGTACTCGCCGCGGCCGCTGTCCTTGAGGTAGGCGTGCTCGGGGCCGATGCCGGGGTAGTCCAGGCCCGCCGAGATCGAGTAGGGCTCGGTGATCTGGCCCTCCTCGTCCTGGAGGACGTAGGAGCGGGAGCCGTGCAGGATGCCCGGCTCGCCCGCGGTCAGGGTGGCCGCGTGCTCGCCGGTCTCGACGCCGTGTCCGGCGGGCTCGCAGCCGATGAGGCGTACGTCCGCGTCGGGGATGAAGGCGTGGAAGAGGCCGATGGCGTTGGAGCCGCCGCCGACGCAGGCGACGGCGGCGTCGGGCAGCCGCCCGGCGCGCTCCAGGATCTGGCGGCGGGCCTCGACGCCGATGACGCGGTGGAAGTCGCGGACCATGGCGGGGAAGGGGTGCGGTCCCGCGACGGTCCCGAAGAGGTAGTGGGTCCTGTCCACGTTCGCCACCCAGTCGCGGAACGCCTCGTTGATGGCGTCCTTCAGGGTGCGGCTGCCGGACTTCACGGCGACGACCTCGGCGCCGAGCATCCGCATGCGGGCCACGTTCAGGGCCTGGCGCTCGGTGTCGATCTCGCCCATGTAGATGGTGCATTCGAGGCCGAAGAGGGCGCAGGCGGTGGCCGTGGCGACGCCGTGCTGTCCCGCGCCGGTCTCGGCGATGACGCGGGTCTTGCCCATGCGCTTGGTGAGCAGGGCCTGCCCGAGCACGTTGTTGATCTTGTGCGAGCCGGTGTGGTTCAGGTCCTCGCGCTTGAGGAAGACGCGGGCACCGCCGGCGTGTTCCGCGAAGCGGGGCACCTCCGTGAGGCTGCTGGGCCTGCCCGTGTAGTGGACGAGCAGGTCGTCGAGCTCGCGGGCGAACTCCGGGTCGCTCTTCGCCTTGTCGTACTCGACGGCGACCTCGTCCACGGCGGCGACGAGGGCCTCCGGGATGAATTTTCCGCCGAAGGCGCCGAAGTACCCGTCGGCGCTGGGGACTTGACCCTCGGGGTCAGGAATGAAGTATTCGCTGGGCATGGCTGGATCCTTGTCAAGAACGGCGATGACAACGGGTGCTGGCGCGCGCCCCTCCAGGGGCGCGGGGAACTGCGCGACAAGCCCAAGACGGGCCGCTGCCGCGACGAAACCCTGGCCGGCAACGGCGCGGGGCTCTTCAGCTCAGGCGCCGCCCTGCCATCGCATTCCGGGGATCTGACCGGGCTCGGCCCCGATGTGGTACCGCACCCGCCTGCCCCGCACCCGCCGCGCGGGCGCCCGGCAGCCGCGGGGGCGGCAGCCGGGTGCGAGGCGGGCGGAGATCGGCATCGGGAGGGTCAGCTCCGTCCGTGCCGGAGCGCCGGGTGCGTGCCCGCGGCGACCAGGTCGGAGACCGCGCCCTTCGGATCGCGGCCGGTCACCAGGGACTCGCCGACCAGCACCGCGTCGGCGCCCGCGTTGGCGAAGGCGATCAGGTCGTGCGGCCCGCGCACACCGGACTCGGCGATCTTGACGACGCTGTCCGGCAGCTCGGCGGCGACCCGCTCGAAGGTGGAGCGGTCGACGTTCAGGGTCTTCAGGTCGCGGTTGTTGACGCCGATGACGCGCGCGCCCGCGTCCACGGCACGCTCCGCCTCGTCCTCGTCGTGCACCTCGACGATCGGCGTGAGGCCGATCGATTCGGCACGCTCGATCAGGGACTCCAGGGCGGGCTGCTCCAGGGCGGCCACGATCAGGAGCGCGAGGTCCGCGCCGTACGCCCGGGCCTCCCAGAGCTGGTACGAGGTGACGATGAAGTCCTTGCGGAGCACCGGGATGTCGACCTTGGCGCGGACGGCCTCCAGGTCGGCGAGCGAGCCGCCGAAGCGGCGCTCCTCGGTGAGCACGGAGATGACGGCCGCGCCGCCCGCCTCGTAGTCGGCGGCGAGACCCGCCGGGTCGGCGATCGCGGCGAGCGCGCCCTTGGAGGGGCTGGAGCGCTTCACCTCACAGATGACCTTGACGCCGTCGCCGCGCAGGGCCGCCGCGCCGTCCTTGGCCGCGGGAGCCTTGGCCGCACGCTCCTTGAGCTCGTCGAGGCTGACGCGTGCCTGCCGCTCCGCGAGGTCGGCACGGACTCCGTCGATGATCTCGTCGAGCACACTCACGCGAGCGGCCCCCTTCCCTGACGGTTGAGCTGACGTTCAAGCTGGTCACTGCGATGGTATCCGCAGGAGGGCGAAGGCCTCGCATCCGGTTGACAGCCGTCCCACGACCTGGACATTCACCACCCGTCCGGCCTGCACCTTCAGGGATGCAGCCAGGACCCGAACGGCAGATTCCGTACGACGGTGAAGAGCGCGACCAGGGCGCCGACGCCCCACAGCTGCAGCGGCCCCAACTCGATGCGCACCGGCCGCCCGCGCACCGTCCTGATCACCCAGGCGATCCACAGCACGGCGAAGAGTGCGTACCCGGCGACGGCGAGCGCGTTGGCGCCGAGGGCCGCCGCGAAGTCGCCGTGGACGAACGCGTGCGCGCTGCGCAGGCCGCCGCAGCCCGGGCAGTAGAGGCCGGTGAGGCGCAGCAGCGGGCAGGCGGGGTAGTGGCCGGGTTCGTTCGGGTCGACGGCGCCGACGTACGCGAAGGCGCCGGCGACCGAGGCGAGCACGCCGGCCGGGACGAGCAGGCGGGTCAGGACGGCGGGGGCGGCGCTGTCGGGTTCGGCGGTCACCCGTGCATTATGCGGAAGAGGCGGCCCTGGCACCTGCCGGACCGCCTCCTGTCGTACGCCTCGTACGCCTCGTACGCCTCGTACGCCTCGTACGGCGGAGTCAGCTCTCGGCGCCCGCGGCCCGGCGGTGCGGACGCTTGTCCTGGCCCAGGCCCATGAGGCGCATGATGCCGCCCACGATGCCGCCGATCGCGATGATGGCCATGCCGGCCCAGAAGCCGGGAACGTTGGCCATCACCATGAAGGCGCCCGCGACGCAGAAACCGACGAAGGCGATGATGGAACCGGTCCAGGCGGCCGGGGTGTGTCCGTGGCCGTGCGCCATGAAAGTGCTCCTTGTTGCTGTGTGCGCGGCGGTTGCTGGGGAGCCCGTCGCGCTGCGGACGCTCGCTGTCATTGTCCCGTACTCGCGCGTATGCCCCGAGCGCGGGGGTCATGTTGCGGGAGAGCGGGGGCTCAGGTTCCGCGGGTCGGGTCCTCGCCGCGGTCGAGGGCCTTCCACAGCTCCTCGGGCCGCTCGGGGTCCGCGACGCGGCGGGCCTTGCGGGGGCTCGGCGAGCCGTCGCGTTCGTAGCGTCCCGACATCGCGGGCCAGGAACGGCCGTACGTGAGGGCGAGGAGCCCGGCGAGCAGGATCAGGACGCCCGCGGCGGCCGCGGCGTACGGCCAGCCGGTGTGGCTCAGGTCGCCGATGGTGGCGGCGGCGTCGCCGGAGGCGGTGGCGGCCTTCTCGTCGAGCGCGTCGCTGTCGTCGGCGCCGAGCAGGGCGGCGGCGACGATGCCCGCGCCGCTGAGCGTGAGCAGCAGGGAGACGAGGAAGCGCCCGGCGCGGCGGACCGCGAAGACCGCGACGAGCGCGGCGAGGCCCACTATGGCGAGGGCCGCGGGCACGCCGGTGACGTCGCTGCCCTTGGCGGTCAGCGGCAGCTCGCCGCCGGCCACCGACGCGGTGCCGTGGGCCCAGTCCTGGCGGGAGGCGAGCAGGGCGAGGGCCGCGCCGACGGCGCCGAGCAGCAGCGCGGCGGCGATGCTGCGCCGGCTGCTGCGCTGGGCGCGGCTCTCGGACACGGCCTCGGTACGGGGCGGAGGTACGGCAGAAGTCACCCGTCCACTATCCCTCACGGCCCGAACGGTCGTGCAGCCGGTTCGCCGTGTGGATGGCGCGCAGCACGGCGGCGGCCTTGTTCCGGCACTCGGTGTCCTCGGCGACGGGGTCCGAGTCGGCGACGACCCCGGCTCCGGCCTGCACGTATGCCGTGCCGTCGCGGAGGAGGGCGGTGCGGATGGCGATGGCGGTGTCGGAGTCGCCCGCGAAGTCGAGGTAGCCGACGCAGCCGCCGTACAGGCCGCGCCGGGACGGTTCGAGCTCGTCGATGATCTGCATCGCGCGCGGCTTGGGGGCGCCGGAGAGGGTGCCCGCGGGGAAGCAGGCGGTGAGGACGTCGAAGGCGGTGCGGCCCTGGGCGACCTGTCCGGTGACCGTCGACACGATGTGCATGACGTGGGAGTACTTCTCGATGGACATGAAGTCGACGACCTCGACGGAGCCCGGTTCGCAGACCCGGCCCAGGTCGTTGCGGCCCAGGTCGACGAGCATCAGGTGCTCGGCGCGCTCCTTGGGGTCGGCGAGCAGTTCGTCGGCGAGCGCCTGGTCCTCGCGCGGGGTGGCGCCGCGGTGCCGGGTGCCGGCGATGGGGTGGACCATGGCGCGCCCGTCCTCGACCTTGACGAGGGCCTCGGGCGAGGAGCCGACCACGTCGAAGCCGTCGAAGCGGAAGAGGTACATGTACGGCGACGGGTTGGTGGCGCGCAGCACGCGGTAGACGTCCAGCGCCGTCGCGGTGCACGGGGTCTCGAAGCGCTGCGAGGGCACGACCTGGAAGGCCTCGCCGGCCCGGATGCGTTCCTTGATGTCCTCGACGGCTTCCTGGTACTGCTCGCCGCCCCACAGGGCGGTGTACTCGGGGAGCTCGGAGGGCGGCAGGGCGGCCGGGGGCTGGGAGACGGGCCGGGAGAGGTCGGCCTCCATGGCGTCGAGGCGGGCGACCGCGTCGGCGTACGCCTCGTCGACGCCTGTCTCCAGGTCGTTGTGGTTGATCGCGTTGGCGATCAGCATGACCGAGCCGTCCCAGTGGTCGAGGACGGCGAGGTCGCTGGTGAGGAGCATGGTCAGCTCGGGCAGGTGCAGGTCGTCGCGGTCGCCGGGGCCGATCTTCTCCAGGCGGCGCACGATGTCGTAGCCGAGGTAGCCGACCATGCCGCCGGTGAAGGGCGGCAGGCCGTCGGCGCTGACCACGTCGCGCGGGGTGTGCAGTATGCCGATGGTGGCGCGCAGTGCGGCGAGCGGGTCGCCGGAGGTGGGCACGCCGACGGGCGGGGTGCCGAGCCAGTGGGCCTCGCCGTCGCGGACGGTGAGGGCGGCGGCGCTGCGGACGCCGACGAAGGAGTAGCGAGACCACAGGAACGCGGCGCGGCCGTTCTCCGCCGACTCCAGGAGGAACGTGCCGGGGCGTTCGGCGGCGAGCTTGCGGTAGAGCCCGACGGGGGTGTCGCCGTCCGCGAGGAGCTTGCGGCTGACGGGGATGACGCGGCGGTCGGTCGCGAGCTTGCGGAAGGTCTCCAGGTCCATGGCAGGACCCTACTGACCGGGCGCGGGCGCGCCGGGCACGGGAAGCACGGGCAGCACGTCGGTGTCGAAGCAGGTGCGGGTGCCGGTGTGGCAGGCCGCGCCGACCTGGTCGACCTGGACGAGGACGGTGTCCGCGTCGCAGTCGAGCGCCACCTCCTTGACGTACTGGAAGTGCCCGGACGTGTCGCCCTTGACCCAGTACTCCTGGCGGCTGCGCGACCAGTAGGTGCAGCGCCCGGTGGTGAGGGTGCGGTGCAGCGCCTCGTCGTCCATCCAGCCGAGCATCAGCACCTCACCGGTGTCGTACTGCTGGGCGATGGCGGGGACGAGCCCGTCGGCGCTGCGCCTGAGGCGCGCGGCGATGTCCGGGTCGAGGTTGCTGCTGGGCGGGGGCACGCTGGTCATGGGCCCATTGTGCCGCCCTCGGGAGGCGCTTCTGGCGGGCGTCCACTGTGCGGACCGGTGGCACGGTCGTAGGCTGGCTGGTATGTCGACCCATGCGAAGCGTGAACGACTTCTTCTCGCCGACCTGTTGGAGGCGGAGGGGCCCGAGGCGGCCACTCTGTGCGAGGGCTGGAAGACCCGTGACCTCGCGGCCCACGTGGTGGTGCGCGAGCGGCGCGCCGACGCGGCGGGCGGGCTGCTGATCAAGCAGCTCGCGGGGCGCCTGGAGCGGGTGCAGGCCGAGTTCGCCGCGAAGCCGTACGAGGAGCTGATCCAGCTCATCCGGACGGGGCCGCCGCGTTTCTCGCCCTTCGCCCTGAAGCAGGTGGACGAGGCGTCGAACGCCGTCGAGTTCTACATCCACACCGAGGACGTGCGCCGCGCGCAGCCCGACTGGACGCCGCGCGAGCTCGACCCGGTCTTCTCGGACGCCCTGTGGTCCCGTCTCGAACGCACGGCCCGTCTGGTGGGCCGCAAGTCACCGGTGGGCCTGGTCCTGCGCCGCCCGGACGGCCGGACGGCGGTGGCGCACCGGGGCACTCCGGTGGTGACGGTGACCGGTGAGCCGTCCGAGCTGCTGCTGTTCGCGTTCGGCAGGCAGCAGGTCGCCGACGTCGGTCTCGACGGCGACAAGGAGGCGATCGCCGCGCTGCACGAGACCAAGCAGCTTGGCCTCTGAGCGGACCGCTGCGAACCGGCTTGCTCAGCGCGGGAGTTCGGCGCGGCGCAGGGAGCGCGCGCAGAGGCCGACGACGCCTCCGGCCGCGCTGAGCGCCGCGCTCGCGGCGAACACGGGCCCGGCGCCCCAGGCGCCGATCGCCGCGCCCGCGACGGGGAAGCTCAGCGGGGCGACGCCCGTGGTGAAGAACGTGACCACGGACGTGACACGGCCCAGGTAGGCGGGGTCCGTCACCGTCTGGGCCAGGGTGCCGATGACGGCGCCGCCCAGGCCGGTGAGCAGGCCCACGCAGAGCCCGGCCGCCGTCGCGGTCACGACGGAGGGGGCGAAGGCGATCGCGCCCAGGGCGACCGAGCCGCCGATCACCGCCCAGGACAGGACGAGCCCGGCGTGCGGAACGCGGCCGCGGACGGCGATGAGGAGGGCGGCGCACCCCGCGCCGACGCCGAAGCCGCCGATGATCCAGCCCTGTCCCGATGCGCCCCAGCCGCGTTCCTCGGCGAGCAGGACGAGCCCGATGTTGGCGGGCCCGGCGAAGCCCAGCTCCATCACGGCGGCGGTGACGACGAGCGGGGCGAGGACGCGGTGGCCGCGGATGTAGCGCAGTCCGTCGACGAGTTGCCGCCCGGCCGGTTCCGTCCGCCCCGCCGCCTCCCCGGGGGCGAGGTCGCGGACCCGTACTGCGAGAAGCAGCACCAGCGACACGGCGAACAGCGCCCCCGCCGCGCCGAACCCCGCCACCGGCCCGCCGGCCGCCACCGCGAGGCCGCCCAGCGGCGCCCCGGCCACCGTGGCGACGCGCTGCGCGAGCCCCCGCATGCCCTGCACGCGGCCCAGCTGGCCCGGCGAGGTGATGCGCGGGGGCAGCGCGCCCACGCTCGGCAGGAAGAGGGCGTCGACCGCGCCGAAGACGAGGGCGAGGGCCGCGAGCGGCCAGATTCCGGGCGTGGCCACCAGGAGCAGCACGGTCACGGCAAGGATCACCGCGCACCGCACCGCGTCGCTGCCGATGACCACGCGGCGCGGCCCGAAGCGGTCGGCGACGACTCCCCCGCCGAGCATGAGCGCGGCGCGCGGGACGGCCCCGACGGCGAGCACGAGTCCGGCCTGGGCGGGGCTTCCGCTGCGGGTGGCGGCCCAGGACAGCGCGAGGAAGTAGAGGCTGTCGCCGACCATCGAGGCGGTGTAGGCGCCGAGCCAGCGCAGGACGTTGCCGTCGCGGTGGGCGGGGCGTTCCGTGCGGGGGGCCGCGGCTGTGCCGGTCACAGCGATCGGAAGGGAAAGGCCTTCAGGTCGAGCAGCACGTTCTCGCGGCCGTCCGTGTCCCCGGCCTCCTCGGCGGCCCTGGCCCGCTGCTCGTGCGCGCGGATCACGGCGTGCAGTTCCTCGGTGAGGGCGGTGAGCTCGGCGGGGGTGTAGCGGCCGAGGAAGTCGGAGCTGTCGGCGGCGGAGCGCCACTCGGGGCTCCAGGCCGCGCGGTGGTCGAGCCAGGCGCCGAAGAGACGGGTGTGCTGCTCGTGGAGGGCGCGTGTCGTGGCGGCGAGCGCGGCGGCCTTCTCCGGGGTGTCCTCGAAGTCGCCGCTGCTGAAGGAGAGCGTTTCCTGCGCGGGGGTCCACCACCGTTCGCGCCCGTCGCCCCGCTGCGCCTGCGGTGCCTCCTCGATCAGGCCGTGCTCGGCGAGCTTGCGCAGGTGGTAGCTGACCAGGGACACGGCTTCGTCCACGTCGTCGGCGAGCTGCGAGGCGGTGGCGGCGCCGGCGACTTTCAGCGCCCCGTAGAGCTTCAGGCGCAGGGGGTGCCCGAAGGCCTTCAAGGTGCCTACGTCGGTCACTCGGCGCTTCTGTTGTCTGCCCATGACCTCACCGTAGATAGAAAAGAAAAGTTGCACAACAAATGTTGCGCAACTTTTCTTTTCTATCCGGGTGGCCTACCGAACCGGGTGCCCCGCCCCCCGCAGCGTCTCCTTGACCTCGCCGATCCGCAGATCCCCGAAGTGGAAGACCGAGGCCGCCAGCACCGCGTCCGCGCCCGCCCCGATGGCCGGCGGGAAGTGGTCGAGGCGGCCCGCGCCGCCGGAGGCGATCACCGGCACGGTGACGTGCTTGCGCACCGCCGAGATCATCTCGATGTCGTAGCCGTCCTTCGTGCCGTCGGCGTCCATCGAGTTGAGCAGGATCTCGCCCGCGCCGAGCTCGGCGGCCCGGTGCGCCCACTCGACGGCGTCGATGCCTGCGGACTCGCGGCCGCCGTGGGTGGTGACCTCGAAGCCGCCCGACGCCGTCCTGCGCGCGTCGACCGACAGGACGAGCACCTGCCGCCCGAACCGCTCCGCGATCTCGCGGATCAGGTCGGGGCGGGCGATCGCCGCCGTGTTGACGCCGACCTTGTCCGCGCCCGCCCGCAGCAGCTTGTCCACGTCCTCGGCGGTGCGCACGCCGCCGCCCACCGTGAGCGGGATGAAGACCTGCTCGGCGGTGCGGCGGACCACGTCGTACGTGGTCTCGCGGTTGCCGGACGACGCGGTGATGTCCAGGAAGGTCAGCTCGTCGGCGCCCTCCGCGTCGTACACCTTGGCCATCTCGACGGGGTCGCCCGCGTCGCGCAGGTTCTGGAAGTTGACGCCCTTGACGACGCGGCCGTTGTCCACGTCGAGGCAGGGGATCACGCGTACCGCGAGCGTCATGCGGTGGCTCCTCGGTAGGCTTCCAGTTCCACTTCGACCAGGATGCGCGAGTCGACGAAGCCGGAGACGACCACCATGGTCATCACCGGGCGCACGGAGTCGAAGACCTCCTTGTGCGCGCGTCCCACCGCGTCGACGTCCCGCGCGTGCGTGATGAGGAGACGCACGGCGGTCACGGACTCGGGGCCGAGCCCGAACTCGGCGATCGCCGCGAGCGCGTTGGCGACGGCGACCCGCGTCTGTTCGTAGGGATCGCCCTCGCCGTACAGGATGTCGCCCTTGAAGGACGTGGTGCCGCCGACCACGACCCGGTCGCCCGCCTCGACGGCCCGGGCGAAGCCGAAGGACTCCTCCCAGGGGCTGCCGCTCTGCACTCGTCGTACGCCACTCATCGGGAGACGGCCTCCAGCGCTTCCTCCAGCGTGAACGCCTTCGCGTACAGCGCCTTGCCGACGATCGCGCCCTCGACGCCGAGCGGCACGAGCTCGGAGATGGCGCGCAGGTCGTCCAGGGACGAGACCCCGCCGGAGGCGACGACCGGGCGGTCCGTCGCCGCGCACACGTTGCGCAGGAGCTCCAGGTTGGGGCCCTGCAACGTGCCGTCCTTGGCGATGTCGGTGACCACGTAGCGCGCGCAGCCCTCGTTGTTCAGGCGCTCCAGGGTTTCGTAGAGGTCGCCGCCGTCGCGGGTCCAGCCGCGGCCGCGCAGCGTCGTGCCCCGTACGTCGAGGCCGACCGCGATCTTGTCGCCGTGCTCGGCGATGACCTTGGCGACCCACTCGGGGGTCTCCAGGGCGGCGGTGCCGAGGTTGACACGCGTGCAGCCGGTGGCGAGGGCGGCGGCCAGCGAGGCGTCGTCGCGGATGCCGCCGGACAGCTCGACCTTGATGTCCATGGCCCCGGCCACCTCGGAGATCAGCTCGCGGTTGTCGCCGGTGCCGAACGCCGCGTCCAGGTCGACCAGGTGCAGCCACTCGGCGCCCGACCGCTGCCAGGCGAGGGCGGCCTCCAGCGGGGAGCCGTAGGAGGTCTCCGAGCCGGACTCGCCGTGGACGAGGCGTACGGCCTGGCCGTCGCGGACGTCGACGGCGGGAAGGAGTTCGAGGGTGCTCACAGGGTTCCGATCCAGTTGGTGAGGAGCTGGGCGCCGGCGTCGCCGGACTTCTCGGGGTGGAACTGGGTGGCGCTCAGGGCGCCGTTCTCGACGGCCGCCACGAAGGGCTCGCCGTGCGTGGACCAGTGCACGTACGGGGCGCGCATCGCCGGGTTCGCGACTTCCAGGGTCCAGTCGTGCACGGCGTAGGAGTGCACGAAGTAGAAGCGGGCGTCGTCGCCCAGGCCCTTGAAGAGCGGGGATCCGGCGGAGGCCTGGACGGTGTTCCAGCCCATGTGGGGGACGATCTCGGCCTTCAGCGGCTCGACCGTGCCCGGCCACTCGTCCAGGCCCTCGGTCTCCTCGCCGTGCTCGATGCCGCGCGCGAAGAGGATCTGCATGCCGACGCAGATGCCCATCACGGGACGGCCCCCGGAGAGGCGGCGGCCGACGATCCAGTCGCCGCGCGCCTCCTTCAGGCCCCGCATGCAGGCGGCGAAGGCGCCGACGCCGGGCACGAGGAGGCCGTCGGCGTTCATGGCCCTGTCGTAGTCACGGGTGATCTCGACGTCGGCGCCCGCGCGCGCGAGGGCGCGCTCGGCGGAGCGGACGTTGCCGAAGCCGTAGTCGAAGACGACGACCTTCTTGGGAGAGCTCATGTCGCGTACTCCTCCCGTCAGTTCCAGTAGTCGAGCCGCAGGATGCCCGCGGCCAGGCACATCGCGGCGCCGATCGAAAGCAGCGTGATCAGGCTCTTCGGCATGCCCTGCTTGACGAAGGAGATGATGCCGCCGATCAGGAAGAGCCCGACGACGATCAGGATGGTGTTGAGACCGGTCATGGGTTTACAGCGCGCCCTTCGTGGACGGAAGGATGCCGGCCGCGCGCGGGTCGCGCTCGGACGCGTAACGCAGCGCGCGGGCCAGCGCCTTGAACTGGCACTCCACGATGTGGTGGGCGTTGCGGCCGTACGGCACGTGGACGTGCAGCGCGATCTGGGCCTGCGCGACGAAGGACTCCAGGATGTGCCGGGTCATCGTCGTGTCGTACTCGCCGATCATCGGCGCCATCTTCTCGGGCTCGGTGTGCACGAGGTACGGACGGCCGCTCAGGTCGACCGTCACCTGGGCGAGCGACTCGTCCAGCGGGACGGTGCAGTTGCCGAAGCGGTAGATGCCGACCTTGTCGCCGAGCGCCTGCTTGAAGGCGGCGCCCAGCGCGAGCGCGGTGTCCTCGATGGTGTGGTGCGAGTCGATGTGCAGGTCGCCCTCGGTCTTGACCGTGAGGTCGAAGAGGCCGTGGCGGCCGAGCTGGTCGAGCATGTGGTCGTAGAAGCCGACGCCGGTCGACACGTCGACCTTGCCGGTGCCGTCGAGATCGATCTCGACGAGGACCGACGTCTCCTTCGTGGTGCGTTGGACCCGTCCTACGCGGCTCATGCGTGTCGCTCCTTCTTCAGTTCGCGTACCGCATCGAGGAACGCGTCGTTTTCGGCGGGGGTTCCTGCGGAGACCCGCAGCCATCCCGGCACTCCGTTGTCCCGTACGAGGACGCCCCGGTCGAGGATGCGCTGCCAGACCTCATGGGCGGCGCCTTCGCCTTCGAATCGCCCGAACTGCACGAAGTTGGCGTCGGAGTCGGTCACCTCGTACCCCATCGCGCGCAGCTCGGTGACGAGGCGGTCGCGCTCGGCCTTGAGCTGCTCGACGTACCCGAGCAGGGTGTCCGTGTGCTCCAGGGCGGCGAGCGCGGTGGCCTGTGTGACCGCCGACAGGTGGTACGGCAGGCGTACGAGCTGCACCGCGTCGACGACCGCCGGGGCGGCGGCGAGATAGCCGAGGCGCAGCCCGGCGGCGCCGAACGCCTTCGACATGGTGCGGGAGACGACGAGGTGCGGGCGCCCCGCGATCAGCGGGAGCAGCGAGTCGCCGTGGCTGAACTCGACGTACGCCTCGTCGACCACCACCATGGACGGCTTCGCGGCCTGCGCGGCCTCGTACAGGGCGAGGACCGCCTCGGCCGGGACGGCGTTGCCCGTGGGGTTGTTGGGTGTCGTGATGAAGACGACGTCCGGCTGGTTCTCGGCGATGGCCTTCGTGGCCGCCTCGACGTCGATCGTGAAGTCGTCGTGGCGCGGGCCCGAGATCCAGCCGGTGCCGGTGCCGCGGGCGATGAGGCCGTGCATCGAGTACGACGGCTCGAAGCCGATGGCCGTGCGGCCGGGTCCGCCGAAGGTCTGCAGGAGCTGCTGGATGACTTCGTTCGAGCCGTTGGCCGCCCAGACGTTGGCGAGGGTGACCTCGTGCCCGGTGGTGCGGGTGAGGTAGCGCGCCAGCTCGGTGCGCAGCTCCACGGCGTCCCGGTCGGGGTAGCGGTTGAGGTCGCGGGCGGCCTCGCGGACCCGCTCGGCGATGCGCTCGACGAGCGGTTCGGGCAACGGGTACGGGTTCTCGTTGGTGTTCAGGCGGACGGGCACGTCGAGCTGGGGCGCGCCGTAGGGGGACTTGCCGCGCAGCTCGTCGCGGACGGGGAGGTCGTCGATGCGTACGTCGCTCACTGGCCCGGCACCTTCCAGCCGAACCTCGCCTTGATCGCGGCGCCGTGCGCGGGCAGGTCCTCCGCCTCGGCGAGCGTCACCACGTGGTGGGCGACCTCGGCGAGGGCGTCGCGGGTGTAGTCCACGATGTGGATGCCGCGCAGGAACGACTGGACGCTGAGGCCCGAGGAGTGGCAGGCGCAGCCGCCGGTGGGCAGGACGTGGTTGGAGCCCGCGCAGTAGTCGCCGAGGGAGACGGGTGCCCAGGGGCCGACGAAGATCGCGCCCGCGTTCTTGACGCGCCCGGCGACGGCGGTGGCGTCGGCGGTCTGGATCTCCAGGTGCTCCGCGCCGTACGCGTCGACGACCCGCAGGCCCTCCTCCAGGCCGTCGACCAGGACGATCGCGGACTGGCGGCCGCTCAGCGCCGGGACGATCCGGTCCTCGACGTGCTTGGTGGCGGCGATCTGCGGCGCCAGCTCCTTCTCGACCGCGTCCGCGAGCGCCACGGAGTCCGTGACGAGGACGGCGGCCGCGAGCGGGTCGTGCTCGGCCTGGCTGATCAGGTCGGACGCGACGTGCGCCGGGTCGGCGGTGTCGTCGGCGAGGACCGCGATCTCGGTCGGGCCCGCCTCGGTGTCGATGCCGATGCGGCCGGTGAAGTAGCGCTTGGCGGCCGCGACCCAGATGTTGCCGGGGCCCGTGACCATGTTGGCGGCGGCGCAGGTCTCGGTGCCGTACGCGAACATCGCGACGGCCTGGGCGCCGCCGACCGCGTACACCTCGTCGATGCCGAGGAGGGCGCAGGCGGCGAGGATGGTCGGGTGCGGCAGCCCACTGAAGTCACCGCAGTCGGCCTGCGGCGGGGACGCGAGCGCCATCGATTCGACGCCGGCCTCCTGCGCCGGGACGGCGTTCATGATCACGGAGGACGGGTAGACGGACCGGCCGCCCGGGGCGTAGAGCCCGACGCGCTCGACGGGCACCCACTTCTCGGTGACCTTGCCGCCGGGCACGACCTGGACGGTGTGCGGGGCGCGGCGCTGCTCGCGGTGGACGGCGCGAGCGCGGCGGATGGACTCCTCCAGAGCCGCCCTGACCTGCGGGTCCAGCTCGTCGAGGGCCCGCGTGAGCGCCGCGGCGGGCACCCGGACCTGGTCAAGGCGCACCCCGTCGAACTTCTCCGCGTACTCGATCAGCGCCGCGTCGCCACGATGATGCACGTCCTCGCAGATGGGCCGCACCTTCTCCAGGGCGGCCGCGACGTCGAAGTCGGCACGGGGCAGCAGGGCGCGCAGGGCGGCCCCCGACGGGAAGTCCGTGAGGGTGTCGCCGCGCAGATCGATTCGAGAGATCACATGGCCAATTCTCTCAGACCTTCTTTCGAGGTCGGTCGCCCGTATCACTGGCTGATATGAGCCACGGAAGACCGTGTTCACCCCTGGCGTTCAGCCGGTCACAGAGCGGGCATGAAACGGGTGTACGAGGGAGACGCGCACCGCGGGACGGAGGGTGGTAGCAGTGGTCGACGACGCCGCTGCCGGCGACCCGCCGGACGGGTTGACCGCCGCCGAGATCGGCATGTGGCAGGCCTTCCGGAACGGCAGCGTCTACGACCTCCGATCGGGTGATCCGGCCGCCGACGATCCGCACGGCGGGCACCCCTGGGGCCCCGAGCGCAGCGTGCGGGCGCGCATCGTGTGCTGGCTGCTGCTCGACGGGCCGCCGGCGCTGGCCGGCCGGGTGTCGTCGCTGAAGCTGGCGGGCGTGCAGATCACCGATCCGCTCGACCTCGCGGGCGGCACGGTCGTCCCGTACACCGAGATGAAGCACTGCCGCTTCGAGAAGGAGGTCCTGCTCCCCGAGGCCCGCTTCGCGACGCTGCGGCTCGTCGACTGCTCCATCCCCCGCATCGAGGCCGCCCGGCTGCACACCGAGGGCGATCTGCACCTGCCGCGCTGCCGGGTGCACAACGGCATCCGCCTCACGGACGCGCACATCGGCACCGACCTGCTGCTCAACCAGGCGGTGGTCTACCGCGACCGGCGCGGCCACTCCATCACCGGCGACGGCCTCACCGTCGGACAGGACCTGCAGGCCGAGATGATGGAGTCGCACGGCCAGCTGAGCCTGCGCGGCGCGAAGATCGGCGTCTCGCTCAGCCTGCGCGGCAGCAGACTGATCAACCAGTACGGCCGACAGGCCCTCAACGCCCCGCAGATGACCGTCGAGCGCACCCTGTACCTGACCCCGGCGGCCGTCGGCAATCCGCCGCAGACCAGCGGCACGACCCCGGCCCGCGGCACGCGCGTGCAGCACTTCGAGTGCGTGGGCGGCATCCGTCTCGACGACGGCCGCTTCGGCGACGCCATCGACTTCGCGCACGCCCGCTTCACGCTCCGGCAGGACCAGGAGATCTCGCTGCGCCGCGTCCAGACGCCCGAGCTCCGCTTCCTCGGCGAGGCGCCGCGGCGCGGCAAGGTCGTGCTGTCCGGCGCCAAGGTCGTCAACCTCATCGACAGGGCGACCAGCTGGCCCGGGCCCGGCGGCCTCCAGATGGGCGGTTTCACGTACGAGAACCTCGTGCCGCAGGGCAGCTTCCCGCTCTCCAGGCGCCTCGACTGGGTGCAGGCCGCCACGGCCGAGTACAACCCGGAGCCGTACGAGAAGCTCGCCGCCGTCCTGCGCAACGGCGGTGAGGACGCCGACGCCCGCGAGGTCCTCCTCGCCAAGCAGCGGCGGCGCCGCGAGACCCTGCCACTGGCCGGGAAGCTCTGGGGGTACGCGCAGGACTGGACCGTCGCCTACGGCTACCGGCCGGGCCGGGCCGCGGTGTGGATGGCCGTGCTGTGGGCGGTCAGCGCCGTGGCGTTCTCGCGCGCCGACCATCCGGCGATCAAGCCCGGCGAGCACCCGCACTGGAACCCCGCGCTCTTCGCCCTCGACCTGCTGCTGCCCGTCATCAACCTCGGCCAGGACACGTACTGGCAGCTGCACGGCGGCTGGCAGTGGTTCTCGACCGCGCTGATCCTGCTCGGCTGGGTCCTCGCCACCACGGTCGCGGCGGGCGCGACCCGGCTCCTGCGCCGCAACTGAACTCCGCCGGGGGCGGTGGCCGGCGGCTGAACCGTTATGCGCCGCCGGGCAACCATCGCCCTCCCCCGGCCGTCATCCCTGCGACCAACAAACGAGCAACCACGACGGTGACCGGCGAGCCCGCGCGAGCGGCGCCGGTTGAGGCGCAAAGGAGGGCACGGGTGCTGCGTGCCTTCATCCGTACCGCCCGCATGCTCCGGCACACCCCGCGGCTCGCCGCCGGGCTGCCGCCGGACGACGAGGTGCTTCTCGACGTGCCCGACGAGCGGCTCGCCCCCGCCCTGGTCGCCGCCGGGCGCGGCGACTACGGCCCGGCCGCGAAGGTCCTCGCCACCACCCGCGAGGCCGCCGAGTGGGAGAACCGCGACCGCTACGCCACGCGGCTCGCCGCCTTCGCCCGCTCCCGTCCCGAGTGGTTCGACGACTGGCTGGGCGCCTCCCCGCACGACCCGGACGCCCTGCTCGTCAAGGCCGAGCTGGCCGTCGTCCGCGGCTGGGAGTCACCGGCCCGCGCCGAGCTCCTGCGCGATTCGGGGCCGCTGCTCACCGCGGCCGCAGAGGCCGACCCGCGCGACCCGGTGCCCTGGCGGATCGCCCTCGACCACGCCCGCGGCACGCACGCGTCGCACACCGTCTTCGAGCGGCTGTGGGAGGAGGCGGTGCGCCGCTCCTCGTACCACTACGGCTGCCACGCCTCGGCCCTGCAGTACCTGTCCGCCGCCTGGTACGGCTCGCACCGCGAGTGCTTCGACTTCGCCGAGCGCGCCGCGGCCGACGCGCTGCCGGGCTCGCTGATACAGGTCCTCCCGGCGCGGGCCGCCTTCGCCTACCTGACCAGCCCTTCGGGGAACCTGCCGCGGGAGCGCCTGGACGCGGCCGCGGACCTCGCGATCGCGCTCTCGTACGAGTACGAGGCCGGGGACCCGTGGCCCGCCGAGGTCCGCAACCTCCTCACGTACGTCCTGGTCCGCCTGGAGCGGTGGGACGACGCGCTGGAGCAGCTGCGCCTGATCGGGCCGTACGCGACGTCGTTCCCCTGGGACCGGATGTCCGACGATCCGCTCGGCCAGTTCCTCGAACTGCGGGACGGCGTACGCATCGAAGTGGCGTCGATGACGCCGCTGCGCGCTCCACGCGAACGCGACCCCTCCGGCGAGCATTAGGCTTGCCGGTCGTGACCACCCGGCTTCCGCTCTTTCCGCTCAACTCGGTGCTGTTCCCCGGCCTCGTCGTGCCGCTGAACGTCTTCGAGGAGCGATATCGCGCCATGATGCGCGACCTGCTCAAGACCCCCGAGGAGGAGCAGCGTCTGTTCGCCGTCGTCGCGATCCGCGACGGCCTTGAGGTGGCGCCGAGCGCGCCCGGCCTCCCCGACCCGACGGCGCTGCCCGAGCACGGCCCCGCGGCGGGCTTCGGCGGCGACCCGCTCAAGGCCTTCCACGCCGTGGGCTGCGTGGCGAGCGCGGCGACGATCAGGGAGCGCGACGACGGCGGCTTCGAGGTCCTCGCCACCGGCACGACCCGCGTGCGCGTCCACTCCGTCGACGCATCGGGAGCCTTCCTCACCGCCGAGGTCGAGGAGCTGCCCGAGGAGCCGGGCGACGGCGCGGGCGCCCTGGCCGAGGGCGTCCTGCGGGCCTTCCGCTCCTACCAGAAGCGGCTGGCCGGGGCGCGGGAAGGTTCCCTGTCGACGGGGGCCGAGCTGCCCGACGACCCGTCCGTCGTGTCGTACCTCGTCGCCGCGGCGGCCGTCCTGGACACCCCGACCAAGCAGCGGCTCCTGGAGGCGCCGGACACCGCGTCGCGGCTCCGGGACGAGCTGAAAACGCTTCGCTCCGAGACCGCGATCATCCGTAATCTGCCGTCGCTGCCCGCGACGGACCTGACGCGCGGGACGACCAGCCTCAACTGAGCCACGGAAGGCGCGCACACCTTGGCGAAGAAGCAGAAGAAGCAGCAGTCGGCGGGGACCCCGGCGACGGTGGCCCTCACCGCGGCCGGCGTGGAGTTCACCGTCCACGCCTACGACCACGACCCGTCCCACCCCTCGTACGGCGAGGAGGCCGCCGAGGCGATGGGCGTCTCCCCCGACCGGGTCTTCAAGACGCTGGTCGCCGAGGTCGACGGGGAGCTTACCGTGGCCGTCGTGCCCGTCGCGGGCTCCCTCGACCTGAAGGCGCTGGCCGCCGCGGTCTCGGGCAAGCGTGCGGTGATGGCCGACCCGGCGGCCGCCGAGCGCACCACGGGCTATGTGCGGGGCGGCATCTCCCCGCTCGGCCAGCGCAAGAAGCTGCGCACGGTCCTGGACGAATCGGCGTCGGCGCACGCCACCGTCTGCGTCTCCGCGGGCCGCCGCGGCCTGGAGGTGGAGCTGGCGCCGGGCGACCTGGCCGAGCTCACCGGCGCGGTCCTCGCGCCCATCGGGCGGGCGTGAGAGGGACGACGTGAAAGCGCCCTCGACACATGTCCCGTGCGGGACTAGTACCGAGGGCATGTCGAAGAAGACGCGCATGCGGAAGTGGCGGGCGAAGAAGCGCAAGGCCAACCACGGGAAGCGTCCCGCTTAGCGGGCGCGGGCCCGGGGCTGATCCGAAGGACACGCCCTAGGAGCCGGAGCGCAGGCCCTCGGGATAGTCGTCGTCCTGGGGACCCCCGTAGGACACCGGCGCGGGGTACGGTTCCGGGTCGCGCGGTCCGAAGAGTCCGGTGAGCCCGAGGTGCACGGCGAGCGCGGCCACCGGCCAGGCGAGGAGCGTGCCCTTGGCCTTCAGCTCCAGCGGCGCGTCGAAGACGACGCCCTTGCCGACGGACTTCGCGTGCGCCACGACGTCCTTCTCCGGACCGAGCCAGACGCCGGCCTTCCACGCGATCAGCGCCCCGAACAGGCTGCCGAGCGCGAGCCCCACGACCAGCGGGATCCCGCCGCGCCTGCGCAGCAGGAAGACGACGGCACCGCTGAGGAGGCCGAAGCCGAGCGAGAGCAGCGTAAACGTTCCGTCTACGCCCATCGCCTGCTCGCCCTCGGTGTCCTTGAGGTACACCGCCTTGCCGTCCGAGACGAGCGGCACCCGCGGCGCGAGCCACGTCCACAGCAGCGCGAGCAGTACTCCGCAGACGGCCACCACGACCATGGTCACCACGGCCGGCAGCACTTCGTCCTTGATGCCGGCGCCGGCTTCCCCGGAGCCGTGCGGAGACGTCGGTCCCGACGGCTGCGCGGCGGTCTGCCAGGACTCGTGCGGGGTGCGGTCGTGCGGTGGTTGGGAGGGTGTATGCGGTGCGGTCACCCCCACATCGTGCCAGCACTCCCTGTGCGGCGCGTCACCGGACGTGTCACCGGACGGCCGCCCGGCGGAAAGCCCACGTTGCCACGGCCAGGGAGACCACGCCGACGCCCGCGCAGACCGCCAGGTCCAGCGCCACGACCGCCCAGTCCGGATCCGGCCCGAACGTACGGGCGAAGGCCTCCACGCCGTACGTCGAGGGCAGCAGGTCGCGCGCGTACTGCAGCAGGGCCGGCATGCGGTCGGCCGGGAGCACGCCGAGCAGCAGCGCCGCCGACATGCCCATCTGACCGAGGAGCGTGGCCAGTTCGGGCCGCGGCGCGAGCAACCCGAGGGCCGCGCCGAGCCCGGCGAGCGCGGCACCGGCCAGCGGGATCACCGCGAGGAGCACCCACAGGTGGGTGAACGGCAGCCCGAAGAGGCCGCACCCGACGATCGCCGTGACGAAGGTGCCGGGCACCGTGAAGGAGGCGTAGGCGGCCGCGGCCCCGAGGACCACCGCGGCGGGCGGCACGGGCAGGGTGGCGTAGTGGTCGAGCCCCCCGTCCGAGCGGAGCTGCCCGAAGTACTGCGCGAGCAGGTTGAGCGCGACGAACGCGACGACGAGCACGGAGGAACCGGCGACGACGGCCCGCGCCTCACCGCCCCCGTCGACGACACCGCGCATCAGGATCATGATGCCGACGGACTGGAAGGTCGCCACGAACAGCAGCGGTATGCGGGCGACCCTGGCCCGGGACAGCTGGGCGCGGTAGATGGCCGAGAGCGCCGGGAACAGCCGCGCCGGCGGCCCGAGGGGCGCGGGGCCTTCGGCCTCCCGCTCCGCACGGCCGCCGTCGGCCCGCACGGCGGCTTCCAAGGGAACCGCACTCACCGGACAACCCCTCCGTCTTCGTTCCTACCAGGGTTCCTACCACGAGTCACGCCTTGACCAGCCCCTGCCCGCTTCCGCCCAGCGCGAGATAGACGTCCTCCAGGCTCGGCGTGGCCAGCGTGAAGTCGTCCAGCGCGGCGAACGCGGCACCGCCGGTCACCGCGGCGACGGCGGCCCGCGCCTCGTCGGGCGCGAGCCGCAGGGTCCACCGCCGCCCCGACTCGACGGCGAGGGAGCGCAGCGCGGCCACTTCGGGGACGCCGAGCGGTGCCCGCTCCCGCCACACCAGCTCCACCCTGACCTCGTCGGCGACCTTCTCCTTGAGCCCGGCCGGGCTGTCGCAGGCGATGACCTTGCCCTGGTCGAGGACGGCGACGCGGTCGAGGACGGTCTCGGCCTCGATCACGTTGTGGGTGACGAGGACGACCGTCGTGCCGCGCTCGGCGCGCCGCGAGTCGATCGCCGCCCAGACGGCGCGCCGCGCGACGGGGTCCATGCCGGTGGTCGGCTCGTCGAGGACGAGCAGCGGCCGCTCCCCCACCAGGGCGGTGGCGAAGCAGGCGAGCCTGCGCTGCCCGCCGGAGAGCTTCTTCAGCGGCCGCGAGGCCAGCGCGGTGAGTCCGAGCTCCGCCAGGACCGCGTCCCGCTCGGCGCGGGCCCGCGGCACGTCGAGCCCGCGCAGCCGCCCGGTCGTCTCGACGGCGAGCGACACGGTGAGCTCGTCGAGGGCGGTGGACTCCTGGCCCAGGTACGCGAGGAGCCGCGCGGCCCGCTCGGGGTGGCGCACGATGTCGTGGCCGAGGATCTCGACGCTCCCGCTGTCGGGCCGCATCAGGCCGGTCAGCTGGCGTACGAGGGTGGACTTGCCGGCGCCGTTGGGGCCGAGCAGGCCGAAGATCTCGCCGCGGCCGACCGTCAGACCGATGCCGTCGGTGGCGCGGACCTCGGGGGTCGCGGGCCTGCCGCGTCGGGCGCGGGCGGCGGGATAGGTCTTCACCAGGTCGCGCACCGCGCAGACGGCGTCGTTGCCGTGTTCCTGACGGAGTCCCTGTCGGACTGCCGGTGCCGGGCGCGTACTCACGAAGGACGAGCCTACGGGGTCCGCGGGCGCGGGCGACGCCCGGGGCGGCCCGTACGGCCCGTGTCAGTCACCGGCGCGGTCCCCCGCGGGCACGTGCTCGGCGGCCGTGCGCACGTCGACCTCCCGCCAGAAGCCCGCCCTGATCGCGTACCGGTCGTGCTCGTCGATCTGGTCGTCCTTGTGGGCGAGGAGGCCGAACCGTGCCGCGTAGCGGAGCAGCTCGCCGTCGATGCGGTGCGGGATGCGTGGATACATCGTCGACAGTTTCTGCAGGTTGTGCTGTTCCGGGAGGCGCGCCATCCAGCGTCGGGCGAACACCTGTCCGACCTCGAAGGGGTCGCCGCCGACCGTGGTGATGTCCTCCTCGCGGTCGGCCCAGCGCTGCTCGGCCGTGGTCAGCTGGGCGAGGGTGGGCAGGGCGGCGGCCTCGGTGCTCTCGGCCGCGCCGCCGGGCCGCTCGACCCAGCCCTTGTCGGAGGACCAGCGCAGCGTCGCGTTCGTGGGGTGCTGGGCGGGCTGGGTGCCGGGGCCGCGCAGGGCGGCGAGGTCCTTGGGGGTGGGGACGCCCTTGCCCGGGGGGACGCGGTGCTCGTCGGCCTGCCGGCCGTTCGCGGCGGGTTCGGCGTGCCGGGCGGGGGTCTCCTCCTCGGCGCGCTGCGCGGCGGCGGCGAGCGCGGACTCCGGGAGGGGCGCCGAGAGGATCGCGGCGATCTCGGGACGGGGCGCGGGCGGCGGCGCGCAGCTGCCGGTGAGCTCCTTGGGGCGTACGGCCTTGGTGATCCAGGCCCGGTCGAGCACGCGCCGCTCGTCGGCCTCTGCGACCAGGTCCTCGGACTGGTTGTAGTCGCCGTCGGCGGCCTGGACGGCCCACAGGTGGACGGCGACGCCGTGCTCCTTGGCGGCCATCATGCCGGGCAGCAGATCGCCGTCGCCGGTGACGAGCACGACGTCGGAGCAGGCGCGGTTGCGGGCCAGTTCGGTCAGCTCGGCGTGCATCGCGGCGTCGACGCCCTTCTGGGCCCACCGTCCGTCGCTGCGGGTCAGGGCGCCGAGCCGGACCGTCACGCGGGGCATGACGCGCAGCCGCCGGTGCTCGGGCTGCGGGACCCGGTCGGGGGCGCCGTCGAACCAGTAGATGCGCAGCAGGGGGCGCTCGGTGTCCGCCTCCGCGCGCTCGCGGAGCCCCTGGATCAGGGCGGTGTGATCGACAGTGATCCGGGACCTGGAGGGCTCGCCCGCGAGGAGACTCGCGGCGGCACCCAGCAGATACCCGGCGTCCACCAGGACGATGCAGCGATCCACGCGGTCCACCCTCTTTCCCTGCCCGGAGGTCTCTGGACGTTCCCTCGAAGTCCCACGAAGACACCCTGTAAGGACAACGAATCAGGGGTGCGGGTCCGCGGCGGGTTCCCTTCGAGTCTGCCCGACCCGGCGGAGGTTAACGGCCGGAACTCGATCTTCGGCGTGGCGCATCCGCGGATCGTCCGCCCACAGGCCTTATTACGCACGGTAATTCTCTGAAATGCGCTCTTTGTCGGCATATGTGAATCTGAACGCGTCCTGGCCCCCAGATCCCCTTCAGGAGGAAGATCACCATGGCCAAGAACAAGAACCGCAAGCAGGGCGGCGAACAGAACCGCGCCTCGCAGGCCGAGCAGGCGCAGGAGCAGGCCAAGACGTCCGCCACCGATGCCCAGTCGCCGATGCAGTCGCAGGCTCAGGGCAGCCCTGCCGATGTTGCCCGTAAGCACCAGCGTCGCTTCGGCCACAACTGACACACATCCAGGCACACATGAGGGGCGCACCCGGTCCGGGTGCGCCCCTCATGCCGTGGAGTAAGGGGTCCGTGCGGCGGGTCAGCCCGCCAGGCAGGACGGGCCGAGCAGCACCTTCAGGTCACCGAAGAGCGCCGGGTCCGGCTTGACGCGGTGCCGGTCGAGCCGCAGCACGGTGGTCTTCTGCGCCCCCTGGAGCTTGATCCGCACCTCGCTGTTGCCCCGGTGGTGGCTGAGCACCTCGCCGAGGCGGTGGACCATCGGCGGGCTCACCTTGACGGTCGGGATGGTGATGATCACGGGGGCGTTGGTGCCCGCGTTCGACAGGTCGGGGACCTGGAGCTCCATCGCGACGAGCCGCGGCACGTCCTCGCGCTTGTCGAGGCGCCCCTTGACGAAGACCACCGCGTCCTCGACGAGTTGGGTCGACACCAGCTGATACGTCGCCGGGAAGAACATGCACTCGATGGAGCCCGCGAGGTCCTCGACGGTGGCGATGGCCCAGGCATTGCCCTGCTTGGTCATCTTGCGCTGCAGGCCCGAGATGATGCCGCCGATGGTGACGACGGAGCCGTCGGAGAAGTCGCCGCCGGTGAGCTGTCCGATGCCCGCGTCCGCCTTGTCGGAGAGCACGTGCTCCAGGCCGAAGAGCGGGTGGTCGGAGACGTACAGACCGAGCATCTCGCGCTCCTGGGCGAGGAGGTAGGTCTTCTCCCACTCGTCCTCGGAGAACTCCACGTCGAGTCCGAAGCCGGGCTCGTCGCCGCCGGACTCGTCGCCCATGCCTCCGAAGAGGTCGAACTGGCCCTCGGCCTCCTTCCGCTTCACCGCGACCACGTTGTCGATCATCGGTTCGTACTGCGCGGTGAGGCCCTTGCGGGTGTGGCCCATGGTGTCGAAGGCGCCCGCCTTGATGAGCGATTCCGTGGTGCGCTTGTTGCAGGCGGCGGCCTCGACCTTGTCGAGGTAGTCCGGGAAGGAGGTGAACTTCCCCTTCGCCTTGCGCGAGCGGATGATCGACTCCACCACGTTCGTACCGACGTTGCGGACGGCCTCAAGGCCGAAGAGGATCACGTCGTCGCCCTGGGCGGCGAAGTTGTGGACGGACTCGTTCACGTTCGGCGGGAGGACCTTGATGCCCATGCGGCGGCACTCGTTCAGATAGACGGCCGACTTGTCCTTGTCGTCCTTCACCGAGGTGAGCAGCGCGGCCATGTACTCGGCCGGGTGGTTCGCCTTCAGGTAGGCGGTCCAGTAGGTGACCAGGCCGTACGCGGAGGAGTGCGCCTTGTTGAACGCGTACCCGGCGAAGGGGACCAGGACGTCCCACAGGGCCTGGATGGCCTCGTCCGAATAGCCGTTCTTCCGGGCGCCGGCCTGGAAGAGGACGAAGTTCTTCTCCAGCTCCTCGGGCTTCTTCTTGCCCATCACGCGGCGCAGGATGTCGGCTTCGCCGAGGCTGTAGCCCGCGACGATCTGGGCGGCCTTCTGCACCTGCTCCTGGTACACGATGAGGCCGTAGGTGAGGCCCAGCGTCTCCTTCAGGGGCTCTTCGAGCTCCGGGTGGATCGGCGTGATCTCCTGGCGGCCGTTCTTCCGCTCGGCGTAGTTCGTGTGCGAGTTCATGCCCATCGGGCCCGGCCGGTACAGGGCCGAGACGGCGGAAATGTCCTCGAAGTTGTCGGGCTGCATCTGGCGGAGCAGCGAGCGCATCGGGCCGCCGTCGAACTGGAAGACGCCGAGCGTGTCACCGCGGCAGAGCAGTTCGAAGGTCTTCGGGTCGTCGAGCGGGAGGGAGAGCATCTCCAGGTCGATGCCCTTGTTGGCCCGCACCATCTTGACGGCGTCGTCCATGATGGTGAGGTTGCGCAGGCCCAGGAAGTCCATCTTGAGCAGGCCGAGCGACTCGCACTGGGGGTAGTCCCACTGCGTGATGGTCACGCCGTCGGTGTGCCGGGTCCAGAGCGGGGCGTGGTCGACGATCGGCTCGCTGGACATGATCACGCCGGCCGCGTGCACACCCATCTGCCGGACCAGGCCCTCGACGCCCTTCGCGGTGTCGATGACCTTCTTCACGTCCGGCTCGTTCTCGTACATCCCCCGGATCTCGCCCGCCTCGCTGTAGCGCGGGTGCTTGGGGTCGGTGATGCCGGAGAGGTCGATGCCCTTGCCGAGGACGTCGGCGGGCATCGCCTTGGTGAGGCGGTCGCCCATCGCGTACGGATATCCGAGCACGCGCGCGGAGTCCTTGATGGCGTTCTTCGCCTTGATCTTGCCGTACGTGCCGATCATGGCGACCTTGTCGGCACCGTACTTCTCGGTCACGTACCTGATCACTTCGACGCGCCTGCGCTCGTCGAAGTCGATGTCGACATCGGGCATGGAGACGCGCTCGGGGTTGAGGAACCGCTCGAAGATCAGGCCGTGCGTGATCGGGTCGAGGTCGGTGATGCCCATGGCGTACGCGACGATCGATCCCGCCGCGGAGCCTCGGCCGGGGCCGACCGCGATGCCGTTGTTCTTGGCCCACATGATGAAGTCGGCGACCACGAGGAAGTACCCGGGGAACCCCATCTGGATGATGATGTCCATCTCGTACTCGGCCTGCTTCTGCCGGTCCTCGGGGACACCGCCCGGATAGCGGCGCTCCATGCCGCGGCGGACCTCCTCCTGGAACCAGGTGACCTCGGTGAAGCCCTCCGGGATGTCGAACTTCGGCATCAGGTCGCGCTTCTCGAACATCCCCGTGGTGTCGATCTGCTCGGCCACCAGGAGCGTGTTGCGGCAGCCCTCCTGCCAGGCGTCGGACGAGTCGATGGCGTACATCTCGTCGGTCGACTTCAGGTAGTAACCGGTGCCGTCGAAGCGGAAGCGGTCCGGGTCCGAGAGGTTCTTGCCGGTCTGGATGCAGAGCAGGGCGTCGTGGGCGGTCGACTCGTGCGCGTACGTGTAGTGCGAGTCGTTCGTCACCAGGGGCGGGATGCCGAGCTTTTTGCCGATCTCCAGGAGTCCGTCGCGGACCCGGCGCTCGATCTCGATGCCGTGGTCCATCAGCTCCAGGAAGTACCGGTCCTTGCCGAAGATCTCCTGGTACTCGGCGGCCGACTTCAGCGCCTCGTCGAACTGGCCGAGGCGCAGCCGCGTCTGGAGCTCACCCGACGGGCATCCCGTGGAGGCGATGAGGCCCTCGGACCACTGGGAGATCGTCTCCTTGTCCATGCGCGGCCACTTCTGGAGCCAGCCTTCCGCATAGGCGTCCGAGGAGAGCCGGAAGAGGTTGTGCAGTCCGGTCTTGTTCGCCGCCCAGATCGTTTTGTGCGTGTAACCACCCGAACCGGACACGTCGTCGCGCTTCTGGTGCGGCTGGCCCCACTGGATCTTCCGCTTGTTCCTGCGGGACTCCGGCGCCACGTACGCCTCGATGCCGATGATCGGCGTCACACCCGCCTTCTGCGCCGAGTGGAAGAAGTCGTACGCCCCGTGGAGGTTGCCGTGGTCGGACATCGCGATATGGGTCATGCCCATCTCGTTGCACGCGTTGAACATGTCCTTCAGCCGCGCGGCACCGTCGAGCAGCGAGTACTGGGTGTGCACGTGCAGGTGCGTGAAGGGCGGCTTTGTCACGACGGGAGGCCTCCGGAGAACGGTTGGTGACAGGCTGCGGGCAGTCTGGGGGGACAGC
Source organism: Streptomyces sp. NPDC050732 (assembly GCF_040654255.1). Taxonomy (NCBI): domain Bacteria; kingdom Bacillati; phylum Actinomycetota; class Actinomycetes; order Kitasatosporales; family Streptomycetaceae; genus Streptomyces; species Streptomyces sp. NPDC050732. The sequence continues at coordinate 116,895 of NZ_JBFAHP010000013.1, forward strand.
GGGGAAGTCTAATCCGCGGCAGTGACAGCCGGCGGGCACTCGGGGGTACGGTCGAGCGTTGGAAGGGGCGGAACATCCGTCCCGAGGGGGGCGGAACAGCTGCCCCACGGGGCGGCGCATCCGCCCCCATGTCACGCACCACCCCGCACCAGGAGGCACCCAGCGATGTCGGTCCCGCAGCCCACTGCTGAGCAGCGCGGCGAGCAGATCCTCGCCGTCTTCGACACCGCGTTCGGCGAGCTGCTCGCCGCGGACCCCGCCGCGTTCCGGGTGAAGTTCCGGAAGATGGCCTCCTCCGCCTTCGCGTTCTACCGCGGCACGGCCTGCCTGTTCTACGCCGACCTGGAGCGCGAGCAGCACGGCGGGCCCTACCTGGACGACCGCACGGGCCGGGTGTGGATCCACGGCGACCTGCACGCGGAGAACTTCGGCACGTACATGGACTCCCAGGGCCGCCTGATCTTCAACGTGAACGACTTCGACGAGGCGTACGTCGGCCCCTTCACCTGGGACCTGAAGCGCTTCGCCGCCTCCGTGGCCCTCATCGGCTACACGAAGGCGCTCGGCGACGAGCAGATCACCGACCTCGTGCGGACCTACGCCGCGGCGTACCGCGAGCGCATCCACGACCTCGCGACGGGCGCCAAGAGCGACGAGGTGCCGCCCTTCACGCTGGACACCGCCCAGGGCGCCCTCCTGGACGCGCTGCGCGACGCCCGCTCCCTGACCCGCTTCGGGCTGCTCGACTCGATGACGGAGATCCGTGACTTCGAGCGCCGCTTCGCGCCCGGCGGCGGCTCCATCGAGCTCGACGCGGCCACGCGCTACAAGGTCCTCGCCGCGTTCGACGGCTATCTGGAGACCCTTCCGGAGTCCTCCCTGACCCGCCCCGACTCGTACCGCGTGAAGGACGTCGTCGGCCGCCGCGGCATCGGCATAGGCTCCGCCGGCCTCCCCTCGTACAACATCCTCCTGGAGGGCAACAGCGACGCCCTGGAGAACGACGTCGTGATCTACCTCAAGCAGGCCCAGACCCCCGCGGTCTCCCGCCACATCACGGACCCGGCGGTCCGCGACTACTTCCAGCACGAGGGGCACCGCACGGTCATCTCGCAGCGCGCCCTCCAGGCGCACGCCGACCCGTGGCTGGGCTGGACCGAGCTGGACGGCGCGGGCCAGCTCGTCGCCGAGGTCTCGCCGTACGCGGTGGACCTGGACTGGTCGGACATCGACGACCTGGAGGAGATCTCCGCGGTCGTCGCCGACCTGGGCCGCGCCACGGCCACGATGCACGCCGCGGCGGACGACGAGAGCGGCCACTCGGACCTGGTGCCGTTCTCCACGGAGCGCGCCATCGACGCCGCCATCGCGGCCGACGAGGGCGGCTTCGCGGACCTGCTCGTGGACTTCGCGCACAGCTACGGCGCACGCGCGCGTGCGGACCACCAGATCTTCGTCGACCTGTTCCGCAACGGGCGGATCCCGGGCCTGTAGGCGTCCGAGCACCCGGGGGACTCACAGGCACCCTTTATGGGGCTCCCACAGGAACACATGGCACACTCCTCCGCGATGGACATATCCGGGACCCAGCTCAGAGCCGTGCGCGCGGCACTGTTCACGGCACTCGTCGTGACGCTCTCCGCCGCGTCGCACGTGCTGCTGTCCCGTGTCCCCCTGCCGCCGGCCACCGTCGCGGCGATCGCCGCCCCCGTCTTCCTCATCGCGTACGCGACGGCGGGGCGCGAGCGGGGGTACGGGCGGATCGCGGCCCTGCTGATCCCTCTCGAACTGGCCGCCGACACGGTGTTCACCGCGGGCCAGCACGTCTGTTACGGCGAGGCCGGCGGCCCCGTCGCGGGCCCGCTGCGCTCCGTCGGCTTCGACGTGCTGTGCGGCGGGGCGCCCGTGGGGTCGCCCCTGGCCCGGATGACCGCGGACGGGCACGGTGCCGCCGTGCTGCTCGCCGAGGTGGACCCGGCCGCCGCCTGGCTGCTGCTCGGGGCGCACGTCGGCGTGGGCCTCCTCGCGGCCGCCTGGCTGCGGCGCGGCGAGCGGGCCCTGGCCCAGCTGCTGCGCGCGGTCGCCGCCGCGACCTTCCGGCCCCTGCTGATCGCGGTCGCCGCGGTCGCCACCTCCCGCCTGCCCGTCCGCCGCGCCCCGCGCCCCGCGCGCCGGGTGCGGGCGGCGCGCACGCGGCTGCTCGTGCACTTCGTGGGACGGCGTGGACCGCCGTGCTCGGCCGTCTTCGCCTGAGCACAGCACCCCCACGCAGTTCCACCCACACGGAGAAAAAGATCATGAGCAAGCGCAACAGCCAGGCCGCCAAGTCCGCCGCCCGCGAGCGGATCCGCGCCCAGCAGGAAGCCGAGCGCAAGCGGGAGAAGCAGAAGCGGGCCGCCATTGTCGGCGTCTCGATCGTCGCCGTCCTGGCGCTCGCGGGCGGCGTCGGCTACGCCGTCATGCAGTCCAACAAGCCCGGTTACTGGGAAGAGGCCAAGGACAAGAAGCTCGTCAAGCCCGCGAACACCTCGGGCGAGGACGGCACCACGGTCACGATCGGCAAGTCCGACACGAAGAACACGGTCCACCTGTACGAGGACCCGCGCTGCCCCGGTTGCGCGGCCATGGAGCAGTCCATCGGCTCCGCGATCGACAAGGGTATGAAGGACGGCGACTACAAGCTGAACTTCACCATCGGGACGTTCCTCGACAACAACCTCTCGGGCGAAGGGTCGAAGAACGCCCTCAGCGCGCTCGGCGCCGCGCTGAACGTCAGCCCCGACGCGTTCCTGGAGTACAAGACCGCGCTGTTCTCCACGAAGTACCACCCTTCGGAGTCCACCGACGACTTCGCGAAGGACGAGTACCTGATCAAGGTGGCGAACAGCGTGGACGCCCTCAAGGACAACAACAAGTTCAAGAGCGCGGTCGAGAAGGGGACCTTCGACCCCTGGGCCCTCAGGATGAGCGACTCCTTCCAGTCGGCCAAGGGCGTGGAGTCCACCCCGACCATCAAGATCAACGGCAAGGTGGTCGAGACGCCGAAGACCGCCGACGCCTGGAAGGCCGCCTTGAAGAAGGCGGGCGTCACGAAGTAGTGAACTGAACCCTCTTCGAGGGGAACAGTGTTCAAGAGGGGGCGAACTTGACGAGTTCGCCTCCCTCTTGCGATTACCGATCAGTATCGTGATCGCCCGTGACCAGTCGAAACGATCTTCAGTCGTCGCTCAACTCCCCTGCGCTCAACTCTCTGGCGCCGAGCCGCCGTACCGTCGTCAAGGCCGCGGCCGCCGGCGCCGCGCTCGCCGCACCGCTCGCCTCCATACCCGCGCACGCCGCCGAGAGACCCGCCTTCCACCACGGGGTCGCCTCCGGAGACCCGCTGCCCGACGGCGTCCTGCTCTGGACCCGCGTGACCCCCACGCCGGACGCCGTGCCGGGGTCCGGCAAGGGACCCGACGTGGAGGTGAGGTGGGAGGTCGCCGAGGACAAGGGCTTCACCCGGGCCGTGGCGCACGGCGCCATCACCGCGCGGGCCTCCTCCGACCACACGGTCAAGGCCGATGTAAGGGGCTTGCTCCAGGCGACCACGTATTACTTCCGCTTCTCCGTAGGAGACGTCCGCTCCCCCGTGGGGCGTACCCGCACCACCCCCGCGCACGACGCCTCCGCGCACGGCGTCCGCTTCGGCGTGGTGTCCTGCGCGAACTGGGAGGCGGGTCACTTCTCCGCCTACCGCCACCTCGCGGCACGCACCGAACTCGACGCGGTCCTCCACCTCGGGGACTACATATACGAGTACAAGAGCGGCGAGTACCCGTCCGCCGAACACGTCGTCCGCCCGCACGAGCCGAGGCACGAGATCCGGACGCTCGCCGACTACCGCACCCGGCACGGCGTCCACAAGACCGACCCCGACGCGCAGGCGATGCACGCGGCACACCCGGTCATCGCGATCTGGGACGACCACGAGTTCGCCGACAACGCCTGGTCGGGCGGGGCCGTGAACCACTCCCCGGAGACCGAGGGCGACTGGGCGGGGCGCATGGCAGCGGCCAAGCAGGCCTACTTCGAGTGGATGCCCGTGCGCACCTCCACCGAAGGCACCGTCTACCGCCGCGTCCGCTTCGGGAAGCTCGCCGATCTGCACCTGCTCGACCTGCGGTCCTTCCGCTCCGAGCAGGCGGGCTTCGGCAGCGGAGAGGTCGACGATCCGGACCGCACCCTCACGGGCCGCGCCCAGCTCGACTGGCTGAAGTCGGGCCTGGCGTCGTCGGACGCGGCCTGGAAGCTGGTCGGCACCTCGGTGATGATCTCACCGGTCGCCTTCGGCTCGCTGCCCGCTCATCTCCTGGAGCCGCTGGCGGAGTTGCTCGGCCTGCCCAAGGAGGGCCTGGCCATCAACGCCGACCAGTGGGACGGCTACACGGACGACCGCAAGGAGCTCATCGCCCACCTGCGGGACCGGAACATCCGCGACACCGTCTTCCTGACCGGCGACATCCACATGGCCTGGGCGAACGACGTACCGGTCAAGGCGGCCACGTACCCGCTCTCACCGTCCGCCGCCACGGAGTTCGTGGTCACCTCGGTGAGCTCCGACAACATCGACGACATGCTCGGCGTCGCCCCGCACACCGTCTCCCTCGTGGCCGCAGGCGCGCTCAAGGCCGCCAACCGCCATGTGAAGTGGCTGGACATGGACTCGCACGGCTACGGAGTCCTCGACGTCACCGCCGAGCGTTCGCAGATGGACTACTACGTGATCTCGGACCGGACCGATCCCGGGGCGACCTCTTCCTGGACCCGTTCGTACCGCACGCGCAGCGGCACGCAGAAGGTGGAGCGGGTGCACGCCCCCGTCCGCTGACCGTGCGGAGCGCTGCCGGGGACTAGAGGGTCTCCAGGAAGCCCAGCGCCGTGCGCCACGTCGCCTCCGCGGCCTCGGCGTCGTAGTCGTCGAGGTCCGGGTCGGTGTAGAGGTGCCCGGCGCCCGCGTAGCGGTAGATCTCCACGTCGGCCCCGGCCCGGCCCATCCTGAGGTACCAGGCGCTCAGCCAGTCGTCGGACTCGAACGGGTCGGGTTCGGCGACGTGCAGCTGCACGGGCAGCTCGTCCACGGCCGCGTTCTCCGCGAGGTCGGAGGTGCCGTGCAGGAGCAGCAGGCCCCGCGCCTTCTCGTCGCCGAGGGCGAGGGTCTGCGCGGTCGCGGCGCCGAGCGAGAAGCCCGCGTACACGAGCCCGCGCTCCGAGTAGGGCGCGGCCGCGAGGATGGCCCGCTTCAGGATCTCGTCCTTGCCGAGCTCGTTCTGAAAGGCCCTGCCTTCCTCGACGCCGTCGAAGACGCGGCCCTCGAAGAGGTCGGGGGTCCACACCTCGTGCCCCGCGGCACGCAGCCGGTCGGCCGCCGCGTGCACCGCGGGCCGCAGGCCGTACGTCGAATGGAAAAGCACGATGTTCATAAAGCCATCGTGCCATCCCCCCAGGGCCCCCTCCCCTCCGAGCCACCCCGTGCCCCTACTCTCGGAGGCATGGAGAACGTACTGCGTCCGTTGATCGTGATCGGCGGCTCGGTCGTGCTCACAGTGCTGGTCGGCTGGCTGGTCGACTTCGCTATGCGCCGGGCCGACGAACGGCACCACGAGACCCCGCTGTGGGGTCTGCTGCGCCGCTGCCGTGTCCCCTTCCACGTCGTCCTGTGCGCCGCCCTGCTGAGAGGGACCTACGGCCACGCCGAGCTCGCCCGGGACCACTCGGCGGCCATCGGGCGGATCCTGTCCCTCGTGCTCATCGGCTCCACGGCCTGGCTGGTCGTGCGGATCGCCGCGGCGATAGTGGAGTCCACGTACGCGCGTTACGCCGCGGTCCACCGCGACCCGGCCAGGGTCCGCAGGGTCCGTACGCAGGTGACGCTCATCCAGCGGGTGGTCACCGCGATCGTCGCCGTGGTGGCCACCGCCGCGATGCTGCTGACCTTCCCCGCCATGCAGGCCGCGGGCACCTCCCTGCTGGCCTCCGCGGGCATCCTCGGCATCGTCGCCGGTGTCGCCGCCCAGTCCACCCTCGGCAACCTCTTCGCTGGCCTGCAGATCGCCTTCGGCGACATGGTGCGCATCGGGGACACCGTCGTGGTGGAGGGCGAGTGGGGCACCGTGGAGGAGATCACCCTGACGTTCCTCGCGGTCCGCACCTGGGACGAGCGCCGGATCACCATGCCCGTGTCGTACTTCACGTCGAGGCCCTTCGAGAACTGGTCGCGGGGCGGTGCGCAGATGACCGGCACGGTCTTCTTCCACCTGGACCACTCGGCGCCGGTCCACAAGATGCGCGAGAAGCTGCAGGACATCCTGCGGGACTGCGCGGCGTGGGACGGCCGGGACTGGGGGCTCGCCGTCACGGACACGACGCCGAGCACCATGCAGGTCCGCGCCCTGGTCACCGCGAAGGACGCGGACGACATATGGACCGTGCGGGTCACGGTGCGCGAACAGCTCGTCCAGTGGCTCACCGAGCACCATCCGTACGCGCTGCCGCGGGTCAACACGGCCTCTGCGGAGCCGAGCCCGAACGGCCACCGCCCGCTCCACCTGGCACCGAAGCCCCCGCGCACCGGCCGCGGCTGAACCTCGAAGGCAGGCTCTCAGCGCAGGCTGCGTACGTCGAGGTGGTGCAGGACCCGGTCGACGACCTCCGGGTCGGCCCCGGCCTCGCTGCGGGCGGCGAGCACTTCGTGGCGGGCGGCCGACATCATCTCGCGCTGGATGCGCTGGACGGCCTTGAGACGGTCGACGCGCTTGGCGTACCGCTCGCGCCGCTCGTCGTCGAGCAGGTCGGGGCTGATTCTGGTGCCGATGTCGAGGGCGCCCCGCTGGAGCCGCTCGCTGACGTCGTCGGGGAGCTCCTCGACCTCCTGGATCTCCTTGAGGCGGCGCTTGGCGGCCTTGGCGGCGCGGAGCGCGAGCGTGCGCTCCAGCTCGCGCTCCGCGTCGGCGTCGGCGCGCACCCCGAGCTTCCGCACCAGCCAGGGCAGGGTGAGCCCCTGGACGACGAGGGTCGCCATGATGACGCAGAACGCGATGAAGATGATCTCGTCGCGGGCCGGGAACGGACTTCCGTCGTCCGTCTTGAGCGGAATGGCGAGCGCCAGCGCGACGGACGCCACGCCCCGCATCCCCGACCACCACATGACGACGGTCTCCCGCCAGGTGGTCGGGATCTCCTCGTCGACGTCGCGCCGCTTGTGCAGCCGCTTGGCCAGCCAGGTCGCGGGCAGCAGCCACAGCAGTCGTACGCCGACGACGACCGCGACGACCGCCGCGCCCCAGCCGAACATGTGCCACTCGCGGTCGTTCGCGATGCCGAAGACGTTGTGCAGTTCGAGGCCGATGAGCCCGAAGGCGATGCCGGTGACCAGGGTGTCGACGATCTGCCAGAAGGTCTGCCCGGTGATGCGCCCGAGCACGTCGTCGGCGTCGACGGCGTTCTCGGCGAGGTAGAGCGCGGTGGTGAGGACGGCGAGCACGCCGGAGCCGAGGAGCTCCTCGGCGAGGACGTAGCTGACGAACGGCACGAGGAGCGTCAGGCCGGTCTGCAGGGTGGCGTCACCGAGCAGCCCCATGAGCTTGTTGGTGAGCCAGCCGAGCACGAGACCGACGACGATGGCGACGACGGCCGAGAGCACCAGGAGGCCCACGGCGGACGGCCAGGAGAAGGTGCCGCTCACCGCCGCCGCGATCGCCACGTGGTAGAGCACGATCGCCGTGACGTCGTTGAAGAGCCCCTCGCCCTCCAGGATCGACACGAGCCGGCGCGGCAGCCCGAGCGACCCGGCGACCGCGGTCGCGGCCACAGGGTCGGGCGGCGCGACCAGCGCCCCGAGCGCCACGGCCGCCGCGATCGGCAGCCCCGGCACGATGGAGTTGGCCATCGCGGCGACGGCCGCCGTCGTCACGAACACGAGCGCCACGGCGAGCAGGAAGATCGGCCGGATGTTGGCCGTGAACTGCCGCCACGAGGTGCGCTGCACGGAGGCGTAGAGCAGCGGCGGGAGCACCAGCGGAAGGATGTAGTCCGGCGGGATCTCCACATTGGGCACGAACGGCAGCAGGGCCATGCCGATCCCCACCAGCGTCATGAGAACGGGCGCCGGCAGCCCGAGCCGGTCCCCCAGCGGCACGGTGAGCACAGCGCCGAGCAGCAAGATGAGCACCAGTGCCAGTTGATCCACGGGTGTGCCCTCCGGCGGTCGAGGCTTGGACGATCAAGACCTCAACCCTGCCACGCTACTCGCCCAGCGACTTGCGCATCGCGCGGTGCGGGATGCCCGCGTCGGGGAACTCAGGTCCGTACACCTCGTACCCGAGGCGTTCGTAGAAACCCAGGGCGTGCGTCTGCGCGTGCAGGTCCACCGCTGTCAGGCCACGCGCGCGTGCCGCGTCCTCGATGGCCGCGACCAGGGAGGCGCCCACGCCGAGCCCGCGCGCGGACCGCGTCACCGCGAGCCGGCCGAGCGCGCCCACTCCGGCCTCGCCGCCGTTCTTCGCCGCGGCGGCGGCACCGGTCAGGAGCCGACCCGTGCCCAGCGGAACGCCGTCCTCGCGCACGGCCAGGACGTGCACCGCGTCGGCGTCGTACGCGTCGTACTCAAGCTCCTCGGGGACCTGCTGCTCGGCCACGAAGACGTCCTTGCGGACCGCGAAGCAGGCCTCCAGGTCGTCCGTGTCCCGGGCGACCCGGACGGTCACGTCCGCTGCGGTCACGAGCTCTCCGCCCGCACTCGGTCGAGCGCCAGCTGGAGGTCGTCGGGATAACCGCTCTCGTACTCCACCCACTGGCCGTCGCCCGGGTGCTCGAAGCCGAGCCGGACCGCGTGCAGCCACTGGCGCGTGAGGCCGAGGCGCTTGCCGAGCGTGGGGTCCGCGCCGTACGTCAGGTCGCCCACGCAGGGGTGCCGGTGGGCCGACATGTGGACGCGGATCTGGTGCGTGCGGCCCGTCTCCAGCTTGATGTCGAGCAGGGAGGCCGCGCGGAACGCCTCGATGAGGTCGTAGTGCGTGACGGAGGGCTTGCCCTCGGCCGTGACGGCCCACTTGTAGTCGTGGTTCGGGTGGCGGCCGATGGGGGCGTCGATGGTGCCGCTCATCGGGTCGGGGTGGCCCTGCACCAGCGCGTTGTACCGCTTGTCGACCGTGCGCTCCTTGAACTGGCGCTTCAGCGACGTGTACGCACGCTCCGACTTGGCGACGACCATCAGCCCCGACGTGCCGACGTCCAGGCGGTGCACGATGCCCTGGCGCTCGGCGGCGCCGGAGGTGGAGATGCGGTAACCGGCCGCCGCGAGGCCGCCGATCACGGTCGTCCCCGTCCAGCCGGGGCTCGGGTGCGCGGCCACGCCGACCGGCTTGACGATCACGACGATGTCGTCGTCGTCATGCACGATCTCCATGCCTTCGACGGGCTCGGCGACGATCTGCACGGGAGCGGGTGCCTGCGGCATCTCCACTTCCAGCCAGGCGCCGCCGTGCACCCGCTCGGACTTGCCGACCACCGAGCCGTCGACCGAGACCTTCCCCGCCGCGGCGAGCTCGGCGGCCTTCGTACGGGAGAACCCGAACATGCGCGAGATGGCGGCGTCGACGCGCTCGCCCTCCAGGCCGTCCGGCACGGGCAGGGTACGGATCTCGGGAATCGTGCTCACCCATTGAGTATGCAGGAGCGCACCGACACTCCCGCACCACAGGGCACTCCGGGGGGGCTCCCGCCGGACCTCAGTCCTTGTGGACGGTGCCGTCCGGGTCGAGGCCGCGGAAGGACAGCAGCACGATCAGGATGCCGCCGCAGACGATCGCCGAGTCCGCGAGGTTGAAGACCGCGAAGCCCTTCGGGGCGATGAAGTCGACGACCGCGCCCTTGAAGACGCCGGGCGAGCGGAAGAGGCGGTCGGTGAGGTTGCCGAGCGCGCCGCCGAGCAGCAGGCCGAGCGCGATCGCCCACGGCAGGCTGTACAGCTTGCGGGCGAGCCGGGCGATCACCACGATGACCGCCGCGGCGATGCAGGTGAAGATCACGGTGAAGGCCTCGCCGAAGCCGAAGGCCGCGCCGGCGTTCCTGATGGCGGAGAGGCGCAGCCAGTCGCCGATCAGCTCGATCGAGTCGCGGTGCTCCAGCTTCGCCACCACGATCATCTTGCTGATCAGGTCCAGGGCGTACGCGACGACGGCCACCGAGAACAGCACGGCGATCTTGCGCTTGCCCCTGCCGCCGGTCCCGGCCTCGTCCCGCTGCCCGTCCCGGCCGCCCGCCGCCGTCTCCTCGGAAGTCTCCTCGGAGTCCGAACCGGACTGCGCCGACTCGTCCCCGGCCGCCTCAGGGATGTCCGGCGTACCGATGATGCGCTCCGCCTCTGCCACGTGAGTCCCTCAACCTAGGTACCTGACTGGGGACGAGGGTACGGCACACGCGTACGGTTCCCGGCGCCCAGGCCGCGCTCAGGAGCGCCGCTCCTGCTTCTGCTTGCACTCCACGCACAGCGTCGCGCGCGGGAAGGCCTGCATCCGCGCCTTGCCGATGGGATTGCCGCAGTTCTCGCAGAGGCCGTACGTCCCGGCGTCGAGGCGCTCCAGGGCGCGCTCGGTCTGCTCAAGCATCTCGCGCGCGTTGGCGGCCAGCGACATCTCGTGTTCCCGCGTGATGTTCTTCGTGCCGGTGTCCGCCTCGTCGTCGCCCGCACCGTCGCCGGAGTCCCGCATCAGCCCGGCGAGGGCGTCCTCGGAGGCCGCGATCTCGCTGCGCAGCCGCAGCGCTTCGCTCTGGAGCTCCGTGCGGGCGTCGGCGACCTCTTCCGGAGTCCAGGGGTCCTCGCCCGGCCGTACGGCGAGCTCGCCGGGCTCCGCCGCGGCGGCCCGCGCCTTCGGCACCGCCTGGGGCGCCGCCGTGGGCTGCTTCGCCGCTGTCGCCGTGCCCGGAGTCTTCTTCGCAACCACCGTCGTGGCTCCCGTCGTCTCCGCGGCCTCAGCCGCATCCTCGGCCGCGGACGCGGCCGTTCCGTTGTCCGTGCTCCGTCCGGCCGCACTCTTCTTGGCCGCGGTTTTCTTGGCCGCACTCTCCTTGGCGGTGCTTTCCGCGGCCGAGTGCTCCTTGGCAGCGCTCTCAGGACCCGCCTCGGCCCCCGCCTCCTGGGCCTCCTCGGCGGCGGTCTTCTTGACCGGGCCCGGCGCCTTTTTCGCCGGCGCCTTTTTCGCCGCCACCTTCTTCGCCGGAGCCTTCTTCGCAGGGGCTGCCTCATGCTCGGCAGCGGTGGCGTGCTCGCCCGCGGCCGCCCTCACCGGCTCCCCCATCACCGCCTTCTTCGCCACCGCCTTCTTCGCGGCGACCTTCTTGGCCACCGCCTTCTTGACGGCGGCCTTCTTCCCCGCCGCCTTCTTAGCCGCTGCCTTCTCCCCCCGCACCGTCCCTTCGGCGTCGGACGCCGCCCCCGCGTCGGTGGATCTGCCGGACGCCGACTGCTGTACGGCGGTCTTCTTCGCCACCATGGCCGCGGCCCCTTCACATATTGTGATCTTGCTCGCGAATCGTGCTGGGACGATAAATCGACTCCAGGCCCGCGGCAACGGGGCACGCCGCCCGATCCCCCCGCCCCACGGGTGCCGCGCGGCGAGTCTGCATGCGTTGTGCCCAACTCCCCGGCGGGTAATCCGCCGGTGGGCGCCCGCCCCGATCCGCCCGCCCCGCATGTCGCCATTCGGGTCAGTCGTCCCCTCCTCCCCCACCCGCCCCAGGGCTCCCGTAAAACCGGTCGGCCGCCCCTCACCGGGCGCCGTACACTGGGCGGCAGCGAGAAGCGTGGATGGGGACGAGTAGCGGCGTACGCAGCCATGAGCGACCCGGGGACGGTGTGAGCCCGGGGGCCGGCGCGACGTGAAGATCACCCCGGAGCCGCCGGAAGAAAGCCGAGGCGTACCGGCCGAGGCGAGTAGACCCGGTTTCGCGACCCCAATGAGAGGGCTCACCGGCACGGACCCCGTTCCGGAGGGCCAAGGAGGGTGGTACCGCGGGAGCGCGCCGCACCAGGCGCACACGGCTCTCGTCCCTCCGACGGAAGGCAGCACATCCGCCGGAGGACTTCGTTGAATACGCCGCCGCAGTACCGTCAGGTGCCCGCCCAGGTCGACCTGCCCGCCCTTGAGCACGCCGTGCTCGACTTCTGGCAAGAGCAGAAGATCTTCGCCAAGAGCCTCGAACAGTCCGAGGGCCGCCCCGAGTGGGTGTTCTACGAGGGCCCGCCGACCGCCAACGGCATGCCGGGCGCCCACCACATCGAGGCCCGCGTCTTCAAGGACGTCTTCCCCCGCTTCCGCACCATGCGGGGCTATCACGTGGCCCGCAAGGCCGGCTGGGACTGCCACGGCCTCCCGGTGGAGCTCGCCGTCGAGAAGGAGCTCGGGTTCAACGGCAAGAAGGACATCGAGGCGTACGGCATCGCCGAGTTCAACGCCAAGTGCCGCGAGTCCGTGACCCGGCACACCGACGCCTTCGCCGAGCTCACGACCCGCATGGGGTACTGGGTCGACCTCGACGACGCGTACCGCACGATGAACCCGGAGTACGTCGACTCGGTCTGGTGGTCCCTGAAGGAGATCTTCAACAAGGACCTCCTCGTCCAGGACCACCGGGTCGCCCCGTGGTGCCCCCGCTGCGGCACGGGCCTCTCCGACCACGAGCTGGCGCAGGGCTACGAGACGGTCGTCGACCCGTCCGTCTACGTCCGTTTCCCCCTCACCTCCGGTCCCCTCGCGGGCGAGGCCGCCCTCCTGGTCTGGACGACGACCCCCTGGACCCTCGTCTCCAACACCGCCGTCGCCGCGCACCCCGATGTCACGTACGTCGTCGCGACGAACGGTGAGGAGAAACTGGTCGTGGCCCAGCCGCTCGTCGAGAAGGCCCTCGGCGAGGGGTGGACGGTGACCGGCGAGACCTTCACCGGCGCCGAGATGGAGCGCTGGAACTACCAACGTCCGTTCGAGCTCGTGGAGTTCCCCGAGCCGGCGCACTACGTCGTCAACGCCGAGTACGTCACCACGGAGGACGGCACCGGCCTCGTCCACCAGTCCCCCGCCTTCGGTGAGGACGACCTCAAGGTCTGCCGGGCGTACGGTCTGCCGGTCGTGAACCCGGTCCGCCCGGACGGCACCTTCGAAGAGGACGTCCCCCTCGTAGGCGGCGTCTTCTTCAAGAAGGCGGACGAAAGCCTCACGAAGGACCTGGCCGACCGCGGCCTGCTCTTCAAGCACATCGCGTACGAGCACAGCTACCCGCACTGCTGGCGCTGCCACACGGCGCTGCTGTACTACGCACAGCCGTCCTGGTACATCCGCACCACGGCCATCAAGGACCGCCTCCTCCAGGAGAACGAGAAGACCAACTGGTTCCCGGACTCCGTCAAGCACGGCCGCTTCGGCGACTGGCTGACCAACAACGTCGACTGGGCGCTGTCCCGCAACCGCTACTGGGGCACCCCGCTGCCCATCTGGCGCTGCGAGGAGGACCACCTCACCTGCGTCGGCTCCCGCGCCGAGCTCTCCGACCTGACGGGCACCGACCAGTCCTCCCTGGACCCGCACCGCCCCTTCATCGACGCGATCACCTTCACGTGCCCCCAGGAGGGCTGCTCCAGCACGGCCACGCGCGTGCCGGAGGTCATCGACGCCTGGTACGACTCAGGCTCGATGCCGTTCGCGCAGTGGGGATACCCGTACAAGAACAAGGAGCTCTTCGAGAGCCGGTACCCCGCGCAGTTCATCTCCGAGGCCATCGACCAGACCCGCGGCTGGTTCTACACACTGATGGCCGTCGGCACCCTGGTCTTCGACAAGTCGTCGTACGAGAACGTGGTCTGCCTCGGCCACATCCTCGCCGAGGACGGCCGCAAGATGTCCAAGCACCTGGGCAACATCCTCCAGCCCATCCCGCTCATGGACCAGCACGGCGCCGACGCGGTCCGCTGGTTCATGGCGGCCGGCGGCTCCCCCTGGGCGGCCCGCCGCGTCGGCCACGGCACCATCCAGGAAGTCGTCCGCAAGACCCTCCTCACGTACTGGAACACGGTCGCCTTCCAGGCGCTCTACGCCCGTACGTCGAAATGGGCCCCCAGCGACGCCGACCCGGCGCCCGCCGACCGCCCGGTCCTGGACCGCTGGCTGCTCAGCGAGCTGCACGCGCTCACCGACCAGGTCACCCAGGCCCTGGAGAGCTACGACACCCAGCGCGCGGGCAAGCTCCTGTCCGTCTTCGTCGACAACCTCTCCAACTGGTACGTGCGCCGCTCCCGCCGCCGCTTCTGGCAGGGCGACAAGGCGGCCCTGCGCACCCTGCACGAGGTCGTCGAGACGGTCACGCGCCTGATGGCCCCGCTGACACCGTTCATCACGGAGCGTGTCTGGCAGGACCTGATCGTGCCGGTCACCCCCGACGCCCCGGAGTCCGTGCACCTCTCCTCCTGGCCGGAGGCGGACCTCTCCGCCATCGACCCGGAGCTGTCGCAGCAGATGGTGCTCGTACGCCGGCTCGTCGAGCTCGGCCGCGCCACGCGCGCGGAGTCGGGCGTCAAGACCCGTCAGCCGCTCTCCCGCGCGCTGATCGCGGCCACGGGCTTCGAGTCGCTCAACCCGGAGCTGCACACCCAGATCACCGAGGAGCTCAACGTCTCCTCGCTGGCGTCGCTCTCCGAAGTCGGCGGTTCGCTGGTCGACACCACGGCCAAGGCCAACTTCCGGGCGCTCGGCAAGCGGTTCGGCAAGGGCGTCCAGGCGGTCGCCAAGGCCGTCGCCGAGGCGGACGCGGCCGCGCTGTCGCTGGCCCTGCGCGAGGGCACGGCGTCGGTCGAGGTCGACGGCGAGACGGTGACGCTGGCCCCGGACGAGGTCATCATCACGGAGACCCCGCGCGAGGGCTGGTCGGTGGCGTCCGAGTCCGGCGCCACGGTCGCCCTGGACCTGGAGATCACCGAGGAGCTGCGCCGCGCCGGCCTGGCCCGTGACGCGATCCGGCTGATCCAGGAGGCCCGCAAGAACAGCGGCCTGGACGTCGCCGACCGGATCGCCCTGCGGTGGGCCTCCGCGGACCCGGCGGTGGAGACGGCCCTGTCCGAGCACGCCGAGCTCATCGCGGACGAGGTCCTCGCGACCGACTTCGCACAGGGTGAGGCGGACGACACGTTCGGACAGCCGTTCACGGATGACTCCCTGAAGCTGACGTTCCGCCTCCGCAAGGCGTAGCACCCCGGAAACCAGAAGGCCCGGTCCGCCAGAAGAATCTCTGGCGGACCGGGCCTTCTGCGTTGTCCACCCACGTACGGCAAAGGGCCGGGCCCCCGGAAAATCCGGGGGCCCGGCCCTGAACGCTGCCGACGCCTAAGGCGTGGTCATGCCCGTCAGTTGTCGTCCTCGTCGATGAGGAAGCCACGCATCGGCGACGGAGCCTGCTGCATCGGCTGCTGGCCCTGCGGCCGCACCGGCGCCATCGGCTGGGTCATCGCCGGGGACATCTGCTGCTGGCCGCCGTAGGACGGACCGCTGCCCGGCTGGTTGCCGCCCATCGACTGGTTGCCGCCGTACGACGGGGCACCCGCACCGGCCGGAGCCATCGACGGCGCCGGGGACGGCGGCAGCGAGGCGGTGGCCGGCGTGCGCGGCGGGGCCAGCGAGTCGTCGGCCTGGGTCTCCAGCTGGCGCAGCTGCGACTCCAGGTAGGACTTCAGACGCGTGCGGTACTCGCGCTCGAAGCCGCGCAGGTCCTCGACCTTGCGCTCCAGCGTGGCGCGAGCGGACTCCAGGGAGCCCATCGCGACGCGGTGCTTCTCCTGCGCGTCCCGCTCCAGGGCGTCGGCCTTGGCACGGGCGTCACGCTCAAGGCCCTCGGCGCGCGAGCGAGCCTCGCCGACGATCTTGTTGGCCTCGGAGCGGGCCTCCGCGATCGCCTGGTCGGCGGTCTGCTGCGCCAGGGAGAGCACCCGGGCGGCGCTGTCGCCACCGGGGCCCTGACCGGGCTGCGGCATCTGCGGACCGTGACCGCCCATGGGGCCACCCATGGGACCGCCCATCGGGCCCTGACCCATCGGTCCCGGACCCTGCGGACCGCCCTGCGGGCCGTGCCCCTGGCCGTGGCCGCTGGGGCCTGCGGGCAGCTGCGGCGCGCCACCGGGCAGCTGCGGCGGGCCGCCCATGGGGCCGCCCATCTGCTGCTGCTGATGCTGCTGCGGCGGCACCGGCTGCGGACCTGATATTGCGGCGGGCACGGGGGCGCCGGGACCGCGCTGGTCCTGCGGCCCGTCGGGGCCCTTGCGCATCCCGCCCTGCTGCTGGTTCTGCGCGGCGGCGCGGGTGGCCGCGGCGAGCTTGGCGCGCAGGTCCTCGTTCTCGCGGAGGAGTCGCGTCAGTTCGGCTTCGACCTCATCGAGGAAGGCATCGACCTCGTCCTCGTCATAGCCTTCTCGGAGGCGGACGGTCGTGAACTGTTTGTTCCGCACGTCCTCGGGGGTCAACGGCATCTCTTCACCTCAACGTAGTCGTCGGCATTCGGCAAGACCGTATTAGACATCGCACTCATCACAGCTGACTCACGATGTGGATCAGGATGTAGACGATGATCATCAGTACGAAGAAGGACAGGTCGAGCGCCACGCCCCCGAGACGCAGCGGCGGAATGAACCGCCGCAGGAGCTTGAGCGGTGGATCAGTGACAGTGTAGGTGGCCTCCAGAACGACCACCATCGGCTTGCCGGGTTGCCATGAGCGGGCGAACTGGAAGACGTAGTCCATGACGAGCCGGAAGATCAGCACGATGAGGAAGCACATCAGCGCGATGTAAAGCACCTGCACGACCACGCTCATGTTCGCGGTTCCCTCTCCCCTGTTACTCGTACTTCGTCGTTCCGGTACTGCGTCTACGGCAACTACTGCATCACTGCGTCTCAGCTCTGGTTGAAGAACCCGCCCTCTGCGATGCGAGCCTTGTCCTCCGCCGTTACATCGACGTTAGCAGGCGACAACAGGAACACCTTCTGCGTCACTCGTTCAATGCTGCCATGCAGGCCGAAGACCAAACCGGCCGCAAAGTCGACAAGTCGCTTCGCGTCCGTGTCGTCCATCTCGGTCAGATTCATGATCACCGGGGTGCCCTCACGGAAGTGTTCCCCGATGGTACGGGCCTCGTTGTAGGTCCGGGGGTGCAATGTGGTGATGCGGTAGGGCTCCCGCTCGGACACGACCTTGGGCATGATCACCGGTGCGTTCTTCTCCAGGCTCTGGCGTTCAGGTGTGATGGATGCCACGGGGGCGATTCGCGCCGGACGTCCGGATTCCGCGGATGGCGAAGCGGAATGGGCCGCCGGCTCGCGCGGGGCGGGCGGCTGCACCACTCGTACCGATTCGTCCCGTTGTGACTGATGGGACTGGTGCGACTGATGCGGTGGTTCGTGCCTCCTGCGGTCGCGCTCGGGCTCCGGCTCGGGTTCGAACTCGTCATCGGGGTCGAACCCCGGACCGTCGTACCCATCGTCCTCCACGAGGCCGAGGTAGACCGCCATCTTGCGCATCGCGCCGGCCATGCTCTGAGTCCTCCGCTCTGTGGTGGATCGGCTGTCGTCGTCAACTGCCCGCGATCCACGAGGTATCCCCGCCCAACAGCGAGAATGACCATATTTTCTGCTGTGGTCCGACTTCTTGGCGACGTTACCCGAGGCCGGGTCGGACTCCGAGTACCGCCGTACCGACGCGCACATGTGTCGCCCCGGCCGCCACAGCCTGTTCGAGGTCCGCACTCATCCCTGCCGACACCATGTTCGCAGCAGGATGAGCCGCGCGCATGAGGGTTGAGAATTCCATCAGCCGCTCGAACGCCGCCTGTTGCCGTCCGGCGTACGGACCGGTCAGCGGCGCTACGGTCATCAGACCATCGAGCCGCAGCCCCGGCGCCCCCGCCACGAGGTCGGCCAACTCTTCGATTCCACCGGGCCCCACGCCCCCTCGCTCGCCCCGGCCGTTCTCCTCGGCGTCGAGCGCGACCTGGATCAGGCAGCCGATCTCGCGCTCGGCGCGCACCGCGGCCGTCGAGAGAGCTGTGACGAGCTTGGGACGATCAACGGACTGCACCAGATCGGCATAACCGGTCACGGAACGGACTTTGTTGGTCTGCAGCTGACCGACGAAGTGCCATGTGAGGGGCAGGTCCGCGCTCTCGGCCGCCTTCGGCGCCGCGTCCTGGTCGCGGTTCTCCGCGACGTGCCGCACACCGAGTTCGGAGAGAATCCGCACATCGCTCGCCGGATAGGTCTTCGTGACCACGATCAGGGTCACTTCTTCCCGCTTGCGCCCGGCCGCCGCGCACGCCGCGGCGATGCGCTCCTCGACCTTCGCCAGATTTGCGGCGAGTTGAGACTTACGCTCCGTCATGCCCTATCAGTCCAGCCAGACATAGCCCGCGAGGCGGCCGGTGGTCCGGTCGCGGCGGTACGAGAAATGGTCACCGGATTCCAGGGTGCACACCGGCGGCTGCCCCCGGTCGCACACCCCCAGCCGCTCCAGTTGCGCGTGCACCCCGGCGGTCACGTCGACCGCCGGCGTACCCCAACTCGTCCCGGCGTACGCCGCGGGCTCGACGGCGGCGACATCGGCGCGCATCGCCTCCGGCACTTCGTAGCAACGCCCGCAGACGGCGGGGCCGGTGCGGGCGACGATGCGCCCGGGGTCCGCGCCGAGCTTCACCATGGCCTCGACGGTGGCGGGCACGACTCCCGCCACCATGCCGGGGCGGCCCGCGTGCGCCGCGGCCGCGACCCCGGCCACCGGATCGGCGAGCAGGACGGGCGTGCAGTCCGCGGTGAGGACGGCGAGGGCGAGGCCCCTGCGGGCGGTCACCACCGCGTCGACGGCCGGGATCTCGGCGTCGGACCCCCAGGGCCCTTCGACCACGGCGACGTCGCGGCCGTGCACCTGGTTCATCCAGACGACCAGGGCCGGGTCGAGGTCGAGGGACTTGGCGGCCAGCGCGCGGTTGGTGCGCACGGCCTCGGGGTCGTCGCCGACCGCGCCGCCGAGGTTGAGCTCTTCGTACGGAACGGCGCTCACCCCGCCCCACCTGTCGGTGAAGGCGAAGTGCGCGCCGCTCACGGTGCTGTGCTCGCTTATCACTTCAAGAAGTCCGGCACGTCCAGCTCTTCGGCCTGGCTGTCCTGGTAGGGACGGGCCGGCGGCACCTGCGGCGGGGCCGACGGCGCGGACGGGGCCTCGCTCACCGGGGCCGGCTCCGCGGGCTCCGGGGCCGAGGGCTCGTCGCGCGGGGTGACGCTGCCGAGGCTGCCGAAGGCCGGGCGGGACGATTCCGCAGGGCGGGACGTTGCGGAGGACGGGGCCGGCTCCTCGCGCTTGGGGGCTCCCGACGACGCCGAGCCGAGGACGTTGTCCCGCTTGGACGGTGGCTGTCCGCCGTCGAAGCCCGCCGCGATGACGGTGACCCTGACCTCGTCGCCGAGCGCGTCGTCGATGACCGCTCCGAAGATGATGTTCGCCTCGGGGTGTGCGGCCTCGCTGACCAGCTGGGCCGCTTCGTTGATCTCGAAGAGGCCGAGGTCCGAGCCGCCGGAGATGGAGAGCAGCACGCCGCGGGCGCCGTCGATGGACGCCTCAAGGAGCGGCGAGGAGATCGCCATCTCGGCGGCGGCCACCGCGCGGTCGTCGCCGCGGGCCGAGCCGATGCCCATGAGGGCCGAACCGGCCTCGGACATGACCGACTTGACGTCGGCGAAGTCGAGGTTGATCAGGCCGGGCGTGGTGATCAGGTCGGTGATGCCCTGGACACCGGAGAGCAGGACCTGGTCCGCCGACTTGAACGCGTCGAGGACGGAGACCTGGCGGTCCGAGATGGAGAGCAGCCGGTCGTTGGGGATGACGATGAGGGTGTCGACCTCTTCGCGCAGCTCCGCGATGCCGTCCTCGGCCTGGTTGGCGCGGCGGCGGCCCTCGAAGGTGAACGGCCGGGTGACCACGCCGATGGTGAGGGCGCCGAGCGAGCGCGCGATGTTGGCGACGACGGGTGCGCCGCCGGTGCCGGTGCCGCCGCCTTCGCCGGCGGTGACGAAGACCATGTCGGCCCCCTTGAGGACCTCCTCGATCTCCTCGCGGTGGTCCTCTGCGGCCTTGCGGCCGACGGCCGGGTTGGCGCCGGCGCCGAGGCCGCGGGTGAGTTCACGGCCGACGTCGAGCTTGACGTCGGCGTCGCTCATCAACAGGGCTTGCGCGTCGGTGTTGATGGCGATGAACTCGACGCCCTTGAGACCGACCTCGATCATCCGGTTGATGGCATTGACACCACCGCCGCCGACACCGATGACTTTGATGACTGCGAGGTAGTTCTGCGGTGCTGCCACGTCGAAGGCCTCTCGCCTCGAGTTACGTGTCGCCGTTTCGCATCGATGCGATGCGGCGACTGATGCCGAATGGGACGGTCCGAACGCCGACCCGAACCCTAACGCTGAAGTTTAGGGTTACCAGTGTGTCTGTTCCTTGGACTCTTCCGAACAGGACACTAAGTCGACAAGTGGCGCACGTTCAACGAACACGCCGAACCTCCCGTTTTTCTTTTCACCCTATGTGATCAGCCGTAGCGCTGCCGAACCAGGGTGCTGGCCTGCGACGATATGCGTCAACTCCCCGCTGACGCAGGGGCGGTGGGGACGCTCACATCGAAGTGCCGTGCCTTGGGAGCCGCTTTCATCAGCGCGACGAGGGTAGTGGCCTTGGCCCGGCCCTTCTCGCCACTGCCCCAGGCGACGGTGCGCCCGTCGGTCAACTCCAGCGAGATGGAGTCGTACGAGCGGACCTTAAGGTTCCGGGTGTCGCGGGCCACCGCTTCGGGCAGGTCACCGGCGACCCGCACCGCCTCGCGCAGCAGCCGGCCGGTGCCGAACCGGCGCAGGCTGGCCGCCCCGCTCTCCCGGTCCAGCGCCAGTTCGAGCTCCGGCACCCCCTTGGGCGCGCGCTCGACCGTGGCGAATCGCACTCCCTTGGCGTCCACTTCGACGAACTTTCCGCCCTTTTCGAGAACGAGCGCCGGCTTGCGTTCCGTCACTTTGAGTCCGATTCCGTGCGGCCAGGACCGGACGACGTCAACCGAGTCAATCCGGGGCAATTTTGAGCGCAGCCGCTCCTCGATGGCATCCGTGTCGACCGAAATCAGTGGTGTCCCGACGGGGGCGTCGGCCGCCTCCCGCACTTCTTCGGGCGTCAGGACGCCGGTTCCCGACGTCGTCACGCGCTCAAGGCGCAGCCACTGCGAGCCGTAGAGCGCCCAGAGCCCGCCGGCGCCGAGCAGCACGGCGAGCACCAGTACGACGATCAGAGTGCGCGAACGCGGGAGCCGGAGGCGGCGGACCCGCTGCGGGCGGGGCGGGCCGGACTTCTGCCGCTGCCGTTCGGCGGTGGTCGGTCCGGCCACGGTCCCCTGCCTTCTCACGCGTTGCGGCGTGACGCAATCGCCTCGTACACCATGCCGACGAGGAGGTCGTCGGCGTCCCTGCGGCCGAACTCCGAGGCCGCGCGGGACATCTCGTACAGCCGGTGCGGGTCGGCGAGCACGGGAAGCACGTTGCCCTGGACCCACTCGGGCGTCAGTTCCGCGTCGTCGACGAGGAGTCCGCCGCCCGCCTTGACCACCGGCTGGGCGTTGAGCCGCTGTTCGCCGTTGCCGATCGGCAGCGGCACGTACGCGGCGGGGAGCCCGACGGCGGAGAGTTCGGCCACGGTCATCGCGCCCGCGCGGCAGAGCATCATGTCGGCCGCGGCGTACGCGAGGTCCATCCGGTCCACGTACGGTACCGGGATGTACGGGGGCATCCCCGGCATCTGGTGCACCTGCGGCAATTCGTTCTTCGGGCCGACCGCGTGCAGGATCTGGATGCCCGCGCGCTGGAGCACCGGCGCGACCTGCTGGACGACCTCGTTGAGCCGCCGGGCGCCCTGCGAGCCGCCCGAGACGAGCAGGGTCGGCAGGTTCGGGTCGAGGCCGAAGGCGGCGCGCGCCTCCGGGCGGACCCGGGCCCGGTCGAGCGTCGCGATGGTGTGCCGCAACGGGATGCCGATGTAGCGGGAGTTGCGCAGCTTGCTGTCGGGGGTGGCGACGGCCACCCCGTGGGCGTACCGCGAACCGATCTTGTTGGCGAGGCCGGGGCGCGCGTTGGCCTCGTGCACGACGATCGGCGTCCCGGTCCGCTTGGCCGCGAGGTAGCCGGGCAGGGCGACGTAGCCGCCGAAGCCGACGACGCAGTCCGCCTTGGTGCGCTCCAGGATCTGCTCGGCCGCCTTGATGGTGCCGCGCAGCCGCCCCGGGACGGTGATCAGCTCAGGGGTGGGCTTGCGCGGCAGCGGGACGGCCGGGATCAGCGCGAGTTCGTAGCCCCGCTCGGGTACGAGCCGGGTTTCGAGTCCGCGCTCCGTGCCCAGGGCCGTGATGCCCACGGTCGGGTCCTGCCTCCGCAGGGCGTCCGCGAGGGCGAGCGCGGGCTCGATGTGGCCGGCGGTCCCCCCACCGGCGAGTACGACATGCACCGAAATTCACCGCTCTCCGGACGAACGCGCCTTGACGCGCCGTCGCATCGTGTTCCATCTCACCCGAGGTTGCCGCATGGCCAGGGCCGCCTTCGCCGCCGGGTCCGATCGCGCGAAGGCGATGAGGAGTCCGATGGCGAACATGGTCGGCAGCAGGGCCGAACCCCCGTAGGAGAACAGCGGGAGCGGGACACCGGCGATCGGCAGCAGACCGAGCACCGCACCGACGTTGATCACGGCCTGCGCCGTGATCCAGGTGGTCACGCCTCCCGCGGCATACCTCACGAAGGGGTCCTCCGTGCGTCCGGCCACGCGGATACCCGCATAGCCTAGAGCCGCGAACAGGGCGAGCACCGACAGTGTCCCCGCCAGACCGAGTTCCTCCCCGGTGATGGCGAAGATGAAGTCCGTGTGGGGTTCAGGAAGTTGACCCCATTTTTCCACACTCGCGCCGAGTCCGGAACCGAAGAATCCGCCGGAGGCCAGGGCATAAATGCCGTGTACGGCCTGCCAGCACTGGTCGCCGGGGCCGGGGTCGGTGGCGCCGATGCACGCCAGCCTGGCCATGCGGTTGGGGCTGGTCTTGATGAGAATCACACCGAGCAGCGCCGCGATGCCGAGCACGCCGGCGAAGAGCCGGGTCGGTGCTCCCGCGAGCCACAGCAGGCCGAAGAGGATCGCGGTGAGAATGATCGCGGTACCCATGTCGCCGCCGAGCATGATGAGTCCGAGCAGCATGAAGGCGACCGGCACGAGCGGCACCAGCATGTGCTTCCACTGGGCGAGGAGCCGCTTGTCGTGTTTGCGCGCCAGCAGGTCGGCGCCCCACAGGACCAGGGCGAGCTTGCCGAACTCACTGGGCTGGAGCTGGAAGGGGCCGCCCAGGTAGATCCAGTTCTGGTTGCCGTTGACGCTGCGCCCTATCCCCGGGATCTGCACGAGGACCATCAGGAAGACGGTCACCGCGAGGATCGGATAGGCGAGCGCCCGGTGCAGCTTGATGGGCATCCGCATGGCGACCAGGAGCAGGATCGCGCCGAGCACGGCCGCCACGAACTGCTTGCGGAAGAAGTACGAGGCGGGCAGGTCGAGCTGCAGCGCCTGGATCATCGAGGCGGAGTAGACCATCACCAGGCCGAGCCCGGTGAGCAGCAGGCTGCTGCCGAGGATGAGGTAGTACGCGGTGAGCGGCCGGTCCCACGCCCGGCGGACCCTGTTCAGGAGCCGCCGGGGCCCGCTCTCGCCCGGCGGGTGGGAGGCACCTCTGGCGCGTACCGGAGCCGGTCGTCTGGCGACCCGCACGGATGACCTGGCCACGTTCCCCTCCCAAGGGTGTGCCCGGCGCCCGGCGGGCGGAGAGCCCGGTCAGGCGCGCGTGGGACCGAGTTCGCGGACGGCCGCCGCGAACGCTTCACCACGCTTGTTGTAGTTGGTGAACATGTCCATCGACGCACAGGCCGGAGCCATCAGCACGGTGTCCCCCGGCTGAGCCAGCTCCGCCGCCCGCCGTACCGCCTCGGACATCGCCCCAGTGTCGGTCCGGTCGAGGTCGACGACCGGGACCTCGGGCGCGTGTCGCGCGAGGGCTTCGCGGATCAGCTCGCGGTCGGCGCCGATGAGGACGGCACCGCGCAGCCGCTTCGCCGCACCGGCGACGAGCTCGTCGAAGGTGGCGCCCTTGGCGAGCCCGCCCGCGATCCAGACGATCGACTCGTACGCCGCCAACGACGCCTGGGCGGCGTGGGTGTTGGTGGCCTTGGAGTCGTCGACGTAGGCCACGCCCTCGACGTCGGCGACGTGTTCGATGCGGTGGGCGTCCGGGCGGAAGGCCCGCAGCCCGTCGCGTACGGCCGTCGCCTGCACGCCGAAGGCGCGCGCGAGGGCCGCGGCGGCCAGCGCGTTGGCGATGTTGTGCGGCGCGGGCGGCTGGACGTCGGAGATCTCGGCGAGCTCCTGGGCCTGCTTCTGGCGGTCCGGCACGAAGGCACGGTCGACCAGGATGCCGTCGACGACGCCCAGTTGCGAGGGCGCGGGCGCGTTCAGCGTGAAACCGATGGCGCGGCAGCCCTCTTCGACGTCGGCCTCGCGGACCAGGTCCTCGGTCGCCTTGTCCGCCACGTTGTAGACGCAGGCGATCCGGTTGCCCTCGTAGATGCGGCCCTTGTCGGCGGCGTACGCCTCCATGGAGCCGTGCCAGTCCAGGTGGTCCGGCGCGAGGTTGAGGACGGCCGCGGAGTGGGCGCGCAGCGAGGGCGCCCAGTGCAGCTGGTACGAGGACAGCTCGACGGCGAACACGTCGTACGCGTCGTCGCCTTCGAGGACCACGTCCACGATCGGGGTGCCGATGTTGCCGACGGCCGCCGTACGCAGGCCCGCCGCCGTCAGGATCGAGGCGAGCATCTGCGTGGTCGTGGTCTTGCCGTTGGTGCCCGTGACGGCGAGCCAGGGCGCCGCGTCGGGGCCGCGCAGCCGCCAGGCGACCTCGACGTCGCCGATGACGTCCACGCCCGCCTCCGCGGCCGCGGCGAACAGCGGTGACGACGGCTTCCAGCCCGGCGAGGTGACGACGAGGTCCGTGCCGGGCGGCAGGCTCTCGGCGTCGCCCAGGCGTACGGAGATGCCCTCGCTCTCCAGCGAGGCCGCGCGTTCCCGATGCGCCTCTCCGGAGCCGCCGTCCACGACGGTCACCGTCGCGCCGAGGCCGGCCAGGGCGCGGGCGGCGCTGACGCCGCTCACGCCGAGACCGGCGACGGTGATGTTCCTGCCCTGCCAGTCGGACACAGAGGTCACTTTTCGGCTGCCCATCCCGCGTAGAAGAGACCGAGGCCGACGATCACGCACATGCCCTGGATGATCCAGAAGCGGACCACCACAAGGACCTCGGACCACCCCTTGAGTTCGAAGTGGTGCTGGAGTGGCGCCATCCGGAAGACCCGCTTACCGGTCATCCGGAACGAGCCGACCTGGATGACGACCGACATGGTGATGAGGACGAAGAGGCCGCCGAGCAGCGCGAGGAGCAGCTCCGTGCGGGAGCAGATCGCGAGGCCCGCGAGCGCGCCGCCGAGGGCGAGCGAGCCTGTGTCACCCATGAAGATCTTGGCGGGCGAGGTGTTCCACCACAGGAAGCCGAAGCAGGCGCCCATCAGTGCGGAGGCCACCACGGCGAGGTCGAGCGGGTCTCTGACCTCGAAGCACGCCTGCGGGTTGGTCAGCGTCGTCGCGTTGGCGCAGGACTCCTGGTACTGCCAGACACCGATGAAGGTGTAGGCGCCGAAGACCATCACGGAGGCGCCGGTGGCGAGGCCGTCCAGACCGTCGGTGAGGTTCACGCCGTTCGACATCGCGAGGATCATGAACAGCGCCCAGACCACGAACAGGACCGGGCCGATCGACCAGCCGAAGTCCGTGACGAACGACAGCTTGGTGGAGGCCGGGGTCTGGTTCCGGTTGTCCGGCCAGTTCAGCGCGAGCACGGCGAAGCCGATGCCGACGATCAGCTGGCCGGCCATCTTCGCCTTGGCGCGCAGACCGAGCGAACGCTGCTTGACGATCTTGATGTAGTCGTCGAGGAAACCGACGAGGCCCATGCCCGCCATCAGGAAGAGCACCAGGAGGCCGGAGAGCGTGGTCTCCGTGCCGGTGATGACCTTCGTGAGGAAGTACGCGATGAGCGTGGCCAGGATGAAGGCGATGCCACCCATGGTCGGCGTACCGCGCTTGCTGTGGTGCTCGCGCGGGCCGTCGTCCCGGATGAACTGGCCGTAGCCCTTGCGGGCCAGGAGCTTGATCAGCAGCGGGGTACCGACCAGGGTCAGGAAGAGCCCGATCACGCCCGCGAAGAGGATCTGCCTCATCGGCCGGAGACCTGCCCCTCAGAAGACACCGCGGCGTCGTCGAGGAGCGCCGTGGCGACCTTTTCGAGACCGACCGATCTGGACGCCTTCACCAGCACGACGTCTCCTGGGCGCAGTTCATTGCGCAGCAGGTCGATCGCCGCCTGTGCGTCGGACACGTGCACCGACTCCTCACCCCACGAACCCTCGTTGTATGCGCCCAGTTGGAGCCAGGACGCTTCCCTGCCCCCGACTGCCACGAGCTTGCTCACGTTGAGCCGGACGGCAAGTCGTCCGACCGCGTCGTGCTCGGCGAGACCCTCGTCCCCGAGCTCGGCCATGTGACCGAGCACCGCCCACGTACGGCGCCCCTTGCCCATGGCCGCGAGCGCGCGCAGGGCGGCTCGCATGGACTCGGGGTTCGCGTTGTAGGCGTCGTTGACGACCGTCACGCCGTCCGGGCGCTCGGTGACCTCCATCCGCCAGCGGGACAGCGTGCCCGCCTCGGAGAGCGCGAGGGCGATCTCGTCCACGGACATGCCCAGCTCATGGGCGACGGCGGCCGCGGCAAGCGCGTTCGACACGTGGTGCTCACCGTACAGCCGCAAGGTCACGTCGCTGCACCCGGAGGGTGTGTGCAGCGTAAAAGCGGGCTGTCCGTTCTCCGTGAGCCGGACATTCTCCGCACGTACGTCGGCGTCCTCGGCCTCTCCGAAGAGGAGCACGCGCGCCTTCGTGCGCGACGCCATCGCGCGGACGAGCGGGTCGTCGGCGTTGAGGACCGCGGCGCCTTCCGCGGGCAGCGACTCGACCAGCTCACCCTTCGCTTGTGCGATCTGCTCGCGTCCGCCGAACTCGCCGATGTGGGCGGTTCCGACGTTCAGGACGAGGCCGATCCTCGGCGGGGTGAGGCCGGTGAGGTACCGGATGTGGCCGATTCCGCGCGCTCCCATCTCCAGGATGAGGAAGCGCGTCTCGTCGGTGGCGCTGAGCGCGGTGAGCGGCAGGCCGATCTCGTTGTTGAACGAGCCCGGCGTCCAGACCGTCGGCGCGTGGCGCCGCAGGACCTGCGCGAGGAGGTCCTTGGAGCTGGTCTTGCCGACGGAGCCGGTCAGCGCCACGAGGGTCGCGCCGAGCCGCTCCACGACGTGTCTGGCAAGGGCGCCGAGCGCCGCCTGCACGTCGTCCACGACGATGGCGGGCACGCCGACGGGCCGCGAGGCGAGGACGGCCGCGGCGCCTGCCGCGACGACGTCCGCCGCGTAGTCGTGGCCGTCGACGCGCTCGCCGACGAAGGCGACGAAGAGGCTGCCGGGCTCCACCTCACGGGAGTCCCGGACGACGGGTCCGGTGACCTGGACGGCCGGATCCGGTATGTCGTACGTCTGCCCGCCGACGACGCTGGCGATCTCGGCGAGGGAGAGGGCGATCACAACTTCATCCCTGGGTTTGCTGGATAGCTTCGCGAAGTACCTGGCGGTCGTCGAAGGGACGCACCACCCCGGCGATGTCCTGTCCCTGCTCGTGGCCCTTGCCCGCGACGAGGACGGTGTCACCCGGCCGCGCGCGGACGACGGCCGCGCGGATGGCGGCGGCGCGGTCCTCGAACACGGCGACGTCGCCGCGCTCGTGGGCCGGGACCTCGGCGGCACCGGCGAGCATCGTGGCGAGGATCGCGAGGGGGTCCTCGCCACGGGGGTTGTCGGAGGTCAGTACGGCGGTGTCGGCGAGGCGGGCCGCGGCCGCGCCCATCGGCATCCGCTTGGTCTTGTCCCGGTCGCCGCCGCAGCCGAGCACGATGTGCAGCTTGCCCTCGGTGACCTTGCGCAGCGCGCGCAGGACCGATTCGACGGCGTCCGTCTTGTGGGCGTAGTCGACGACGGCGAGGTAGGGCTGGCCCGCGTCGACGCGCTCCAGGCGGCCCGGCACGCCGGGCACCGCGGCGATGCCGTCGGCGGCCTGCTGCGGGTCGATCCCCGCGACGGCCAGCGAGACGATCGCGGCGAGGGTGTTGGCGACGTTGAAGGGGCCCGCGAGCGGCGATTTGGCGGTGATCCGCTCGCCGCCGGGGCCGACCGCGACGAACGTCGAGTCGAGCGGCCCGACCTCGACGTCCTCGGCCCGCCAGTCGGCGTCGGGGTGGCCCTCGGCGGAGAAGGTGGTGACGGGCACCTCCGACTCGGTGATGAGCCGGCGCCCGTACTCGTCGTCGAAGTTGACCACGCCGAGGCGCGAGCGGTGCTTGGTGAACAGCTGCGCCTTGGCCTGGAAGTAGTCCTCCATGCCGGAGTGGAACTCCATGTGCTCCGGGCTGAGGTTGTTGAAGACGGCGACGTCGAAGACGCAGCCGTCCACCCGCCCGAGCACCAACGCGTGGCTGGAGACCTCCATCGCGACCGCCTCGACGCCGCGCTCGCGCATCACCGCGAACAGCGCCTGGAGGTCGGTGGCTTCGGGGGTGGTGCGCTCCGACTTGATGCGCTCGTCGCCGATGCGCATCTCGACCGTGCCGATGAGGCCGGTCGAGCGGGCGCCCTTGAGGCCGCCCTCGATGAGGTACGCGGTGGTGGTCTTGCCCGACGTGCCGGTGATGCCGATCTGCAGCAGGTCGCGGCCGGGGTGGCCGTAGACCGTCGCCGCCAGCTCGCCCATGCTGCCGCGCGGGTCGTCGACGACCAGGACCGGCAGCCCGGTCACGGCCGCGCGCTCGGCGCCGGTCGGGTCGGTGAGCACCGCGGCGGCACCGAGGTCGGCGGCCTGCGCGACGAAGTCGGCGCCGTGCAGCCGGGCGCCGGGCAGGGCGGCGTAGATGTCGCCGGGGCGCACGGCGCGCGAGTCGTGCGTGATACCCGTGATCCGCGCACTGCCCGGGTCGGCGACGCCCAGCTGGCCTGCGAGCTCCGTCAGCGAGGTCGGGGAGACCCGGTCCGGCCGCGGCGGTCCCGGATATGTCACGGGAACGCCCTTCTGGGTGGTTTGGGACTGATCAGCGTGTGGCACGGCGGTGAGCGTACCGGGCGTACCCCTCTCGGAGCGAAGTGAGGGGCGTGCCGGGGGGTGGTTCCCCGAGCCTGGCGTGATGGTTGTCACGAGCTGTTCCTGGTGGGTCTCAGGGCTTGAAGGTCACCGGAAGGCGGGCCGGGCCGCTTCCGGTGGGGGGCACTTGGAGCGTCTTGAGGGCGAACTCCATGACTTCCTTGTAGATGGGTCCGCAGATCTGGCCGCCGAAGTAGCTGCCCTTGGTGGCGTTCTGGATCGCGCAGTAGACCGTGACGCGCGGCTTGTCGGCGGGCGCGAAGCCGGCGAACGACGAGGTGTAGCCCTTGTAGCGGCCGGTGGCCGGGTCGACCCGGTTGGCCGTACCGGTCTTGCCCGCGACGCGGTAGCCGGGGATGCGGGCCTTGGTGCCGGTGCCCTCTTCGTCGTCGACGACGGATTCGAGCATCCGCGACACGGTCTTCGCGGTCTTCTCGCTCACCACCCGGGTCTTCTTGGGCCTCGGCGCGGGCGTGAAGCGGCCGTCGGGGCCCTTGGTGCCGCGCACCAGGGTGGGTTCGACGCGTACGCCGTCGTTGGCGATGGTCGAGTAGACCGAGGCGGCCTGCATGGCGTTGATCGAGACGCCCTGGCCGAAGGGGATCGTGAACTGCTGCGAGGTGGACCACTTGTCGGCGGGCGCGAGGATGCCGGAGGTCTCGCCGGGGAAGTCGAGCCCGGTCTTCTTGCCGAGGCCGAACTTCCGCAGGTACGAGTAGAGGACCCGGTTGACCTCCTTCTGCGTCTTGCCGAGCTCTCCGGTGGCGAGGATCGTGCCGATGTTGGAGGACTTGGCGAGCACTCCGTTGAGCGTCAGGTGCCAGGTGGGGTGGTCGATGTCGTCCTGGAAGAGGCGGTCGCCGCGGTGCAGCCGGTTGGGCACCGTCACATGGGTGCCGGGCGTGGCGGCGTTCTCCTCCAGGACGGCGGCCATCGACATGACCTTGGCGGTGGAGCCGGGCTCGAAGGCGTCCTGAAGGGCGGCGTTGCCGAGGGCGGCGTTGCCGAGGGCGGCGCCGTCGGCCTTCGAGAGGTCGTTCGGGTCGAAGCCGGGGGCGTTGGCCATCGCGAGGACCTCGCCGGTCCGCGTGTCCTGCACTATCACGTAGCCGCGGTCGGCCCCGGACTTCCTGACCTGCTCGCTGATGGCGTTCTGCGCGGCCCACTGGATGTCGCGGTCGATGGTGAGCTCGACGTCGGAGCCGGGCACGGCGGGCGTCTCCGTGGAGCCGGCGGTCGGCACCTGGCGGCCGCCGGACTGGGCGTAGCGGACCTTGCCGTCCTCGCCCGCCAGCTGCTTGTCGAGCTGTGCCTCCAGGCCGCCCGCGCCCTTGCCGTCGGAGTTGACCCAGCCCAGTATCCCGGCGCCGAGATCGTCGTTCGGGTAGACCCGCTTGCTGCTGGGGTCGGCGAGGACGCCGGCCAGCACGTTCGGCGACGCGGGGTCGGTGCCCGCCTTCTCGGCGAGCGCGCCGCGCAGGTCCTTGATCTGCTTCCACACCTGGGGGCTCTGGCGGCGGGCCAGCAGGACGTAACGCGTCTTCGGGGTCTTGAGCTTCTCGGTGAGCTCGGCGACGTCCTTGTCGAGGATCGGGGCCAGCAGCGCGGCCGCCTGCTCGGGCGCGTCGTCGGTCTTCATCTCCTTCGGCGTGAACAGGGTGGGGTCCGCCGTGATGTCGTACGCGTCCACGCTGGCCGCCAGTTCGACGCCGGCGCGGTCGGTGATGCGTCCGCGCTCGGCGGCCAGGGTGTGGGTGAAGTAGCGGTTCTTCTCGGCCTTGGCGGCGTACGCGCTGGCGTCGACGGCCTGCACCTGCAGCAGCCGTACGACGAAGGCCAGCATCACCAGCGTCAGGCCGAGGCTGACCATGCGCAGGCGCGGCCGGGGGCTGCCCAGGCGGATGGTACGGGCCTTGGCCTTGCCCTTGGCGGCGGGCCTGCGGGATGCGGGGCGGCCGCCCTGGGCGGGGCGGCGCGGGGCGCCGGTCCTGGCGGGGCGGACGGGCTTCGCGGGTCCTGGCACCCGGCGCCGCGGGGGTTCCCTGTCGGACACTTGCGTCACCTGCCGGAGGTCGTCGTGGGGAGGCCGGGCTGCGCGGGCGGCCGGGCGGCGGGGGCGGGCGGCGGCGGGGCGGATGCCGTGGCGTCCGGGGCCGGGGGCGGCACGGGGGGCGCGACCGGGATCGAGACGGACGCGGCGGGGGACGCGACCTCCTGCGGGCGCGGCGCGGGGTACGCCAGCGACGAGGGGCGGGCCGCGGCGCCCGGCACGCCGCGCACGGTCCCGTCGGGGTCCAGGAAGGCCGGGTCGCCGCCGGGGACCATGCCGAGCTCGCGGGCGCGACGCTGGAGGGCGTCGGGGGCCGCATAGCCGTCCACGTCGCGCTGGAGCTCCTGCTCCTCCTCGGTGAGCTCCTTGGTCTCCTTCTTCAGCTCGCTCAGCTGGAACGAGCCTTCGTTGAGGGAGGAGTTCAGGATGAGCAGCACGATCAGACCGCCGCCCAGGAGCACGACGACCAGGAGGACGAAGGGCGTGCGCGCGGCCTGGTTCGGGCCCTGGGGCAGCAGCCGCGCGAGGCGGGCGGCCCTCCCCCGCAGCTCGGGCTTCTTGCTCATGGAGCCTCCTCGCGGACTCTGATCAGCGGACTCCGGTCAGCATGTGCTGCTCAGCGGACGTCTTCGCGTACGCGCTGCGCGCCCCGCAGCCGGGCCGGGGCCGCCCTGCGGTTCTCGGCGACCTCTTCCTCTGTGGGGAGTTCGGCGCCGCGCGTCAGAAGCTTGAGCCGCGGCTGGTAGCGCTCGGGGACGACGGGCAGGCCGGGCGGTGCGGTGTTCGCGGCGCCGGCCGCGAACACCTGCTTGACCAGGCGGTCCTCCAGCGAGTGGTACGAGAGGACGGCGATCCGGCCGCCGACGGCGAGCGCCCCCACGGCCGCCGGGACGGCTCGCTCCAGGACGCTCAGCTCGCCGTTGACCTCGATGCGCAGGGCCTGGAAGGTGCGCTTGGCGGGGTTGCCGCCGGTGCGCTTGGCGGCCTGCGGCAGCGAGTCGCGGATGAGCTCGACGAGCCGCGCGCTGTTGCTGAACGGCTCCTTCTCGCGCTCGCGCACGACGGCGCTCACGATGCGCTTGGCCTGCTTCTCCTCGCCGTACTGGCGCAGGATCCGCACCAGTTCACCCGGTGCGTACGTGTTGAGGACCTCGGCGGCGCTGATGCCGGTCGTCTGGTCCATGCGCATGTCGAGGGGGGCGTCCTGGGCGTACGCGAAGCCGCGGTCGGCCTCGTCGAGCTGCATGGAGGAGACGCCGAGGTCGAAGAGGACGCCCTGGACGCGGGGGATGCCGAGGCGGTCGAGCACGTCGGGGAGTTCGTCGTAGACCGCGTGCACCAGGGTGGCCCGGTCGCCGTAGGGGGCGAGCCGCTCGCCGGAGAGGCGCAGCGCTTCCTTGTCGCGGTCCAGGGCGACGAGGCGGGCGGCCGGGAAGGTGGCGAGGAGGGCCTCGCTGTGGCCGCCGAGTCCGAGGGTGCAGTCGACGACGACGGCGCCCGGCTCGGCGAGCGCGGGGGCCAACATGTCCAGGCACCGCTGGAGCATCACCGGGACGTGTCGGCTGTTGTCGCTCAAGGGGCCCTCTCAGGTCCGGCGCGGCGTGCGCACGCACCGCCGGGTCCCCACCCGCTCCGTGAAGGGGAATGGACTGCTGGCGCCGGGGAAGTGGCGTCAGCCGACCGGGAGCGGGAGGAGGCCGAGCCGTACGTACGCGCCGCGCACGTGGGGGGATTCTGGGAATCCCCGGGATGTGCGGTCCAGCAGGGAGCAGGTCACGTCTCCCGCTTCGCGTCACTTTAGTCCACCGTGTCTCCCGGTCAATCAACCGGCCTGCGCGTCGTGGACCGGCCCCGACAGGGGTGCGAATCCGGTGGGCTCACCCGTTCGGCCGTATGCCGACCGGCCTGTGGGTTAGCTCACAACAAGAGTCTTTGACGTTCTTTGTCCCTCCTCACAGCGGGCCTGGACGATCAACGCGCATTAACGTCTTAGCCATGTCGACTTCCGCAGCCTCCTCGGACAACACCCCCGCTGAGCCCATCGGCGACATAGCCGTCGGGACGGTCACCGACCGCCTCGTGGACGCGAACGCGAAATACGCCGCCCGGTTCACCGACCCCGGCATGGACGCCCGGCCCGTCCTGCGCGTCGCCGTCGTCGCCTGCATGGACGCCCGTCTCGACCTGCACGAGGCCCTCGGCCTCGAACTGGGCGACTGCCACACCATCCGCAACGCGGGCGGGGTGGTCACCGACGACGTCGTCCGCTCCCTGACCATCAGCCAGCGCGCGCTCGGCACCCGCAGCGTGGTCCTGATCCACCACACCGGCTGCGGCCTGGAGACCCTCACCGAGGAGTTCCGCCAGGAGCTGGAGACCGAGGTCGGCCAGCGGCCGACGTGGGCGGTGGAGTCCTTCCGCGACGTCGACCAGGACGTGCGGCAGTCGATGGAGCGGGTGCGGACCTCGCCGTTCCTGGTGCACACCGACGACATCCGCGGGTTCGTCTTCGACGTGCGGACGGGCCTGCTGCGGGAGATCGATCCCGCGTGACGGACAAAGTGTCGTAAGACCCGACAAATCAGCGCCAGTTATCCACAGGCGAGTGACACGACCCGGTATGCCCAACAACAATGCGGGGGTGGCATCACGCAGAACCATTCATGTGTGACGCCCGTGAATTCGGGGTGTACCGGGTCGCACGCTTGAGTGGCGGCCCGACTGGGGTATCCCCTGCTCCTTGGGAGCGCGGGGAAGGGCCGAGGAGGGCCGGGTGACGACCTATGACGATCGAGCGAGCCTCACAGATCTGACCACGACGGCGGAGCGTGTCCGCAGGTCGGTGGAGGGTGTGATCGAGGGCAAGCCAGAGGTCGTACGGCTTTCGCTGACTGTGCTCCTGGCGGAGGGGCACCTGCTCATCGAGGATGTGCCGGGCGTGGGCAAGACCATGCTCGCCAAGGCACTGGCGCGGTCCATCGACTGCTCCGTGCGCAGGATCCAGTTCACACCGGATCTGCTGCCGTCGGACATCACCGGCGTGTCCATATTCGACCAGCAGCGCAGGGACTTCGAGTTCAAGCCGGGGGCGATCTTCGCGCAGATCGTGATCGGCGACGAGATCAACCGCGCTTCTCCGAAGACGCAGTCCGCGCTCCTGGAGTCCATGGAGGAGCGCCAGGTCACCATCGACGGGCAGACCTATGAACTGCCCAGCCCGTTCATGGTGGTGGCCACCCAGAACCCCGTCGAGATGGAGGGGACCTACCCGCTGCCCGAGGCGCAGCGCGACCGCTTCATGGCGCGGGTCTCGATCGGCTATCCCGGGCCCGAGGCCGAGCTCCAGATGCTCGACGTGCACGGCGGCGTCTCGCCCCTGGACGACCTCCAGCCGGTGGCGCACGCCCACGACATCGTGAAGCTCATCGACGCCGTGCGCACGGTCCACGTGGCCGACCCCGTCCGGCGGTACGCGGTCGACCTGGTCGGCGCGACCCGCAACCACCCCGACCTCAGACTCGGGGCGTCCCCGCGCGCGACGCTGCACCTGCTGCGCGCCGCCAAGGCCTCCGCCGCGCTCAGCGGCCGCGAGTTCGCCCTGCCGGACGACGTGCAGGCGCTGGCCGTCGCCGTCCTCGCGCACCGCCTGCTGCCCACGGCACAGGCCCAGCTGAACCGCCGCACGGCGGAATCCGTCGTCCTGGAGATCCTGCAGCGCACCCCGGTGCCCGCCGCAGCGCCATCACAGCCTCCGGGCACCGGCGCCTACTTCGACCAGCAGCCGCCCGGCGCCCGGAGGCTGTGATGGCGCTCGGGGGGAGCCCGGCGGGCCCCGCCGAGGACGAGAAGGGCGGGATGCGCACGGCCCTCGCGGGCCTGACCACCCGCGGCCGCTCCTTCCTCGCGGCCGGCGTCGCCGCCGCCGTCTGCGCCTATGTCCTGGGCCAGAGCGACCTGCTGCGCGTCGGGCTGCTGCTCGCCGTGCTGCCGCTGGTGTGCGCGACCGTCCTGTTCCGCACCCGCTACCGCGTCGCGGGCAGCCGCAGGCTCTCCCCCGCGCGCGTGTCCGCCGGTTCGGAGGCCCGCGTCCACCTGCGGATGGACAACGTCTCGCGGCTGCCCACCGGCCTCCTCATGCTCCAGGACCGGGTGCCGTACGTGCTGGGGCCGCGGCCCCGCTTCGTGCTCGACCGCGTCGAGGCGGGCGGGCGGCGCGAGGTGTCCTACCGCGTCCGCTCCGACCTGCGCGGCCGCTATCCCCTGGGACCCCTGCAGCTGCGCCTGACGGACCCCTTCGGGATGTGCGAACTGACGCGCTCCTTCTCGACGTACGACATGCTGACGGTCATCCCGCGCGTGACGGCCCTGCCACCGGTGCGCCTCACCGGTGAGGCGAAGGGGTACGGCGAAGGGCGGAACCGCTCGCTGGCGCTGGCCGGCGAGGACGACGTCATCCCGCGCGGATACCGCCACGGCGACGACCTGCGCCGGGTGCACTGGCGCTCCACCGCGCGCTACGGCGAGCTGATGGTGCGCCGCGAGGAGCAGCCCCAGCGGGCCCGCTGCACGGTGCTCCTGGACACCCGGGGCGTCGGCTTCCGGGGCGCGGGCCCCGACTCGGCCTTCGAGTGGGCGGTGTCGGGCACGGCGTCCGCCCTGGTGCACATGCTCGAACGGGGCTTCTCGGTGCGCCTGCTGACCGACGCGGGCACCTCCGTGCCGGGCGAGGGCTCGGACGGCTTCGCGGGCTCCGGCCAGGAGTCGGCGGACGCGGCCGGACTGATGATGGACACCCTCGCGGTGATCGACCACTCGGACGGCGCCGGGCTCTCCCGCGCCTACGACGTGCTGCGCGGCGGGAACGAGGGCCTTCTCGTCGCCTTCCTCGGCGACCTGGCGGAGGAGCAGGCGGCGGTGGTCGCCAAGATGCGCCAGCGCAGCGGCTCCGCGGTCGCCTTCGTGCTCGACAGCGCGGCCTGGGCGCAGGGCCAGGGCGCTCTGCCGTCCGAGGCCGGTGACGCGCGCGTGCGGATGCTCCGGCAGGCGGGCTGGACGGCCCTCGCCGTGCCGCCGGGCGCGGATCTCGCGGATCTGTGGCGGCAGGCGGACCACGCCCGCACGAGCGCGGGCCCCGCGCCCGCGGCGGGCACGACGACCGGGGGATGGGCATGAGCGGCCGGGGACGTACGAGGATTCGGGGGCGGTCATGAGCGGGCGCGCGCGGCTCGCGGTGTGCGCCACCGCGGCCACCCTGATGGCGTCCGGCTCGCTGCTGCCGCTGGTCGACCCGGCGACGTGGTTCCTGCAGGCGGTGATCCTGCTCGTGCTGCAGAGCGGGGTGGGCGCGCTGGCCCGGCGGGTGCCGCTGGCCAGGCCGCTGACCGTGGCGGTGCAGGCGCTGTTCTCGCTGGTCCTGCTGACGCTGGTCTTCGCCCGCGAGCAGGCCCTCGCCGGGATCGTGCCGGGACCTGAGGTGTTCCAGCGGTTCGGCGTGCTCCTGGAGGCGGGCGGCAACGACGTCAGCAAGTACATGATCCCGGCGCCGCTGAGCGACGGCATCCGGCTGATGCTGGTCGGCGGTGTCCTGGTGATCGGCCTCGCGGTGGACGCGCTCGCGGTGACGTTCCGCACCGCGGCCCCCGCCGGGCTTCCGCTGCTCGCCCTGTACTCGGTCGCGGCGGGGCTCTCCGACGGCGGCGCCGGGTGGCTGTGGTTCCTGCTGGCCGCGGCCGGCTATCTGCTGCTGCTCCTGGCGGAGGGCCGCGACCGGCTCTCGCAGTGGGGCCGGGTGTTCGGCGGCGCGGCGCGCGCGCCGGGCCGGGTCTCCGGGGGCCTGGAGAGCAGCAGCGGGGCGCTCGCCCCGGTCCGCACGGGACGCCGCATCGGCGCCGTGGCCCTCGGCATCGCCCTGGTGGTGCCGCTCGCGCTGCCCGCCCTGGACGGTGGCCTGCTGGACGGCTCCGGCGGTCCGGGGGGCGGCGGCTCGGGCGGCGGCGGCACGATCTCGGCCGTGAACCCGCTGGTCGCGCTCCAGGACAGCCTGAACCAGCCGGAGGACCGCGAGGTCCTCTCGTACCGCACGAACGCCGAGGCGACCGACGACCTGTATCTGCGCATCGTCTCGCTCGACCAGTTCGACGGCACGACGTGGAAGACCACCGTCCGGCGCATTCAGGACGTGCCGTCGCCACTGCCGAACCCCGAAGGGCTGCGCCCCGACGTCCGCAGGACGGAGATCCAGACCAACCTCTCCGCCGCCGACGGCTACGCGCAGAACTGGCTGCCCATGCCCTTCCCGGCCAGCCAGGTCGACATCGGCGGCCGCTGGCGGTTCGAGCCGGTGGGCCGCGCCCTCGTCGGCGACCGGGGCCAGACCACGCGGGGCGTCCGGTACCAGGTCAAGAGCCTGGTCGTGGAGCCCACGGCCGAGCAGCTGGCCGCCGCGCCGGCGCCGCCCGACGGCCTGCGGCGCGAGTTCACCGATGTGCCGGAGTCGCTTCCGGCGATGGTCGGGGCCAGGGCCCGGCAGGTCACCAAGGGCGCCGCGAATCCGTACGAGCAGGCGGTCAAGCTCCAGGACTACTTCGCCTCGGACGGCGGCTTCACGTACAACACCCAGGTGCGGGCGGGCAGCGGTCCCTCCGCGATCGAGCGGTTCCTGAAGCAGAAGGAAGGGTTCTGCGTCCACTTCTCCTTCGCGATGGCCTCCATGGCGCGGACCCTGGGGATACCGGCGCGGGTCGCCGTGGGCTTCACGCCGGGCACCGCGCGCGGGGACGGTTCGATGTCGGTCGGGCTGCGGGACGCGCACGCCTGGCCCGAGCTGTACTTCGAGGGCGTGGGCTGGACCCGTTTCGAGCCGACACCGAGCCGCGGCACGGTGCCCGAGTACACCCGTTCGGACGTCCCTTCGGGCGACGCGGGCGACCCGGACTCCCCGGAGCCCACCGAGTCCACCGAGCCGTCCACGGCGCCTTCCGCGTCGGACACCTGCCCGCCCGACATGAAGAAGCAGGGCGGCTGCGCGAGCGCTGCCCCGCAGGTCGCGGCCGGGTCGGGCGGTGAGGGTCCGCCCATCGGGATGATCGTGGGCATCGGCCTGGCGGCGCTGCTCGTCGTCGGGGTGCCGCTGCTGCCCCTGCTGTGGCGGACCCGTACGCGGGCCGTGCGGCTGGGGTCCGGCGGCCGCACCGAGGCGGAGGCGGCGGCGCGCACGCTGGCGGCCTGGCTCGAAGTGACCGATACGGCCTGGGACCACGGCATCGCGCCGGACGAGTCGCTGACTCCCCGGAAGGCCGCGGCGCGCATCGTCCGTGTGGGCCGGCTGACCGCGGCTCCCGCGGAGGCCGTCCATCGGGTGGCGGCCGCGGTGGAGCAGGTCCTCTACGCCCCGCGCCCGCAGCCCGCGACCGGACTGGCCGAGGACGTGCGGCGGATACGGGACGGGCTGAACGCCTCGGTGGGCCGGGCCACCCGGCTGCGGGTGACGCTCGCGCCGCGTTCGGCCGCGCGGGTGGTGTGGGCGGTCTCGGACCGGTGGACTGCGTTCGGCGCGCGCTGGCGCGGGCGGGCCGCCGAGCGGTGGGCGACGGTCGCGCGGAAGCTGCCGCGACGGGCGGGCCAGCAGGGCTGAGCAGGCCGGTGCGTGCGCACACATGTGTGAGGGGTGACCGCCCGGTGGGTGGTCACCCCTCACACATGACTACGTCTGTTCGGTCAGTCCTGAGCGGCTGCGCTCACTGACCGCCCTGCTGTTCGTCGCGGCGGCGCTGCCACCGCTGCTCGATGCGGTCCATTACGGAGCGGCGCTGCCTCGCCTGCCGTGGGGCCGCGGCCCCGCCCGGCGCGGCGGCCGTGCCCGGAGGTTGTTCGCCCGGCTTCGGCGCTTTGCGCCAACCGGTGACGGCGAGCACCGCGCAGCCCAGCATGACGAGGAACCCCACCACGCTGATCCAGATCTGCTGGGCGACCATTCCGGCCATGAGAAGGGCGATACCCACCAGGAAGCCCGCGACCGCTTGGTAGACCCGCTTCCGGGTGTACGTACGCAGCCCGCTTCCCTCAAGCGCTGTCGCGAACTTGGGATCTTCGGCGTACAGCGCTCGCTCCATCTGCTCGAGCATGCGCTGCTCGTGCTCCGAGAGCGGCACGGAGTCCTCCTCATCGTGCAGTCGCCGGGGCGACCGGGGGTCCCCTTCAGGATAGGCAGGGAATCGCCCCCGTGAAACCCGCCCCTCTACGCCAACTTCGCCAAACCGGACCCTCACGCCGATCCGGCTCGCTGAAGCGTGCATTCCCCAGCGGCCGAACCCTCATGCAGAACGGTGTCCCTCGATCATACGGCGCCCGTAGCCCGTTCGGGGGGCCTGTGGCGTACTCCATGTGCGGCTGCGGCCCTGATCAGCCGGTCAGCCGCCGGAGCGCCTCAGGCTCCGGCCGCGTCCTGCGCCTCGCCGAGCACGTGCAGCTGGGTGGCCACGGAGTGGAAGGCGGGCAGCTCCGCGGCGGCGGCCTCCAGCTTGAGGAGGGCGTCCAGGGCGCCCGGCTCGGTGTCCACGAGGACGCCGGGGACCAGGTCGGCGAAGACCCGGACGCCGTGCACCGCGTCGACGCGGACGCCCGCGGCCTCGACCAGACCGGTGAGCTGCTCGGCGGTGAAGCGCCGCGGCACGGGGTCGCCCGCGCCCCAGCGGCCCGCCGGGTCGGTGAGCGCGGTCTGCGCCTCCTTGAAGTGCCCGGCGAGGGCCCGCGCGAGCACGGCGCCGCCGAGGCCCGCGCCGAGCAGGCTGAGGACGCCGGAGGGGCGCAGCGCGTCCACGGCGAGGCGCACGCCTTCGGCGGGGTCGTCCACGTACTCCAGGACGCCGTGGCACAGGACCGCGTCGAAGCCGCCGCGCTCGACGACGTCGAAGAGGCCGAGCACGTCGCCCTGGACGCCGCGCACGCGGTCGGCGACGCCGGCCTCGGCGGCCCGGCGCTCCAGCGCGAACAGCGCGTTCGGACTGGGGTCGACGACGGTGACGCGGTGGCCGAGGCGGGCGACCGGCACCGCGAAGTTGCCGCTGCCGCCGCCGGTGTCGAGCACGTCGAGTTCCGTGCGCGACTCCCGGCCGGTGGCCTCGGCGCGGCGGTCGAGGGCGTCCTTCAAGACGTCCCAGACCACTGCTGTACGAAGAGAAGCGCGGGGGCGCATCGGGTCCGACACGGCAGGTGACTCCTCGGCGCGTGGGGTGCGATTGCCCCCACCCTATTGCCTGTCGCGGCGTGCCCCTGTCACCCGTCCCGGGGCACGGACGGGCCGGTCAGCCCGCGTCCGGCGGCTCCCGGCCCGCGTCCTGCGGCTCCTGCCGGGGCTGGGGCAGCACGGGCTGGAGCACGAGCATCCGCTCAACGAGGCGCAGGAACATCGCGACGTCGCGGAGCAGGTCGTCGGCGTCGCGGGCGGTGGCGGCGGCCGCTATGCCGGCCTCGGCGCGGGCCCGCCGGGCGGCGCCGGAGGCGAACAGGGCGCTCCACTCGGCGAGTTCGGGAGCTATTTCGGGGAGGACTTCCCAGGCGCTGCGGATGCGCTGCCTGCGGCGCGGTGTCGTCTCGGGGCGGCCGCGCGCGGCGAGGACGGCGGCGGCGGTGCGCAGGGCGGCGAGGTGGGCGGTGGCATAGCGCTCGTGGGGGGCGTCGAGGCGGGTGGCCTCGTCGATTCCGGCGCGGGCCTGGGCGAGCAGTTCGAGGGCGGCGGGCGGGGCGGTCGCGCGGCGCAGGACGGGGTGGACATCGCTCGCCGGGCCGGTCAGTGAGGGAGCAGGGCCGACGGCGCGGTGCCGGCGGGCGGCTGCTGCGGAAGTGCTGGCCATGACGAACCTCCTGTCGTCGTGTGACGGCGCAGTGGCCGTATGTGTCCATCGTGGAGTACCCCACTGACAATCGGCTCTGACCTGCGTCTTTGCCTGAATCGCGGATGCGGGCTTACTTTTGAACTGACCAGTCAGTGCAAAAAGCCGGTTCGACGGAGGGGCAGGGGGGACTGTGGACGGTCCGACCGACGGCGCGCGCGGAGCCGCCGTCACCGCCGAGGAGTTCGGGCTCAAGGGGCCGCGGGGCTGGGCGTTCCGCGACATCGGGATCGAAGCGGAGCCCGGGTCGCTGATCGCGCTGGAGGGCCCCTCGGGTTCCGGCCGCACCTGTCTTCTGCTCGCGCTCACGGGACGTATGCGCGCCACCGAGGGCCACGCGTCCGTGGACCGCTTCCGGCTGCCCGAGCAGCTGGCCGCGGTGCGCCGGATCAGCGGGCTCGGCCCCGTGCCCGGCGTCACCGACCTGGACCCGGCCCTGACCGTCGCCGAGCACCTGCGCGAGCGGGCGCTCCTGGAGCGGCGGTTCGGCGGGCCGCTGCGCGGTCTGCTGCGGCCCCGCGCCGAGCGGGCGGCCCAGACGCGGCTGCGCGTGGACACCGCGCTGGCCGCCGCCGGGCTCGACATGGAGAGCCTGCCCAAGGGGCGGCGGACCTCCGTGCGCGACCTGGAGCGGCTGGAGGCCCTGCGGCTCTCCGTGGCCCTGGCCCTGATCGGCCGGCCGCGCGTGCTCGGCGTCGACGACACCGACCTGAAGCTCTCGGACGCGGAACGGGCCGAGGCGTGGGGGATGTTGAAGTCCCTCACGGAGCACGGGACGACCGTCGTCGCGGTGTGCAGCGAGGCTCCGGAGGGCGCGGTCGTGGTCCGCACCGACGACGACAAGGAGGCAGCGGATGCGTTCGCCGAAACTGGCCGCGCTTGAGCTCAGGCGCTTCGGCAGGGGGAAGCTGCCGCGCGCCGCGCTCGTCGCCCTCCTGCTGCTCCCGCTGCTCTACGGCGCGCTGTACCTGTGGTCGTTCTGGGATCCGTACGGCCACCTGAACCGCATCCCCGTGGCGCTCGTCAACGACGACAAGGGAGCCACCGCACAGGGCAAGAAGCTCGCGGCGGGCGACAACATCGTCGAGGGGCTGCGCGACAGCAAGACCTTCGAGTGGCACGAGGTGAGTGACGCCGAGGCGCGCAAGGGCGTGGAGGACGGGACGTACTACCTGTCGCTGACCATGCCCACGGACTTCAGCAAGCGCATCGCGTCGAGTTCGGGGGACTCTCCGGAGACGGGCGCCCTGCGGGTGCGCACGAACGACGCCAACAACTACATCGTCGGGCAGATCTCGCGGACGGTCTTCTCCGAGGTGCGCTCCGCCGCGTCCACGAAGGCGTCGCGTTCCTTCCTCGACAAGATCTTCATCTCGTTCTCCGACATCCACGGAAAGACGCAGCAGGCCGCCGAG
Organism: Streptomyces sp. NPDC050732; assembly: GCF_040654255.1. Taxonomy (NCBI): domain Bacteria; kingdom Bacillati; phylum Actinomycetota; class Actinomycetes; order Kitasatosporales; family Streptomycetaceae; genus Streptomyces; species Streptomyces sp. NPDC050732. Next base: position 159,717 of record NZ_JBFAHP010000013.1, read on the forward strand.
GGCGCCGACAAGCTGGACGACGGCATCGGCAAGGCGAAGAAGGGCACCAAGGACCTCGCGAACGGCCTGACGGACGCCAAGAAGGGCAGCGGCGACCTCGCCAGGGGCGTGCGGAAGCTCCACACGGGCGCGGGCAGGCTTGAGGACGGCTCGAAGAAGGTCGCGGACGGCACGCAGAAGCTGGCCGACGGGGTCAACGGCGCGGCGGACAAGGTGCGCCCCTTCCTGAAGGACAACGGCAGGAGCATCGGCCACACCGCTCAGCTCGTCGCCGACTCCTCCAAGGCGATGCGCCACAACCTGGACACCTGGGTGAAGCACGCACCCGGCGCCGCGAAGGGCGCCGAGGAGGCCTCGAAGATCATGGACGACCTCTATACGAAGCAGTGCGTGAAGGCCCCCGTCCCCGGCCCCGACTGCCCGAAGCTCAAGGAGGCCAAGAAGGCCGCGGAGAACGTGTCGACCATCGCGGACGACATGAACACCGTGATCAAGGACCAGAACAGCGACGTCAAGAAGCTCGACAAGCACCTGGCCAGGCTCCAGAAGAAGTCCCAGGCACTCGCCGACCGCGCCCCGCACCTCGACGAGGACCTGAACACCGCCGTCACGCAGATCAACGACCTCAACCAGGGCGCGGGCAAGGTCGCCAAGGGCGCCAAGAAGCTCCACACCGGCCTCGGCACCGCCAAGACCGGCGCCGACGACCTCGACACGGGCATCGGCAAGCTGGAGACCGGCGCGGGCGACCTCAAGGGCGGCATGTTCAAGCTGGCCGACGGCTCCGCGAAGCTGTCCGGCGGGCTGCATGACGGCGTCAAAAAAATCCCGGACTACGACAAGAAGGACCGTGACGAGCGCACCGGAGTCATGTCCGACCCCGTGCGGCTGGCCTCCGAGTCGATGCACAAGGCGCCCAACTACGGCACGGGCTTCGCGCCGTACTTCATCCCGCTCTCCCTGTGGGTCGGCGCGATGGTGGCGTACATGCTGATCCAGCCGCTCAACCGGCGCGCGCTCGCCGCGGGCGCCTCCGCGTGGCGCATCGCGATCGCGGGCTGGCTGCCGGTGGCCGCCCTGGGCGTGCTGCAGACCGCGGCCCTCCTCTCGGTCCTGCACTGGGGGCTCGGCCTGGAGATGGCCAGGGCGGCCGGGACGGCGGGCTTCCTCTGCCTGGTGACCGCGTGCTTCGCGGCGATCGTGCAGTGGCTCAACGCCCGCTTCGGAGCGGCCGGGCGGATCCTGGTCCTCGCCGCGCTGATGCTGCAGCTGACGTCGGCGGGCGGCACGTACCCCGTGCAGACGAGCCCCGGCTTCTTCGGCGCGATCCACCCCTTCCTGCCGATGAGTTACGTCGTTGAGGCTCTCCGGAGACTCATCACGGGCGGCGGCCTCGGTCCCGTCTGGCTGGGCTGCGCGGTCCTGTCGGCCTTCACCCTGGGCGCGCTCGCGCTGACCGCGCTCTCCGCGCGCCGCAAGCAGGTGTGGACCCTGGACCGGCTGCACCCGGAGCTGAGCCTGTGAGTGTGAGAATCAGGGCCATGGACAGTAGTGCAGTCAGCACCCGCCGCGAGGCCACTCGGCAGAAGCTCTACGAGGCCGCCGTCACCCTCATCGCCGAGCAGGGTTTCTCGGCCACGACTGTCGACGAGATCGCCGAACGGGCCGGTGTCGCGAAGGGCACCGTCTACTACAACTTCGCGAGCAAATCGGTCCTCTTCGAAGAGCTGCTGCGGCACGGCGTCGGCCTGCTGACCGCCTCCCTCAAGGAAGCCGCCGAGGAGGCCGACAGGAGCGGCGGCAGCAGGGTCGACGCCCTCGACGCGATGATCCGCGCGGGTTTGGTCTTCATCAACCGCTATCCGGCCTTCACCCAGCTGTACGTCGCCGAGCTGTGGCGGACCAACCGGGCCTGGCAGTCCACGCTGCTCGTGGTCAGGCAGCAGGCCGTCGCGGTGGTCGAGGACGTGCTGCGGGCGGGCGTGGAGAACGGTGAGCTCAGCGAGGAGATCGACATCCCGCTGACGGCCGCCGCGCTGGTCGGCATGGTCCTGGTGGCCGCGCTTGACTGGCAGGCCTTCCAGCCGGAGCGCTCGCTGGACGACGTGCACGCGGCCCTCTCGCGGCTGCTGCAGGGCCGGGTCAGCGGCACGCGCGCGTAGGGACACGGAAACTCCGCACGACGGCGCCGGTCCGGAGCCCCCGTTCCCGGGCGGCACCGGACCGGCACTTTCTTCGTGTCCCCCCGTGACCCCCGTGCGACCCCCGTTTGGTCGTCCCCCCGAGTCACCCCCGTACCTCGCTCCCGCCGTGTCGGCGGGAGGAGCGGCCAAGGGCGCGGCACCGTTCCGCCGCCCCGTGTCGGCGGTACCGGCGCCACGCCCCTCTCCGTGCCCCACACTCTTCCGTCTCCGCAGGTGGGGCCCCATCCGCGCGCGTACTCATCTCACCCACTAGGTACGGATACTCAGGCGTACGCACTCATCCCCAGGCCGCTTCGTCCCCGACTGGTTACGATCACGTCCGTGTCCGTACTCCCCCTGGTGTTCACCAGCGGCTGGGCGAGCGGGATCAACGCGTACGCCGTTGTCCTGCTGCTCGGCGTCTTCGGCGCGACCGGAGTCAGTGACGAGGTTCCCGAGGCGCTGCAGCGGCCCGATGTGCTGATCGCGGCCGGTGTGCTCTTCGTGTGCGAGGCCGTCGCCGACAAGATCCCGTACGTCGATTCGGTCTGGGACACGGCACACACCGTGATCCGGCCGGTCTCCGGCGCCGTGGTGGGTGCGCTCCTCGCCGGGCAGAGCGGGTCGCTCCCCGACCTGGCCGCGGGCGCGGTGGGCGGCACGACCGCGCTGGCCAGCCACGCGGTGAAGGCCGGCACCCGGATGGCGATCAACACCTCGCCGGAGCCGTTCAGCAACGTCGTGATGAGCACCGCCGAGGATCTCGGCGTCGGTGGCGTCATCAGCTTCGCGATGTTCTACCCGGAGGCCGCCGCGATCATCGCGGCCGTCCTTCTGCTGCTCGGCCTGCTCCTGCTGTTCTTCCTCGTCTCGCGGATCCGCCGGTTCCTGCGGCGCAGGGCGCAGCGGCGCGAGGAGAAGCGGCTTGCGGGGCGGACCGGACCACCGCCGCCGTGACTGTCGGTGGCTGCCGATAAAGTCCCTGGCATGGCACGGATTGTGGTGATCGGCGCCGGTCTCGGCGCGATGACGGCGGCCGCCCGGCTGGCCGTCGCTGGCCACCGGGTGGTGGTGTACGAGCGCGGTGGGACGTACGGCGGCGCGCTCGGCCGCGTCGAGCGGGACGGCTTCGCCTTCGACACCGGACCGGGGCTGCTCCAGCTCCCCGCGGTCTACCGCGACTTGTTCGTCAAGACGGGCAAGGAGCCGCTGGAGAAGTGCGTCGAGCTGTCCCAGGTGGAGCCCGCCGTGCGCCACGTCTTCGCGGACGACACCGCGGCCGACCTGCCGAACGCCTCGCGGGCGGGCGTGGGCGAGGCCCTGGACACGGCCCTCGGCGAGGGCGCGGGCGCGCGCTGGTCGGCGTTCATGAACCGTGCCAGGGAAGCCTGGGACCGCACCCGTCGCCCCCTCCTGGAGGAGCCCCTCTGGCCGAACTGGGAGGTGCTCGCCGCCCGTGAGCCGTATCCGTCGGTGCCGTTCAAGCGCCTGCTGCGCCGCGAGCGCCGTGCGGTCACGCTCAGCGAGGTCGGCGAGCTGGAGCTGGGCGGCGACCCGCGCCTTGTCGCGCTCCTGGAGCAGTTCGCCCTCGCGCACGGCCTGGATCCCCGGGTGACGCCGGCGAGCGCGGCCGTCCTGCCCTATCTGGAGCAGACGTTCGGCACCTGGTCGGCGCGGGGCGGCATGCGCGCCCTGGCCCGTGCGGTGTACGAGCGGTGCGTGGCCCGGCGGGTCGAGTTCGTGTTCGGTTCGGCGGTGACGCGGATCGTCGAGAAGGACGGCCGGGCGGCGGGCGTGGAGCTCGCGGACGGCACCGTCGTAGACGCGGACTTCGTGGTCGCCGGCGTGGCCCCCACGCTTCTGGACGGCATGCTGCCCGGCACGGACGTGCGGGCGGCGGATGACGTTCCCGCGCGCTCGGGCCTGCCCAGCCGGCTGACGGTGTTCCTCGCGCTGTCCGGGGTGCGGCCCGAGGGCACCCCGCTCCGGACGGTGCTGCACTCGGCCGACCGGGAGGACGAGCTCGACCGCCTCTTCGGCGAGCGGCCCGGACTCCCCGCCTCACCCACCGTCGCCGTGCTGCGCCCCGACGACCCGGATGTGACGCCGGACGGCGCGCACGAGGCGGTGACGCTGACGGTGACGGTGCCCGCGCACCTGGAGGTCACTCCGGCGGACGTGGAGCGGGTGATCGCCCGCGCCGAGGCCGTGGTCCCGGACCTCCGGAGCCGTCTCCTCTGGCACGAGGTCCGCACCCCGGCCGATGTCGCCGACGCCACCGGTGCCGACGGCGGCGCGGTCCCGGCCCCGGCGCTCGCGGCGGCCGACGGCACGCTGCTGCACCCGTCCAACAGCACGCGGCTCCAGGGGCTGTACGCCGTGGGCGGCTGGGCGCACCCCGGCGGCGGCCTCCCGCACGCCGGCATGTCGGGCACCCTCGTGGCGGGCCTGATCGTGGAGGGCCCGGAGTTCCGCGGCTCCCAGTGAGCCGCGTGTTCCAGTGACCCTCGTGCCTCAGTAGCGGTACTGCTGCTCGTTGTAGCCCGGCCCGTCGTACCCGGTGTGGCCGCCCTCCTGGTACGGGGGATGCGGCTGCTCGGGCGGCAGTTCGCCGCCGAAGTGCTCGTCGGTGGTGCGCTGCTGCGGCACCCAGACGCCGCCGGGCGGAGTGTCCTCGTACGTACCGCCGAGGGAGCCGCTGTAGGTGTCGCCGCCGTACGGGGCGTACTGCTGCGGGTCGCCGTAGGTGTCGTAGCTCTGGCTCGCGCCGTAGGTCTGCGTGCCGATGTACGGGTCGGAGTAGGCGGCGTACTGCTGCTGGCCGGTCTCGTCGTACGTGTAGTTCTGCTGGGCGTGCTGCTGGTCGTAGCCGGTGTAGGCCGCGGCGTCGTAGCCGTAGCCCTCGCTCTGGTGGGTGTCGCCCGCGCTCGGCGGGGCGTACGGAGCGTCGTCGTACACGCCGTACTGCCCGGTGTCGTCGGGCAGCGGCTCCGGCTCGTATATCCCGGCCGCGGGGACGTCCGGGCCGTGCGCGGGCGGCGGCGGGACCTGGCCGTACTCCAAGTCGGGGACGTCCTGGTCGGAGCCGTCCCGGTCGGAGACCTCCAGGTCGGAGACCCGGAGCGTCGGTTCCCGCACGGCCGTCGCGGCCCGTGCCGGCCGCTTGCGGCGCTTGCTCAGGCCCGGCTGTCCGCCGAGCGCCCAGCCGGTGGAGAAGCCCCGGCGGAACGACATCGTCACGTACGTCTGGCCCGTGGCGAACGCGATGGCGCCGATCCCGATGATCCACACCTCCGGGGTCAGCACGCCGACGACGACGCCGAGGAAGCCCACGAAGGCGAGCAGGCGCCAGCGCAGCCTGGCCTTGTACTGCAGCAGCACCTCGCCGAGCAGCCACAGCGCGACGCATCCGAACGCGATGTAGAGGACCGTCCAGCCCATGTACGCCCCTCTCCCCTGCGGTCGCCGCCCCTCGGGTGCGGGTACGACCGTTCAGGCCTGGTGGTGCAGGCCCAGATTCTCGTAGATCTCCAGCGTCGCCGTGGAGTTGTTCAGCGTGATGAAGTGCAGCCCGGGCACGCCTTCGGCCAGCAACCGCGCGCAGAACTCCGTCGCGAACTCGATGCCAATGGAGCGTACAGCGGCGGGATCGTCCTTGACCGAGAGGATCCGCTCTTTCAGCTCGGCCGGGAACACGGCGTTGCTGAGCTGCGGCAGCCGGTCGAGCTGGCGGACGTTGGTGACCGGCATCATCTCGGGGATGATCGGCGTCTCGCACCCCGCCGCCTCGACGCGGTCGCGCAGCCGCAGGTACTCCTCGGGGTCGAAGAACATCTGCGTGATCGCGTAGTCCGCGCCGGCCCGGCACTTGTCGATGAAGTGCCGGGTGTCGGACTCCCAGTCGGGCGAGCGCGGATGCATCGCGGGGAAGGCGGCGACGCCCACGCAGAAGTCGCCGGACTCCTTGATGAGTTCGACCAGTTCGGCGGCGTAGGTGAGGCCGGCCGGGTGCGCGATCCAGTCGCCGAGCGGGTCGCCGGGCGGGTCGCCGCGGACCGCGAGCATGTTCCGGATCCCGGCGTCCGCGTACTGCCCGATGATGTTGCGCAGCTCGGCCACGGAGTGGTCGACCGCCGTCAGGTGCGCGACGGGCGTCAGGGTCGTGTCGGCGACGATCTGCTGGGTCTCCTTGACCGTGCCGGTGCGCGTCGAACCGCCCGCGCCGTAGGTCACGGAGACGAAGTCCGGGGCGACCGCCTCGACCCGCCGCAGCGCGTTCCAGAGGTTCCGCTCACCCTTCGGGGTTTTCGGAGCGGAGAACTCGAACGAAAATGTCGTTTTCCCGGTCGCGAGCATGTCGCGCACCGTGCGCGCACGGTCAGTCCTGGTCGAAGCTGTGCCTGAGGCCATATGGGCAGGTTAGCCAGGCCGCGACGGTCACCCAACCAGACCTGGGAGATTTAGCCGATTTGCCGCTTTGTTGTCCACGGATCGGACACTTCCGGGTTGTTGCTCAGACAGCCGTACGGAGTCGCTTGGCGAACTCCGCGGCCGCGGCGCCGGGGTCGTCGGCCTCGGTGATCGCCCGCACGACGACGACGCGCCGCGCACCCGCCTCCAGCACCTCGTCCAGGTTGCCCGCGTCGATGCCGCCGATGGCGAACCAGGGCCGGTCCGTGCCGAGCGAGGCCGTGTACCGGACGAGGTCGAGGCCCGGGGCGTGGCGGCCCGGCTTGGTGGGCGTGGGCCAGCACGGCCCCGTGCAGAAGTAGTCCACGCCCTCCTGGACGGCGGCCGCGGCGGCCTCCGACTCGGCGTGCGTGGAGCGGCCGATCAGCACGTCGTCGCTGCCGCCGAGGATGGCGCGGGCCGCGGGGACGGGCAGGTCGCCCTGGCCGAGGTGCAGCACGTCGGCGCCGACGGCGTGCGCGACGTCCGCGCGGTCGTTCACCGCGAAGAGCTTGCCGTGCCGCCGCGCGGCGTCCGCGAAGACCTGGAGGTGCGCCAGCTCCTCGCCGGCCTCCATGCCCTTGTCGCGCAGCTGCACGATGTCGACGCCGCCCGCGAGGACGGCGTCGAGGAACTCGGGGAGGTCCCCCTGGCGCTTGCGGGCGTCCGTGCAGAGATAGAGCCGGGCGTCGGCGAGCCGGTCGCGGTGGTCGGCGGCCATGGAGAAGTCCCCCCGTTGTCGATGATGTACTGGTGTGCTCAGGTCAAACGGCCAGCGCCTGGGCGCGGCGCTTCACCTCCGTGCCGCGATTCTCGCCCAGTGCCTGCACGGGGGTGCCGGGCAGGGTCGGGTCGGGGGTGAAGAGCCACTCCAGCATCTCCTCGTCGGAGAAGCCGTCGTCCCTCAGGAGCGTCAGGGTGCCGGCGAGGCCCTTGACGACCTTGTCGCCGTCGATGAAGGCGGCGGGCACCTGGAGCGCCCGGTTCTCCCCACGGCGTACGGCGATCAGCTGGCCCTCCTTGACCAGCTGGCGCACACGGGTCACCTCGACATCGAGCATTTCCGCGATGTCGGGGAGGTGCAGCCAGGCGGGGACAAGAGCGTCAGTCTTTGCGTCAATCTCGGTCACCGTCCCAGCGTATCTCTGGCCGGTGACACGCACCGGACGGCGGCCGTCCGGCTACCGGACCGCCTTCTTCAGGGGCACCGCCGGATCCGCCGTCAGAGCCGGGTCCAGCCGGGCGCCCGACTCGATCAGCCTGCGCCCCTGGGCCAGGTCCCTGGGGCGGCCCACCGCGAGGACCGCCACCAGGGCGCCCTCCCGCAACCAGCACACCGACCAGGCCACCCCCGACGGGTCGCCGCGCCACACCAGCTCGTCCGCCGATGCGTGGTGGCCCGCGTACTGCACGAAGCGGCCGAACTGCTCCGACCAGAAGTACGGCACGGGGTCGTACGCCGCGGGTGTCTCGCCGATGATGTTCGCCGCCACCGTGCGCGGGCCCTGCAGGGCGTTGTCCCAGTGGTGGACGAGCAGACGCTCGCCGTACCTTCCCGAAGGGAAGGAGGAGCAGTCGCCGACCGCGTACACGTCGGGCGCCGAGGTGCGCAGCCCGTCGTCGGCCACGACCTCCCTGTGGCTGCCCAGCTCGATCCCGGAGCCGGTCAGCCAGGCCGTCGCGGGCCGCGCCCCGATGCCGACGACGACGGCGCCCGCGGGCAGCCGGGTCCCGTCGGACAGGACGACGGTGCCCGGTTCGACACGCTCCACGCGCGCGTGGGTGCGCAGGACCGCTCCGGAGTCCGCGTACCAGCCCGTCATGGGGGCCGCGACCTCTTCGGGCAGCGCCCCGGCGAGCGGCCGTGCGGCGGCCTCGACCACGGTGACGGAACAGCCCGCCTCACGCGCGGCGGTCGCGAACTCCGCGCCGATCCAGCCCGCCCCGACGACCACGATCTCCCGCTGCTCGGCGAGGACAGGGCGCAGCCGCTCGGCGTCGTCCAGGGTGCGCAGCAGGTGGACGCCGGGGACTCCCTCGGTGCCGGGCAGCCGGATCGGTTCGGCGCCGGTCGCGAGGACCAGGACGTCGTACGCGAGGGGGCCGTCGGCGGTGTCCAGCTCGTGGTCGGCGGGGCGCACGCCGGTGACCTCGCGGCCCAGGACCAGCTCGATGCCGAGCGCCTCGAAGTCGATGTCGAAGGCGGAGCCCTCCGCCTTGCCGAGCAGCACCGCCTTGGACAGCGGCGGCCTGTCGTACGGCTGGTGCGGCTCCGCCCCGACGACGGTGACCGGACCGGCGAACCCCTGTTCGCGCAGGGCCACCGCGGTCTGCACCCCGGCCATTCCGGCTCCGACGATGACGACGCGCCGCGCCGCCTGCCGCTGACTTCCGCTCTGCCTCTGCTGCTCGCTCACCCGATCACTGTAGGGCGGCGTGCCGCGGCGCCTTGAGATGGCTGCGGGGAGATCTCTGACACACCGTCACCGCCCATACCCGGACAGCTCCCCTACTGCCACGCGAAGCGACGGGCTAGGGTGGCCGGTGCAGAGCACTCGCGGGAGCCCGGGCGCACCGGGCTGAGAGGGAGGCTGGGACGGCCTCCGACCGTACGAACCTGATCCGGGTCATGCCGGCGAAGGGAGGGGCTGGACGCCCATGCATCCACGTACGCCACCAGCGCGTCCGAGTACGACACCACCATCCGCCACCTCTGACGTCCTCGTCGTCGGAGGCGGCGTCATCGGCCTGGTCACGGCCTGGCGGGCCGCTCAGCGCGGGCTCTCCGTCGCGCTCGTCGACCCCGCGCCGGGCGGGGGCGCCGCGCAGGTCGCCGCGGGCATGCTGGCCGCCGTCACCGAACTCCACTACGGCGAGCAGACGCTGCTCGGCCTCAACGTCGAGTCCGCCCGCCGCTATCCCGCCTTCGCCGCCGAGCTGACCGAGGCGAGCGGACGGGACCTCGGCTATCGCGCGTGCGGCACGCTCGCCGTCGCGCTCGACTCCGACGACCGCGCCCACCTGCGCGAACTGCACGCCCTGCAGCGCCGTTCGGGGTTGGAGTCCGAGTGGCTGAGCGGCCGCGAGTGCCGCCGTCTTGAGCCGATGCTCGCTCCGGGCGTACGGGGCGGGCTGCGGGTCGACGGCGACCACCAGGTCGACCCGCGCCGGCTCGCGGCGGCGCTCGTGGTGGCCTGCGAGCGGGCCGGTGTGGCCTTCCACCGCGCGTGGGCCGAGCGCCTCTCGGTCGTACGCGACCGGGCGCGCGGCGTCGTCCTGGCGGACGGCACCGAGCTGGGCGCGGGCCTGACGGTGCTCGCGGCGGGCAGCCTCAGCGGGCGTCTCGGGGGCGTGCCGGAGGACGTCCTGCCGCCCGTGCGGCCCGTGAAGGGCCAGGTTCTGCGGCTGACGGTGCCGGAGCCGTACGCGCCGTTCCTGAGCCGCACCGTGCGGGCCGTGGTGCGCGGCAGCCACGTCTACCTCGTGCCGCGTGAGAACGGCGAGCTCGTCGTCGGCGCGACCAGCGAGGAGCTCGGCTGGGACACCACGGTGACCGCCGGCGGCGTCTACGAACTCCTGCGGGACGCGCACGAACTGGTCCCCGGCATCACGGAACTGCCGCTGACCGAGACCTGCGCGGGTCTGCGCCCCGGCTCCCCCGACAACGCGCCGCTGCTCGGCCCGACGCGGCTCGCCGGACTCCACCTGGCCACCGGCCACCACCGCAACGGCATCCTCCTGACGCCCCTCACGGGTGACGTCATGGCGCACGCCCTGACCACCGGTGAACTGCCGGACGTGGCGCGTCCGTTCACCCCGCGCCGCTTCGCCGAGCCCTCCCCCGTACCCCCTCCCGCCACGCCGCACTTCACGGAGCAGCACGCATGAGCACGCCCTTCGCCGTTTCCGTCAACGGGGAGGCACGCGACGTGGCCTCGGGCACCACGCTCGAAGCCGTCGTGGCCACCCTCTCCTCGGCGCACTCCGGTGTCGCCGCCGCCGTCAACGAAACCGTCGTCCCGCGCGCGCAGTGGCCCACCACGACGCTCGCCGCCGGCGACCGCGTCGAAATCCTCACCGCCGTCCAGGGAGGCTGAACCACCATGGCAGACGACCCCTTCGTCATCGGCGGGCTCACCCTCTCCTCGCGCCTGATCATGGGCACGGGAGGGGCGCCCAGCCTCGACATCCTGGAGCGGTCCCTGATCGCGTCCGGCACGGAGCTGACCACCGTCGCGATGCGCCGCCTCGACCCGGGCGTGCAGGGTTCCGTGCTCTCCGTCCTCGACCGGCTCGGCATCCGCGTGCTGCCCAACACGGCGGGCTGCTTCACGGCGGGCGAGGCCGTCCTCACGGCCCGGCTCGCCCGCGAGGCGCTCGGCACGGACCTGGTGAAGCTGGAGGTGATCGCCGACGAGCGCACCCTGCTGCCCGATCCCGTCGAGCTCCTGGACGCCGCCGAGACCCTGGTGGACGACGGTTTCACCGTGCTGCCCTACACGAACGACGACCCGGTGCTCGCGCGGAAGCTGGAGGACGTGGGCTGCGCGGCGATCATGCCGCTCGGCTCGCCCATCGGCTCCGGGCTCGGCATCCGCAACCCGCACAACTTCCAGCTGATCGTGGAGCACGCGCGCGTGCCGGTGATTCTCGACGCGGGGGCGGGCACGGCGTCCGACGCGACGATCGCGATGGAGCTGGGGTGCGCGGGTGTGATGCTCGCCTCCGCGGTGACGCGGGCGCAGGAGCCGGTCCTGATGGCCGAGGCCATGCGGCACGGCGTCGAGGCGGGGCGGCTCGCGCACCGGGCCGGGCGGATTCCGCGGCGGCACTTCGCGGAGGCGTCGTCTCCTGCGGAGGGCATGGCCCGGCTGGACCCGGAGCGGCCGGCCTTCGGGGCGCCTTAGGGGGTGCCGGGATCTGTCCGTTCGCGGCTCACCGCCGGTGGGGGCTTGTCGCGCAGTTCCCCGCGCCCCTTACGGGGCGCGGTCGCCCTGGCGCCTGTCACAGCTCGGCTGCAGTAGCGCCATGAGCATGCCCGCCCCGGCCGGGGTGTCGGTGGCTGCTCGTAGACTCCCTCCGTGGACACGACCCTTCAGGACCCGCTCGTCGGGCAGCTGCTCGACAGCCGTTACCGCATCGACGGGCGCATCGCGGTCGGCGGGATGGCCACGGTCTACCGGGCCGTGGACACCCGCCTCGACCGCGTGCTCGCGCTCAAGGTGATGCATCCGACGCTGGCGGCCGACGCCTCCTTCGTCGACCGCTTCATCCGCGAGGCGAAGTCGGTGGCCCGCCTCTCGCATCCGAACGTGGTCGGCGTGTTCGACCAGGGCACGGACGGGTCGTACGTCTACCTCGCGATGGAGTACATCGCGGGCTGCACCCTGCGCGACGTCCTGCGCGAGCGCGGCGCCCTGCAGCCGCGGGCCGCCCTCGACATCCTGGAGCCGGTCCTCGCCGCGCTCGGCGCCGCGCACCGCGCCGGGTTCGTGCACCGCGACATGAAGCCGGAGAACGTCCTCATAGGGGACGACGGCCGGGTGAAGGTCGCCGACTTCGGGCTCGTCCGCGCGGTGGACACCGTCACGAACACCACGGGCACCGTCCTCGGCACCGTCTCGTACCTCGCCCCCGAGCAGATCGAGCACGGCACGGCGGACACCCGCGTGGACGTGTACGCGTGCGGCGTCGTGCTCTACGAGATGCTGACCGGCGCCAAGCCGCACTCCGGGGACTCCCCCGCCCAGGTCCTCTACCAGCACCTGAACGAAGACGTGCCGCCCCCGTCGGCGGCCGTCCCCGGGCTCCCCTTCGCGCTCGACGAGCTGGTCGCCTCCGCCACCGCGCGCACCCCGGACATCCGTCCGTACGACGCGGTGGCCCTCCTCGCGCAGCTCAGGGAGGCGCGGGCCGGCCTGACCGAGGAACAGCTCGACGCGGTGCCGCCGCAGGCGCACCCGACGGACCAGGAGCCCCGCGACATCTCCGGGGACCGCACGAGCGTGATCCCGCGCGCGGCGCGCTCCGTGCAGCTCCCGCTGCCCGCGGAGGGCGGGCCGGCGGAGCGGCAGGCCGAGGACGCGCTGAACCGCACCAGCGTCCTCACGACTCCGCCGCCCGGACCGCCCACCGCAGCCCCGGCCTCCCGGCGGCGGTTCGACCCGCGCCGCCGCACGATCGCGGTCATAGCCGGTGTCCTGCTGGTCCTGGGCCTCGGCACGGGCATCTGGTACATCAATTCCGGCCAGTTCACGGAGGTCCCGCCGCTCCTGGCGAAGACCGAGGCGCAGGCGAAGCAGCGGCTCGACGACACCGGACTTGAGGTGAAGGGCGTCGAGCGCGAGTACAGCGACACGGACAAGCGGGGCACGGTCATGAAGACCGACCCGGCGGTGGGCGACCGCATCCGGCAGAACGACGGGGTGACGCTGACCATCTCGCTGGGCCCCGAGACCGTGAAGGTCCCGAACGTGAAGAACCTCCCGCTGGCCACGGCCAAGAAGGAGCTCAAGAACTCCGGACTCGCGCCGGGCATGGTCACCAAGAGGTTCAGCGAGAACATCGACAAGGGCTCCGTGATCAGCACGGACCCGCGGGCCGGCTTCACCCGCAAGGCGGGCTCGGCCGTCGCCCTGGTCGTCAGCAAGGGCCGCCCGGTCGAGGTCCCCGACGTGACGGGCGAGTCCCAGGCCGAGGCCACCGAGGACCTGGAGGACGCCGGCCTCAAGGTCGAGATCGCCCCGGCGCGGGTCCACTCCGACGAGGACAAGGGCGACGTCGTCAGGCAGTCGCCCGCCGAGAACGAGACGGTCGCGGAGGGTGACACGGTCGAGCTGACGATCTCCAAGGGCCCGCCGATGGTCGAGGTGCCGGACGTCACCGGCATGAGCGTCGACGAGGCCAAGGACGAGCTGGAGGGCGCGGGCTTCGAGGTCGACGAGGACCGCGGTCTCCTCGGCATCTTCGGGGACACCGTGAAGAAGCAGTCGGTGGACGGCGGCGACAAGGCCCCGAAGAACTCGACGATCACCATCACGATCCGCTGAGCCGGGCGCCGGGCCCCGGCCCGGCCCCGCCCCTCTCCTCCCGGACCGTTCGGGAGCATCCACGCGCGCGTGCCACCCTTGACGTCGTGAGCAGCAACAAGTCCCCCAACGCAGTGTCCCGCAATCCCGTCGGCGGCCATGTCCCGGTGGCCGGCGGACTCGCCTCCGTCGGCCTCTCGTACGCCCGTGACCTCGGCGCCGAAGCCGTCCAGGTCTTCGTCGCCAACCCGCGCGGCTGGGCGACCCCGCCCGGCAACCCGAAGCAGGACGAGGCGTTCCGCGCGGCCTGTGCCGACGGGAACATCCCGGCGTACGTCCACGCGCCCTACCTCATCAACTTCGGCTCGCACACCGAGGCGACCGTCGAGAAGTCCGTGGAGTCCCTGCGCCACTCGCTGCGCAGGGCCCGCGAGATCGGCGCGCTCGGCGTCGTCGTGCACACCGGCTCGGCGACCGGCGGCCGGGACCGGGCGGTCGCCCTGCGGCAGGTGCGCGACCGGATGCTGCCGCTCCTCGACGAGCTGACGCACGACGACGACCCGTTCCTGCTCCTGGAGTCGACGGCGGGCCAGGGCGCCTCGCTCTGCTCACGCACCTGGGACTTCGGCCCGTACTTCGAGGCGCTGGACTCCCACCCCAAGCTGGGCATCTGCCTGGACACCTGCCACATCTACGCGGCGGGCCACGACCTGACGGGTCCGGGCGGCATGAAGCAGACCCTGGACCTCCTGGTGGACACGGTCGGCGAGGGCCGCCTGAAGCTCGTGCACGCCAACGACTCCAAGGACGTCGTCGGCGCCCACAAGGACCGCCACGAGAACATCGGCACCGGCCACATCGGCGAGGAGCCCTTCCGCGAGCTGATGCTCCACCCGGCCACCGAGGGCGTACCGCTGGTCATCGAGACGCCCGGCGGCAAGGAGGGGCACGCGGCGGACGTGGCACGCCTGAAGGCGCTCCGAGGCGTGTAGCACCCCGGCCGGGCTAGAACTCGGGGCCGTCCCCGGGCTCCTCCTGGTATGAGTAGCGCTGTTCCCGCCAGGGGTCGCCGAGGTTGTGGTAGCCGCGCTCCTCCCAGAAGCCGCGGCGGTCGGCGGTCATGTACTCGATGCCGCGGACCCACTTGGGGCCCTTCCACGCGTACAGGTGGGGGACCACGAGCCGGAGCGGGAAGCCGTGCTCGGCGGTGAGCAGTTCGCCGCCTTTGTGAGTGGCGAAAATTGTGCGGTCGGAGGCGAAGTCCGCCATCCGCAGATTCGAGCTGAAGCCGTACTCGGCCCAGACCATCACATGGGTGGCGTTCGGCGCGGGCGGGGCGATCTCCAGGAGCGTGCGGGCCGGTACCCCGCCCCACTCGGCGCCGAGCATGCTGAACTTCGTGACGCAGTGCAGGTCGGCGACGACGGTGGCGTACGGCAGGGCGGAGAATTCCTCGTGCGTCCAGCAGTGCTTCGCACCGTCGGCGGTGGCTCCGAAAACCCTGAACTCCCAGCGCTCGGGACGGAACTTCGGCACCGGTCCGTAGTGCGTGACCGGCCAGCCGCGCTGCAGCCGCTGACCCGGCGGAAGCTCCGGCTCCGCCGCCTGTCGAGATGCGCGTTCCGCCGGCTGACCCATGACTCCATCCTGACAGACCCGGGGCGGTGGACGTGACCAGACGAAGTCTGACAGATACGGATTCGGGCAACTCCTACTAAGCGTGCACTTACTGGACGCCCTCCGAACACCGGTGCAAAGATGCGCGCTACCTGCCCAGTCAACCGCGTGGAAGGAGCCTCTGCGATGCAGGGCGACCCCGAGGTCATTGAATTTCTCAACGAGCAGCTGACCGCCGAACTGACGGCGATCAACCAGTACTTTCTCCACGCCAAGATGCAGGAGAACTTCGGCTGGACGAAGCTCGCGAAGTACACCCGGTCCGAGTCGTTCGACGAGATGAAGCACGCGGAGGTGCTGACCGACCGGATTCTGTTCCTCGACGGTCTGCCCAACTACCAGCGGCTCTTCCACGTCCGGGTGGGCCAGACGGTCACCGAGATGTTCCAGGCGGACCGGCAGGTCGAGGTGGAGGCGATCGACCGCCTCAAGCGCGGCATCGAGGTGATGCGCGCCAAGGGCGACATCACGTCCGCGAACATCTTCGAGTCGATCCTCGCCGACGAGGAGCACCACATCGACTATCTGGACACCCAGCTGGAGCTCGTCGAGAAGCTGGGCGAGCCGCTCTACCTGGCGCAGCTCATCGAGCAGCCGGAGAGCTAGGCGGCCTCCTGCTAGGCAGCCTGCTGGGCGGTCCCGTCGAGGCCGGAGAGGACCGGCTCTCCCTGGTCCGCCAGCTCACGGCGGGGGCACGCGCCCCGGCCGAGCAGCGCCTGGATGCGTCGTACGCACGAACCACAGTCCGTGCCCGCCTTGCAGGCCGAGGCTATCTGGCGGGGGGTGCAGGCCCCGTCCGCCGCGTGCTTCTTCACCTGCGCCTCGGTGACCCCGAAGCAGTTGCAGACGTACACGCGGTTCACCTCCCGGACAGGACAGACAGGACGGACAGGACTCATCGACAGCGCCGTCCCGATTGATCGGTGAGGCTAACCTAACCTTACCCATGTCTCCGGGCCCACAAAAGCCCCGGATACGCCGGTGGGGCACGGATCACATGGATCCGTGCCCCACTCGTGCGTACAGCCGTACAGCCGTGCAGCCTCAAGGCCTACTGGTCGCGGTACATCTCCGCCACCAGGAACGCCAGGTCGAGCGACTGGCTGCGGTTGAGCCGCGGGTCGCAGGCGGTCTCGTAGCGCTGGTGGAGGTCGTCGACGAAGATCTCGTCGCCGCCGCCCACGCACTCGGTGACGTCGTCACCGGTGAGCTCGACGTGGATGCCGCCCGGGTGGGTGCCGAGGGCCTTGTGGACCTCGAAGAAGCCCTTGACCTCGTCGAGCACGTCGTCGAAGCGGCGGGTCTTGTGACCGGAGGCCGCCTCGTACGTGTTGCCGTGCATCGGGTCGGTGATCCAGGCGACGGTCGCGCCGGAGGCGGTGACCTTCTCGACCAGCTCGGGCAGCTTGTCGCGGACCTTGTCGGCGCCCATGCGGACGATGAAGGTCAGCCGGCCGGGCTCGCGGTCGGGGTCGAGGCGCTCGATGTACTGCAGCGCCTCCTCGGCCGTGGTGGTCGGGCCGAGTTTGACGCCGACGGGGTTGCGCACCTGGGAGGCGAACTCGATGTGCGCGTGGTCCAGTTGGCGGGTGCGCTCACCGATCCAGACCATGTGGCCCGAGGTGTCGTACAGCCGGCCGGTGCGGGAGTCGACGCGGGTCAGCGCCGATTCGTAGTCGAGCAGCAGCGCCTCGTGGGAGGCGTAGAACTCGACGGTCTTGAACTCCTCCGGGTCGGTGCCGCAGGCGCGCATGAAGTTGAGCGCGTTGTCGATCTCGCGGGCCAGCTGCTCGTACCGCTGGCCGGACGGGGACGACTTCACGAAGTCCTGGTTCCAGGCGTGCACCTGGCGCAGGTCGGCGTAACCACCCGTGGTGAAGGCGCGGACCAGGTTGAGCGTGGACGCGGAGGCGTTGTACATCCGCTTCAGGCGCTCGGGGTCCGGGATGCGGGCCTCTTCGGTGAAGTCGAAGCCGTTGACGGAGTCGCCCCGGTAGGTCGGGAGCGTGACGCCGTCGCGGGTCTCGGTCGGCTTGGAGCGCGGCTTGGAGTACTGCCCCGCGATGCGGCCCACCTTCACGACGGGAACGGACGCCGCGTACGTGAGGACGGCGCCCATCTGGAGCAGCGTCTTCAGCTTGTTCCGGATGTGGTCGGCGGACACCGCGTCGAAGGCCTCGGCGCAGTCGCCGCCCTGGAGCAGGAACGCCTCTCCCTTGGCGACGGACGCCAGTCGGGCGCGCAGCTGGTCGCACTCGCCCGCGAAGACGAGCGGCGGATACGATTCGAGGTCCGCGATCACATCGCGCAGAGCCTCGGCATCGGGGTACTCGGGCTGCTGCGCCGCGGGCAGGTTTCGCCAGGTGTTGCCACCGGTAGCGGTGGTCTTAGCGTTCACGGTCACCTCGTCAACATTACGTGGTGCAGCGCGCCGTCCATCCCCCCGCTCACGAAGTGAGACGGAGCCGACACGGTGGAGTGATCGGATGCGCTAGGGTGCCGGACATGCACGCGCAGACGACGACTCGTAACTGGTGGTGGCCCGCTCATCCGGCGGCCCACTGACTGCGCGTATCCACAGACTCGCGAAGGCCGCCCGAGGGGCGGCCTTCAGTGTTTTCCGGACTCCCGGGGCCGGGCCGTTCCTCTCCGAGTGAGAAGGAACCCTTCCCATGCACCCCACGCACCCTATGCACCTCACCGACCTCCTGTCCGACGACCGTCCCTTCGCCCTGCTGCGCCGCCGCACGCCGGGCCGCGACCACGACACGGTCGAGGTCCTGATCGGCCCGACGGGAACGTACGAACGACTCGCGGACATCCCCGAGGGTCTCGCGCTCGTGCCCTTCCGGCAGATCAGGGAGCGCGGCTTCGACGTCCGCGACGACGGCACGCCGCTCACCGTCCTCACGCCCGAGGAGACGTACGACATCCCGCTCGACGTGGCTCTCCGGGCGCTTCCCGCGCACGACGTGCGGGTCGAGGGCGGGGCCTTCGACGTGGACGACGCCGCCTACGCGGACATCGTGGGGCGTGTCCTGCGCGAGGAGATCGGCCGGGGCGAGGGCGCCAACTTCGTCATCCGTCGCACGTACGAGGGTGAGATCCCCGGCTTCGACAGGGCCGACGCCCTCGCGCTCTTCCGGCGGCTGCTCGTGGGCGAGCGGGGCGCGTACTGGACGTACGTCGTGCACACCGGGGACCGCACGCTCGTCGGGGCCAGCCCCGAGGTGCACGTGCGGATGTCCGGCGGGACCGTCGTCATGAACCCGATCAGCGGCACCTACCGCTACCCGGCCGAGGGGCCAACGCCGGACGACCTGCTCGCCTTCCTCTCCGACGGCAAGGAGATCGAGGAGCTCTCGATGGTCGTCGACGAGGAGCTGAAGATGATGTGCACCGTCGGCGACATGGGCGGCGTCGTGATCGGGCCGCGTCTGAAGGAGATGGCCCATCTCGCGCACACCGAGTACGAGCTGCGCGGCAAGTCGTCGCTGGACGTGCGGGAGGTCCTGAAGGAGACGATGTTCGCGGCGACCGTCACCGGGTCGCCCGTGCAGAACGCCTGCCGCGTCATCGAGCGGCACGAAGCCGGCGGCCGGGGCTATTACGCGGGCGCCCTCGCCCTCATCGGCAGGTCCGCAGGGAGCGGTGGGCGGGAAGGGGGCTTCGGCGCGCAGACCCTGGACTCCCCCATCCTGATCCGCACCGCCGACATCTCCCCGGCCGGGCGGCTGCGGGTACCGGTGGGCGCCACGCTGGTACGCGGCTCCGACCCCATGGGCGAGGTCGCCGAGACGCACGCGAAGGCCGCCGGAGTGCTGGCCGCGCTGGGCGTGCGCCCCGGGCGTCCGCACGAGGAGAGCGCGCGGCCCGCCCTCGCCGACGATCCGCGGGTGCGGGCGGCGCTGGACGGCCGGCGCGCCTCGCTCGCGCCGTTCTGGCTGCGGATGCAGGAGCCCGCGAGCGAGCTGGCCGGCCACGCGCTCGTCGTGGACGGCGAGGACACCTTCACCGCGATGCTCGCGCACGTCCTGCGCTCCTCGGGCCTGCGGGTGTCGGTCCGGCGCTACGACGAGGAGGGGCTGCGGGAGACGGTGCTCGCGCACGAGGGGCCCGTCGTGCTCGGCCCAGGGCCCGGCGACCCGTCCGACCTCACCGACCCGAAGATGCGGTTGCTGCGCTCGCTGGCGGCCGAGGCGATCCGCGGCCACGAGTACGGCGTGCTCGGCGTCTGCCTGGGGCACGAGCTGATCGCCGCCGAGCTGGGCCTGGAGATCGTGCGGAAGGAGGTGCCGTACCAGGGCGCGCAGACGGGCATCGACCTGTTCGGGCGGCCCGAGACCGTCGGCTTCTACAACAGCTTCGTGGCGCGCTGCGACGACGGGTCCGCGGCGGAGCTGGCCGCACACGGCGTGGAGGTCAGCGGGGACGGGACGAGCGGCGAGGTGCACGCGCTGCGCGGGCCTGGCTTCGCGGGCGTGCAGTTCCACCCGGAGTCGGTGCTGACGCTGCGCGGCACCGCGATCGTGCGGGAGCTGCTCGGTCAGCTGCTGCCCGCCGCGGGGACCAGGACGTTCTCGGAGCGGCGGCCCGCCAGGTAGTCCAGGACGTTGTGCACCGTGGTGTCGATGATCTGGCCCACCGCGTCCGCGGTGTAGTAGGCCTGGTGGGAGGTGACCACGACGTTCGGGAACGTGACGAGGCGGGCCAGCGTGTCGTCCTCGACGACCTCCAGGGACTTGTCGAGGAAGAAGAGTCCCGCCTCCGCCTCGTACACGTCCAGGCCCACCCCCGTGAAGCGTCCCGCGCGCAACTCCCCGACCAGGGCGTCGGTGTCGATCAGGCCGCCGCGGCTGGAGTTCACCAGGATCGCGTCGTCCTTCATCGTCCGCAGCGCCTCGGCGTCGATGATGTGCTGGGTGGCCGGGAGCAGCGGCACGTGCAGGGAGACGAGGTCCGCCTCGGCGAGGAGTTCGTCCTTCGTCACGTACTCCATGCCGAGCTCGGCGCAGGCGGGGTTCTCGGCGACGTCCCAGCCGAGCAGCCGCATGCCGAAGCCGTGCGCGATGCGGGTGAACGCCTCGCCGATCTTGCCGGTGCCGAGCACGCCGACCGTGCGGCCCCGCAGGTCGCGGCCCATCAGGCCGTCGAGGCGGAAGTCGAAGTCGCGGGTGCGGTTGCTGGCGCGGACGATGCGGCGGTTGACGGCCATCGCCAGGGTCCAGGCGAACTCGGCCACGGAGTAGGGCGAGTAGGACGAGACGCGGGCGACGGTCAGGCCGAGCCGTTCGGCGACCGGCAGGTCGATGTTGTTGAACCCGGTGGAGCGCTGGGCGATCATCCGGGTCCCGCCGGCGGCGAGGGTCTGGAGGACCCGGTTGTCGAGGGTGGCGTTGACGCTGGAGGAGATGATCTCGTAGCCGGCGGCGATCGGGGCGGTGTCCTCGTTCAGGAACACGTCGAGGCAGCGGATGTCGTGGTGCCCCTCGAAGGCCTTCTCCATCAGCGGCTTTTCATCGGACTGCACGCCAAATGCGAGAATTTCCATGGTTGTGAGTCTATTGACCGGTTTCCGGGACGGCACCGCGGGGGGGGCCGTCCCGGACGCGTCAGGGCCGCCCTCCCCGGGTCAGCCGAAGAACACCCCCACCTCCGCGTACAGCGCCGGGTCCACCGTCTTGAGGCGGGCCGTCGCCTCCGCGATCGGTACGCGGACGATGTCCGTGCCCTTGAGGGCGACCATCTTGCCGAAGTCGCCGTCCCGGACGGCCTCGATCGCGTGCAGGCCGAAGCGGGTGGCGAGCCAGCGGTCGAAGGCGCTCGGGGTGCCGCCGCGCTGGACGTGGCCGAGGACCGTGGTGCGCGCCTCCTTGCCGGTGCGCCCCTCGATCTCCTTGGCCAGCCACTC
The DNA here is from genome assembly GCF_040654255.1 of Streptomyces sp. NPDC050732. Taxonomy (NCBI): domain Bacteria; kingdom Bacillati; phylum Actinomycetota; class Actinomycetes; order Kitasatosporales; family Streptomycetaceae; genus Streptomyces; species Streptomyces sp. NPDC050732. Next base: position 180,965 of record NZ_JBFAHP010000013.1, read on the forward strand.
GCCGACCCCGGAGAGCCGGACGTGCCCGAAGGAGTCCTGCGTCCCGTCCTTGAGGACCATCTCGCCGTCCTTGGGCATCGCGCCCTCCGCGACGACGACGATGGGGGCGTACGACGCCTTGAACCGCGAGGTCACCCAGGCGCAGACCTGGTCGACGTCGAAGCGCTGCTCGGGGATGAGGATGACGTTGGCGCCGCCCGCGAGGCCCGAGTGCAGGGCGATCCAGCCCGCGTGGCGGCCCATGACCTCGACGACGAGGACGCGCATGTGCGACTCGGCGGTGGTGTGCAGGCGGTCGATCGCCTCGGTCGCGATGCCGACGGCCGTGTCGAAGCCGAAGGTGTAGTCGGTGGCGGAGAGGTCGTTGTCGATGGTCTTCGGGACACCGACGACCGGGACGCCGTACTCGTCGGTGAGGCGCGCGGCGACGCCGAGGGTGTCCTCGCCGCCGATCGCGATGAGGGAGTCGACCTCGTGCTTGGCGAGGTTCTCCTTGATGCGGCGCACGCCGTTCTCCACCTTGAACGGGTTGGTGCGCGAGGAGCCGAGGATGGTGCCGCCGCGCGGCAGGATGCCGCGGACCGCCGGGATGTCGAGCGGGACGGTGTCGCCCTCCAGCGGCCCGCGCCAGCCGTCCCGGAACCCGACGAAGTCGTAGTCGTACTCCTGCACGCCCTTGCGGACGACGCCGCGGATGACCGCGTTGAGCCCGGGGCAGTCGCCGCCGCCGGTCAGTACGCCAATTTTCTTGGCCCCCATGGAACAGTCCCTTCGCCTCAGTGACCTGATGCGAGTCACGCTAATGGTGATCCAGGTCACTCAGGGACGGTGCGAATGGTCAATTCCTTTGCTGTGCAGGGGAGTTGATCAAGCGCTTTCACCCGTACGAGGGGTTGTACGAGGGGTCACGCATGGTCGGGCCTGTCGATGCCGCGCTCTATCGCGTACCGCACGAGCTCCACCCTGTTGTGCAGCTGGAGCTTGCCCAGGGTGTTCTGGACGTGGTTCTGCACGGTGCGGTGCGAGATGACCAGGCGCTCGGCGATCTGCTTGTAGCTCAGGCCCTTGGCGACCAGGCGCAGGACCTCCGTCTCGCGGTCGGTGAGCTGCGGGGCCTTCGGGTCGTCCGGGGTGCCGGCCGCGGGCTCGGTGGCCAGCCTGCGGTACTCGCCGAGGACGAGGCCCGCGAGGCCCGGGGTGAAGACCGCGTCGCCGACCGCCGTGCGGCGCACCGCGTCGATCAGCTCCTCCGTGGACGCCGACTTCAGGAGATAGCCGGTGGCGCCGGACTTGACCGCCTCCAGGACGTCCGCGTGCTCGCCGCTCGCGGAGAGGACGAGGACGCGCAGCGCCGGGTTGGCGCCGACCAGCTCCTTGCAGACCTGCACGCCCGGCTTCAGGGGGAGGTTCAGGTCGAGGACCAGGACGTCGGGCGCCACCGCCCGGGCGCGGCGGACGGCCTGCTCGCCGTCGCCCGCGGTGGCGACCACGTCGAGGCCCGCCTCGGCGAGGTCACGGGCGACGGCGTCGCGCCACATGGGGTGGTCGTCGACGACCATGACCTTGATCGTGCCGACCGCCGGCCCGTCCCCCGCGGTGGCCGGTTCCTGCCGTTGCTGCTGCTCGTTCATCTCGCCTTTCCTGCCTTCCCCCGGGTGTCCCGCGCCTCTTCGCGCGGCACTTTCAGTTCCACTTCCGTCCCCTGGCCCGGCACCGAGATCAGCTCGGCCGTGCCGCCGATGTCCCGCAGCCGCCCCCGGATCGACAGGGCCACGCCCATGCGCCCCTCCCCCTCGGCCTCCGCGAGCCGGCCCTCCGGGATGCCGGGGCCGTCGTCCCTGACGGTCACGATCACCCCGTCCGGCTCGTCCTCGACCAGGATCCAGGCGTGCGCGTCCGGTCCCGCGTGGACGCGGACATTGTCCAGGGCGGCACCGACGGCGGCCGCCAGCTCCTTCGCGGCCCGCGGCGCGAGGAGGACCGGCGCCCCGGGTTCGGAGAGCGTCACCTTCGCCCCCGCGTGCCGGGCGAGGAGCGGGCGCAGGTCGCGGGGCCCGTCGTCGTCCGGCTCGTCGGGCACCTCGACGGCGCGGACGACGGCGCCCTGCGCGAGGTCCTCCGACGCGTACGAGGCGGGGGCCATGCCGCCCGCGACCAGGGTCCGCAGGGCGACCTCCTGCTCGCCCGCGAGACGGCCGAGCTCCGCGGCCTCGCCGCCGATGGCGGTGCCGCGGCGCTGCACCATGGCGAGGACCTGGAGGACGCTGTCGTGGATGTCGCGGGCGAGCCGTTCGCGCTCGCGGGTCGCGGCCTCGATCTCCAGGGCGCGGGCCAGGGTGCGCTCGGAGGCGCGGGCCAGCTCCACGACGTAGCCGATGGCGATGGAGGCGATGCAGACCAGCAGGACGTTGTGCACGGTGTCGCGGCTGAACGCGCCGCGCTGCACCACGTTGGCGACGCCCACCAGCAGGGACGCCGAGGCCGCCCAGCGCCAGCCGCCCTTGATCGCGAAGGCGAGGACGGAGCCCGCCGTCCATATGGAGGGCAGCGTCGGGCCGCCGTCGACGATCCGCTGCTGCGAGTCGGCGAGCGGCGTGAGCAGGATGCCGACGATCGCGACGGTCAGGTCCGCGACGAGGAACCGCTTGGTGCAGCTCGCCGCGTTCGCGACGCGGGGCAGGGTGGCGAGGGTCCAGGAGGCGAGCACCGCGTAGTAGGCGACGGCCAGCCAGGGCCGGTCCAGCTTCTCGTGTGCCGCGCCGAAGAGGCCGATCGCGTACAGCATCGTCAGCACGCGGTACGCGGTGAGCGCGCGCCACAGCGGCTGCTCGACCGACATCCTCATGACTTTCTCGCGCTCGGCCATGTCCCCCGCCCCCCCCGTGTGCCCCACCCCTGAACGGACGCGGTTAAGAGCCGGCCCGTTCCTTGCGCCCGCCCTTGTGTCCGTCCTTGTTGCCGTCCTTGTGTCCGCTCTTGTTGCCGTCCGCCGCCTTGGCCGCCTTGGCCGCGTCGGAGATCTGGCGCTTCGCGGCCGTCGCGTACATGTCGACGTACTCCTGGCCGGAGAGCTTCATGATCTCGTACATGACCTCGTCGGTCAGCGCGCGCAGCACGAAGCGGTCCTGCTCCATGCCCTGGTAGCGCCGGAAGTCGAGCGGCTTGCCGATGCGGATGCCGGGCCGCATCAGCTTGGGCATCACCTTGCCGGGCGGCTGGATCTTCTCCGTGTCGATCATCGCGACGGGGAGCACGGGCGCGCCGGTGGCGAGGGCCACGCGCGCGAGGCCGCCCGGTTTGCCGCGGTAGAGGCGCCCGTCGGGCGAGCGCGTGCCTTCGGGGTAGATGCCGAAGAGCTCACCGCGCTCCAGGACCTCGATGCCGCTCTTGATGGCGGCCTCGCCCGCGCCGCGCGCGCCGGAGCGGTCCACGGGGAGCTGGCCCACGCCCTTGAAGAAGGCCGCGGTGAGCTTGCCCTTCACGCCGGGCGAGGTGAAGTACTCCGCCTTGGCGATGAAGGTGACCTTGCGGTCGAGGACCGCGGGGAGGAAGAAGGAGTCCGAGAACGAGAGGTGGTTGCTCGCCAGAATCGCAGGGCCCTCGGCGGGGACGTTCTCAAGGCCCTCCACCCAGGGCCTGAAGCCGAGCTTCAGCGGCCCTCCGATGGCAACCTTCATTGCGCCGTAGATCAAACCGAGTGCCTCCTGTTTCTGTGGATCAGACCTTAACCCGGGGTGCGGCCAATGGGCCCGACGACCCTGGTCGGTGTCAGTCCGGTCGCGTACGGTGAAGTACTCCTCACGACCCTTGAATCCCCTCGTCACATCTCACGAAGGAGACCGAAGGTGCCGGTCCTCCCCGGAGCCGAGCCGTACCGCCACGAAGGCGGCGAGGTCGGCGTCCTCCTCTGCCACGGCTTCACCGGATCCCCGCAGTCGCTGCGTCCCTGGGCCGAGTATCTGGCGGAGCGCGGCCTCACCGTCTCGCTGCCGCTGCTGCCCGGGCACGGCACCCGCTGGGAGGACATGCAGGTCACCGGCTGGCAGGACTGGTACGCCGAGGTGGAGCGCGAGCTGCGGGGCCTCCTCGACCGGTGCGCGCGGGTCTTCGTCTTCGGGCTCTCCATGGGCGGCGCGCTCGCGCTGCGCCTGGCGGCCAAGCACGGGGACGCGGTCAGCGGCCTCGTCCTGGTCAACCCGGGGAACAAGGTGCACGGCGTCGCGGCGCACGCGCTGCCGGTCGTGCGGCACTTCGTGACGACGACCAACGGCATCGCGAGCGACATCGCCAAGCCCGGCTCCGTCGAGATCGGCTACGACAAGGTCCCGCTGCACGCCGCGCACTCCCTGCGCCGCTTCTTCCGCCTGGTCGACGCGGAACTGCCGCAGGTGACCCAGCCGTTGGTGGTGCTGCACAGCCCGCGCGACCACGTGGTGCCGCCCGCCGACTCGGCCCGCATCCTCGGCCGCGTCTCGTCCACGGACGTCGAGGAGATCCTGCTGGAACAGAGCTACCACGTCGCGACGTTGGACTACGACGCGGACCGGATCTTCGAGGAGAGTTACGCGTTCATCGCCCGGCTCGCCCCCAGCGTCGGCAAGGAAGGGACGGCCACCGGTGGCTGAGCACGAGGCGGCGGACCGCGACGAGAGCCGCGAGCCCGAGAAGAGCAAGGTCCCCGGTGACGGGGTGCCGCTGGACGAGGACGCCGCCTGGCGGGCCATCGTCGCGGGGTACGGCGAGGAGCCCGCGGACCCGCCGGGCGCCAAGCCCTTCAAGTCCGTCGAGGACCTGGCACTCCTGGAGACGGAGACGAACGGCCCCACGGACGGCTCCGGCGGCTCGGGCCCTGTGAAGAGCCCCGCCGAGCCCGCCCCGGACGACAAGTCCGGCACCGACAAGCCGCTCGGCAGCTCCGTCTCGTTCGCGCCCGGAGTCGGCATGGGCGGCGGGCCGCGCGACTACACCACGCCCGAGCCCTCCGAGAAGGACTTCGACGCCGACGACGAGGGGCACTTCGTGCCGCCCGAGCCGCCGCCGCTGCCCGAGGCCGACGTGACGGCCAGGTTCGCCTGGCTCGCCGTGCTCGGCGGCCCGCTGCTCATCCTGCTCGCCGTGCTGCTCGGCTGGCAGATGACGTGGTGGCTGACCACGCTCGGCATCGGCGGCTTCCTGGGCGGCTTCGCGACGCTGGTGATGCGGATGAACAGCGGCGACGACGAGGAGGACGACGACCCGGGACGCGGCGCGGTCGTCTGAACCGCTCCGGGCCCTATGGCGTGTCTTTCGGATCAGCCCGGGCCCGTCCAAAAGACACGCCCTAGGCGGCCGGGACCCTGAGGGCGGCCAGGACCGGTAGGTGGTCCGTGGCCGCCCTCAGGTCCGCCGCGCTCACCCCGGGCAGGTCCGACGGCACGCCGCAGCCCAGGACCTCGATCCCGGAGGTCGCGAAGATCGCGTCGATGCGCTGGTGCGGGTCGTCCGGCGTCGAGGTGTTCTCGCCGCCCCACGGCTTGGCCGTCCAGCAGTCCTGGAGCCCTTCGGCGAGCCTGCGGAACGTCCGGCCGCCGGGCCGCTCGTTGAGGTCGCCGCCCGCGACGGCGTGCTCCACGCCCATCCCGGCGAGCCGGTCGAGCAGCATCCCGCCCTGCGCGTACCGCTCGTCGGTCTGGAGGCTCAGGTGGCAGCTCAGGACGCCGACGCGGGCACCGCCGAAGCGCACGACGGCGGTCGCGAAGCCGCGCCGGTGCAGTCCGGGGGTGAGCGGCAGCAGCACATCCTCGGTGCGCTCGACGGTGGCGCGCAGGGAGCAGAGCAGCGCCGGTCCGGCCGCGCTGCCACCGCCGGAGAGGATCACCAGGTCGGCGGCGCGCGCGAGGCGGGCCAGCTTCTTGCGCCAGCGGAAGAACCGCGGCGCCTCCTGGACCAGGACGAGGTCGGGGGCGCAGGCGGCGATGGTCCTGGCGAGCGCGGCGGTGTCGTCGCGCATCGAGCGGATGTTGTAGCTGAGCACCCGGATGACGGCCGAACCGTCGGGTTCGGTACGCGAGTCGGGGAGCGTGGAGCTCGGGCTCGTCGGCATGGCGATCAAGATACGCGAACGCCGGACAGGCCGAGGATATTCGGCCTGTCCGGCGTTTGAGGACGAGCGCGCGGCGCGGTCGGCGGCGCCCCCGTCACGGGGTCACATGACCGGGTCGGGCTCCCGCGCCAGGTCGGCCGCGCCGACCAGGCCCGCCTTGTTGCCCAGCTGGGCGGCGATGACCTGGGCCTCGGGGCGCCAGGCGGCGCCGACGAGCCAGCGCTTGAAGGACTTGCGGATCGGGTCGAGGACCAGCTCGCCCTCGTCCGAGAGGCCGCCGCCGACGATGAACGCGGACGGGTCGAAGAGCGACGCCAGGTCGGCGAGTCCCGCGCCCGCCCAGCGGGCCAGCTCGCGGTAGGAGTCGATGGCGACGGCGTCGCCCTGCCGCGCGGCCATCGAGATGTGCTTGCCCTCGATGCCGTCGGGGGTGCCGTCGCCGAGCGAGAGGAGGTACTCGGCGTTCTCCGGGGTGGCGTTGGCGCGCTGCTTCGCGTACCGCACGAGGGCGCGTCCTGAGGCGTACTGCTCCCAGCAGCCCTGGCTGCCGCAGCCACAGAGCAGGCCGTCCGGCACCATCCGGATGTGGCCGAACTCGGCGGCCACGCCGAAGTGCCCGCGGCGCAGCTTGTTGCCGATGATGATGCCGCCGCCGAGGCCTGTGCCGAGCGTGATGCAGATGACGTTGCGGTGGCCCTTGCCGCCGCCGAACCTGTACTCGCCCCAGGCCGCGGCGTTGGCGTCGTTCTCGACGACCACGGGCAGGCCGACGCGCTTCTCGACCTCGTCCTTGAGCGGCTCCTGCCGCCAGTCGATGTTCGGCGCGAAGTAGACCGTGGAGCGCTGGCGGTTGACGTATCCGGCGGCGCCGATGCCGACGCCGACGATCTCGTGTCCGGCCCGTGCGCCCGCCACCGCGGAGGCGATCGCGTCGACGATGGCCTCGGAAGTACCAGGGGTCGGCACCTTGAAGGTCGAGAGGATGTTGCCGTCCTCGTCGACCACTCCGGCCGCGATCTTGGTGCCGCCGATGTCGACGCCGATGGTGAGTCCCATGAATCCCTCAGTTCGATCGAGCCCCGCTACGGCCCACCGTACCCGAGGGGGGTCAGTCCAGATCGATGTGTTCGCCCGCCGCGGGACCCTCGTCCTCGCGATCCTCGCCGCGGGTCCAGCGGCGCTCCTGGCCCTCGACCGCGGAGCGGTAGGCGGCGAGCAGCTCGGAGCCGGCCGCCGCGAGGTGGTCGAAGACGTCGGGGTTGCGCTCGATGACCGGTTCGACGACGGCCTTCGCCTCCCTGACGACCTGCTTCAGGGTCTGCTCGACGGCACCCTGCGCGACCGCGCCGAGCAGCGGCGTCTGCAGTCCCGAGAGCTTCTCCGAGACCGCGTCGACAAGCTTGCGCAGCTCCTCGGCCGCCGAGCCGGGCGGCGGACCGTACTGCGCGCGGCGGCGGGCCTGCTCCGCCGCGAGATCCTCGGCGCACGCCTGCTCCCAGGCGTTGGCGTCGGCTTCGGGGGCTTCGTGCCCGGTGGCATCGCTCATGCCACTCGACGTTACCCGAATGGCGGTAGGACGTTCACCGTCCGGACGGCCACAGGTCCGGGTCCGGCGCGAACCGGACCCGCAGCTCGCCCTCGTGCAGCCCGGCCCCCGCGACGGTGCAGCGGCGCAGCGCGGAAGGGAGGGGGACGATGCGGCGGAAGGGGCCCGCGGTGACGACGATTTCATCGCCGCGCCGGATGAGGCCGAGCTCGTCGCGTGCGGCGCCGGGCAGCGGGATGTGCCACACGTAGATGCGGCTGCCGTCGTCGGCGGTGGCGTCGGTGACGGGCCAGGGAGCCGCTTCGGGGCCGGCGGGGGCGGGCGCGGTGAGGCCGAGGGCGGCGAGGTCGTCGGCGCCGCGCGGGTCGCGGCCGAGGTGTGGGACCCTGCGGACCGGGCCGACATGGTCGTACGCCGACTCCCACTCGGTGAGCGTCTTGTGCTGCTGGGCACAGACGCCGGCCAGCCAGGTGTCGGAGCTGGTGTCCGGCAGGACGCGGTTGGCGACCAGGAGGTCGGTGCGCAGGCCGTGCAGGGCGAGGCCGGTGGCGGCGGCTCGGACGGCGTCGGCGCCCGCGGGGCCGGGTTCGGCGACCAGGCGGACGGTGGTGGTGGGGGCCTCGATCACGCGCTGGACGGCGGCGAGGTCGTCCTCCCGGCGGGCCGCGGCCTCGTACAGCCAGGCGGCGGGCATCGGGACGCCCGCGAGACGGCCGAGCACGGGGCGCAGGGCGCGGGCCGCCTGCCGCTCGGGCGGGAGCAGGCGGCGCAGGTAGCGGCGGAGCTGCTCGGGGAGCGCGAGGGTCGCGAGGGCCTTGGCGGTGGGCGGCAGGTCGACGACGACGGTGTCGTACGTGTCGTCGCGGGCGGCGTCGCGCAGGGCGCGCAGCAGGGCCAGCTCCTCGGCGCCCGGCAGCGCGGTCAGCTCCTCGCCGTCGAGCCGTTCGGCGCCGAGCAGGTCGAGGGCGGAGGCGGCACGTTCCTGCAGGGCGAGCAGGTCGTCCCGGAAGCGGGCGTCGGCGTCGGGCCTGTGGGTGGTGAGCCCGGGGTGCGTGGCCGGGGCGCCCGGCGCTGTGCCGAGCGCCGTGCCGAGGGTGTCGGCGCGGTCGGCGGAGATCACGAGGGTCCGGTGGCCTGCGCGGGCCGCGGCGAGTGCGGTGGCGGCGGCGACGGTGGTTCGGCCGGAGCCGCCGGGGCCGGTGACGAGGAGGGTGCGCATAGGGGTGACCGTACGTCAGCGCGTTGCGGAGGCGGGGGGCGCCCACTCGCCGTGGGGGGCTGCGCTTTTCCCGCGGCCGACGGGTGTGGGTGGTTGCTCGCGCAGTTCCCCGCGCCCCTGAAAGCCCCCGGTTACGCCGTGCCGGAGCCGGACTCCACGCGCTTCTTCAAGCCCGCCAGTGCGCGGTCGATGATGACCTTCTCGGCCTTGCGCTTGATCATGCCGAGCATGGGGATCTTGACGTCGACGGTGAGCTGGTAGGTGACCTCGGTGCCGGTGCCGACGGGCTTGAGGAGGTACGAGCCGTCCAGCGAGCGGAGCATCTGGGACTTGACGAGGGTCCAGCTGACCTCGTTGTCGCCGGTCCAGGTGTAGCCGAGGGTCTGGTCGTCCTTGATCGCGCCGGCGTCCATGACGAGGCGGACCTGCTCGGCGCGGCCCCGCTCGTCGGTGGCGAGCACCTCGGCCTCCTTCACCTCACCGGTCCAGTCCGGGTAGCGGGCGAAGTCGGCGATCACTCCCATGACCTCGGCCGGTGCCGCCTCGATCGTGATGCTCGAGCTGGTGTGTTCCGCCATCGCTGTGGCTCCTCCAGATGCGGTCCGGGACAGAGGGGTGTGTACCGCGTGAAGGCTACCGCGCGCCGCGTGGTCACCACTCCAGGGCCCAGGGCCTGGACGACCCGGCGAAGTGGCCGACGTTCACGCACTCCGTCGCGCCGACGCGCATGCGCCGGACCAGTGGCTGGTGGACGTGGCCGAAGAGGGCGTACCGCGGACGGGTCCTGCGGATCGCTTCGAGCAGGGCGCGGCTGCCCCGTTCGAAGCGGCGGGCCACGGTGTCGTAGAGGAGCTCGGGCACGTCCGGCGGGATGTGCGTGCACAGGACGTCGACCTCGCCGACGGCCTCGATCTTCGCGGCGTACTCCTCGTCGCTGATCTCGTAGGGCGTACGCATCGGGGTGCGCAGGCCGCCGCCGACGAAGCCGAAGACGCGGCCGCCGATCTCGGCCCGCTCGCCGTCGAGGACGGTGGTGCCGGGGCGCGCGTACTCGGGCCAGAGGGTCGGGATGTCGACATTGCCGTAGGTGGCGTAGGTCGGGGTGGGGAAGGCCGCGAACATTTCGGCGTACTGCTTCCGGACGGCGTACTCGATCGCCGTGGCCCGGTCGCTGCCGATGGTCCCCCACAGTTTCCGGCCGAATTCCCTGGCCTCCTCGAAGCGGCGGGCGGTGCGCAGCTCGACGAGCCGGGTCGCGTTCGCCGGGCCGAAGAGGTCGGGGAAGATGCCGCGCGAGTGGTCGGCGTAGTCGAGGAAGAGCACGAGGTCGCCGAGGCAGACGAGCGCGTCCGCGCCGTCTCCCGCGCGGGCGAGACCCTCGGCGTTGCCGTGCACGTCACTGACCACATTGACCCGGAAAGCTGGCATGCCGATCACCCTAGGGCGGTCGCCCGGCGGGCGGTAGAGGCTCTTGACCGTGTGCGACCTGCGGTTACTTCCGAGTCAGGAAGACCGTGGCGTACTGTGCGATTCAGACCAGAACGACGTGTGACGCACCGAACATCTGGCCCTGCCCCCCTACCGAACCAGCCATACCGATGGGTAACGTCCGGGCAGTCCAGTAGTGCTCAGCCCCCACTCGACTGAGCACCTGCCCGATCTTGGACCGCACCGTCGCAGCACACAACGTCGTGGCGCCGGCGCCCTATGTAGGAGCAGCAGTCTTGCGCGAGTTCAGCCTTCCGGCCCTGTACGAGGTCCCTGCGGACGGCAATCTGACCGACATCGTCCGTAGAAATGCCGCGCAGTACCCGGATGTCGCCGTCATCGGCCGCAAGGTCGACGGCCGCTGGCAGGACGTCACCGCGAAGGCTTTCCTCGCCGATGTGCGCGCCACCGCCAAGGGTCTGATCGCCGCCGGCGTGCGCCCCGGCGACCGCGTCGGCCTGATGTCCCGCACCCGGTACGAGTGGACGCTCTTCGACTTCGCCATCTGGAGCGCGGGCGCCGTCACCGTCCCCGTCTACGAGACGAGCTCCGCCGAGCAGATCCAGTGGATACTGGGCGACTCCGGCGCCGTGGCCTGCGTCGTCGAACTGGACGCGCACGCCGCGGCCGTCGACTCGGTGCGCGACCGGCTGCCCGCCCTCTCCCACATCTGGCAGATCGACAAGGGCGGCGTCGAGGAGCTGCACCGCACGGGCGCCGACGTGCCGGACGCGACCGTCGACGAGCGCGGCGCGGTGGCCGGCGCCGACGACCCGGCCACCATCGTCTACACCTCCGGCACCACCGGCCGGCCCAAGGGCTGCGTCCTCACCCACCGCAGCTTCTTCGCGGAGTGCGGCAACGTGGTGGAGCGCCTCAAGCCCCTCTTCCGTACGGGCGAGTGTTCGGTTCTCCTCTTCCTGCCCGTCGCGCACGTGTTCGGGCGGCTCGTCGAGGTCGCCGCGCTGATGGCGCCCATCAAGCTCGGCCACGCGCCGGACGTCAAGAACCTCACGGACGAGCTGGCCTCCTTCCGGCCGACCATGATCCTGGGCGTGCCGCGCGTCTTCGAGAAGGTCTACAACTCGGCGCGCGCCAAGGCGCAGGCCGACGGCAAGGGCAAGATCTTCGACAAGGCCGCCGACACGGCCATCGCGTACAGCCGCGCGCTCGACACGTCGTCGGGCCCGTCCCTGGGCCTGCGGATCAAGCACGCGATCTTCGACAAGCTGGTCTTCAGCAAGCTGCGGGCCGTCCTCGGCGGACGCGGCGAGTACGCGATCTCCGGCGGCGCCCCGCTCGGTGAGCGCCTCGGCCACTTCTTCCGCGGCATCGGCTTCACGGTCCTGGAGGGCTACGGCCTCACCGAGTCCTGCGCGGCCACCGCCTTCAACCCGTGGGACCGCCAGAAGATCGGCACGGTCGGCCAGCCGCTGCCCGGCTCGGTCGTCCGCATCGCCGACGACGGCGAGGTGCTCCTCCACGGCGAGCACCTGTTCAAGGAGTACTGGAACAACGAGGGCGCCACCGAGGAGGCCCTCGCCGACGGCTGGTTCCACACCGGTGACATCGGCACGCTCGACGAGGACGGCTATCTGCGCATCACCGGCCGCAAGAAGGAGATCATCGTCACCGCGGGCGGCAAGAACGTCGCCCCCGCCGTGATCGAGGACCGCATCCGCGCGCACGCCCTGGTCGCCGAGTGCATGGTCGTCGGGGACGGCCGCCCGTTCGTGGGCGCGCTGGTCACCGTGGACGACGAGTTCCTTGGCCGCTGGGCGGCGGACCACGGCAAGCCCGCCGGTTCGACGGCGGCCTCTCTCCGTGACGACCCGGATCTCCTCGCCGCGATCCAGAGCGCGGTGGACGACGGCAACGCGGCGGTCTCCAAGGCGGAGTCCGTACGCAAGTTCCGGGTCCTGTCCTCCCAGTTCACGGAGGAGTCGGGGCATCTGACGCCGTCGCTGAAGCTGAAGCGGAATGTGGTGGCCAAGGATTACGCGGACGAGATCGAGGCGATTTACCGCGGGTAGCGTTGGCGGAGCCGCCCACTCGCCGTGGGGGGCGCCCTTGCCTCGCGGCTCGCGGTCTCTTGTGGTTGCTCGCTGCGCCCACTCGCCGTGGGGCGTGGCTTGTTGTGCGACTCCCGGTCTCTTGTGGTTGCTCGCGCAGTTCCCCGCGCCCCTGGAGCGGGGGCTGCGCCCCGCTCCCCCACGACGCGCCCCTGAAAGCGGCGCAGCCGGCTTTTCAGGGCTGGGCGACTCCGGCGCCGTGGCCTGCGTCGTCGAACTGGACGCGCACGCCGCGGCCGTCGACTCGGTGCGCGACCGGCTGCCCGCCCTCTCCCA